>JAZOXF010000035.1:0-16003 GCA_045659605.1 Acutalibacteraceae bacterium
GTGATACAGGTACTAATATGTCTATGACCTTGAGCAACGCTGCTCGCGAACTTGAGAAGTTAAGCGGTGAAACTGCAGGTAAAGTGGCTTCGGTAAACGCATCTGCTTTACTTAGAGGCGCAAGAGGAAACTCGGGCGTTATTACCTCCCTTTTATTTAGAGGTTTTGCAAAGGGTATAGGCGACGAGGAATTTGTCACATCCGAAAATCTTGCAAAGGCTTTTGCATTTGGTGTTGAGGCTGCTTATAAAGCTGTTATGAAACCTACCGAAGGTACAATTTTAACAGTTGCAAGAGTAGCATCTGAATATGCTAATGAAGCTTTTGAAGCCGGAAAGAACGAACTGGAAGTTTTTGAAAGCGCTATTGAAGGCGCCGAGAAGGCTTTGGCTGAAACTCCTGAGTTGTTACCCCAACTTAAGAAAGCAGGCGTTGTTGATGCCGGTGGTTTTGGCTTTGTTTTAATACTTAAAGGTATGCTTTCGGTGTTTAAAGACGGTGTTATCATTAAGGGCAATAACGTTCAAATCGAGGAAACCGAGGAAGAAACGAGCCGAAATGCTGCAGGTGAATTTGAAACCGAAATCACCTTTACCTATTGCACCGAGTTTATCGTAAACCGTAATCCCGAGTGCGAGAAGGAACCCAATGACTTAAGAATGTATTTAGAGACTATCGGTGACTGTGTTGTTGTGGTTGACGATGAAGAAATTATCAAGGTTCATGTTCACACTGACCATCCCGGTAATGCTATTGAAAACGCTTTGACCCACGGTTCTCTTGTCCATCTTAAGATAGAGAATATGCGTGACCAACATGAAAAACAAAAGCATGATGCTCAAAATGCTAAGAAAAAACCTGCTAAGAGTGCAGACAGAACCGAAACCTACACTCCCGTTGAGCCTACAAATCCTTTTGGTTTTGTTTCGGTTTGCGCAGGTGATGGTTTGGCAGAATTGTTTAAGGATTTAGGTGTTGATACAGTTGTTAGTGGTGGTCAAACCATGAACCCCAGCACCGATGACATTTTGAAGGCAATTGAAACCACTCCTGCTGAGACTGTTTTTGTTCTTCCTAATAACAAAAATATCATTATGGCAGCCGAGCAAACAATTTCTATCAGCACAAGAAAGGTAATAGTTCTTCACACAAGAACAATTCCTCAAGGTATCACTGCAATGCTTACCTTTGACCCTGATGCTGATGATAATACAAACGCTATTGAAATGCAAAAAGCAGCCGAGAAGATTGCTACAGGTCAAATCACCTTTGCAGCTCGTGATTCTCAAGCCGATGGTCATAATATTAAGAAGGGCGATTTAATGGCTCTAACAGGCGGTAAAATCACCTTTGTTGATAACGATCTTGAGAAAACTGTTTTAAAACTTTTAAAGCAAATGATTAAGCGTGACAGCCAGTTTGTTACCGTTATAACCGGTGAGGATGTTACTGAGGAACAAGCAGCACAAATTGAGGCTGCAGTAGATGAAAAATACGGTTCTAAGGTAGAACTCACATTCATTAACGGCGGTCAACCAATTTACTACTATATAATCTCTGTTGAGTAGGTGAATTAAAATGATAACAGCTTCCACCGATATTAGATACCTTAAGGGTGTTGGTGAAAAACGAGCTGTTGTCCTAAAAGATAAGGGCATCGATACTGTCGGTGCCCTTTTGCGTTATTATCCCAGGGATTACCTTGACTGGACTGATATTAAGAAAATAAGTTCAGCGCCCTTATTTGAAAAGGTGTGCATCAAGGCTAAAGTTTTAAGGGTAGAGGCTGAGCAAAAACGTAATGGGATGACCCTTTATTCGGTCTTTTGCGAGGATGATACTGCCCAAATGACAGCCCTTCTTTTTAACCAAAGATTTTTGGCCGAAAGTTTAAGAGAGGGTAGAGAATACCTTTTTTACGGTCGTTTGTCGGGTGGATTTTTGTGTCATAAAATGTCCTCTCCAAAAATTGTCCCCGTAAGTAATAATGCAATCGAGCCTATTTATCCTGCAAGTAAGGATTTATCCTCAAAGCAAATTAAAAATTTAATTAAAACTGCTATCGGTTTAGTGAAACTTCCCGAAACTTTAAACGAGGAAATAAGGCATAAAAACAAACTTTGCAGTTTGGAATTTGCCCTCCAAAATATACATTTCCCACTGAACAGAGAAGCTTTTTTGGATGCTCAAAAACGCCTCGTTTTTGAAGAACTTTTTATTTTAAGAACAGGTTTGGGTCTCCTCAAAACTGCCGAAGGTAAAAAAACGGGATATGTTATTAAACAAGGATACTTGTCCGATTTTAAAGAACTTTTATCCTTTGATATGACCTCGGCTCAAGAACGGGTTATCAAAGAGTGTATGCGAGATATGTTTTCGGGTTATTCTATGAACCGTTTAGTTCAGGGTGATGTTGGAAGCGGCAAAACTGTTATTGCGGCGGCCCTTATGTATTCCGCTGCTAAAAACGGATTTCAGTCGGCAATGATGGTGCCAACCGAGATTTTAGCGACGCAGCATTATAAAACCCTTTTGAAGTTAACTGAAAAAACAGGGATTAAATGCGCTTTGCTTACAAGCAGTGTTAAGAAAAAGGAAAAAGACCAAATTAAAATTGCCCTTAAAACGGGTGAAATTGATGTTGTCGTGGGCACACACTCATTAATAACCAATGATGTTGAATTTAATAAGTTGGGTCTTGTCGTAACCGATGAACAACACCGTTTTGGTGTAAATCAAAGGGGCAGTTTAGCATCAAAGGGTGAAAATCCCCATACACTTGTAATGTCGGCAACCCCAATTCCAGGCACTTTGGGACTTATTTTATACGGTGACCTTGATATCAGCATTGTGGATGAATATCCTGCAGGTAGGCAGAAGATTGATACATATTTAGTGGACTCTTCTTACAGGCCAAGGATATATAATTATATAAAGAAATTCTTAAATGATGGAAGACAAGGGTATATTGTTTGTCCTTTGGTTTCAGACGGAGAAGAAGTTGACATAATATCAGCAAAAGAATATTATGTAAATCTAAAAGAGGGCGAATTTAAGGATTATAACTTGGGATTACTTCACGGCAAAATGACCTCTAAAGAAAAGGAAGAGGTTATGACTAAATTTAGCACGGGTGAAATTCAACTTCTTATTGCTACCACGGTAATAGAGGTTGGAATTGATGTTCCAAATGCAGTTATAATGGTTATTGAAAATGCTGAAAGATTTGGACTTTCGGCCCTTCACCAACTCAGAGGCCGAATTGGTAGGGGAGAATATAAGTCGGATTGCATTTTAATTACAGATAATACTTCCGAGGATACCAAAAAAAGATTGGAAGTTATTAAAAATACTACTGACGGTTTCCTTATTGCCGATGAGGATTTAAAATTAAGAGGTCCGGGAGACTTTTTAGGTTCTCGCCAACACGGACTTCCTCCAATGAAGATTGCCGACCTTTTTGCCGACCGCGATATTTTGGAGTTGGCAGGTAAAGAGGCTAAGGTTTTACTTCAAAAAGACCCTGATTTAAGTTTGGATGAAAACTTAAATCTCAAGGCCGAAATAATTGAACTTTACAAAAAACTTAACAAAGAATAGGTGATATATATGTTTAAGGAGATTAGCCCAAAGGAAATACCCGATAATATTATAAAGGCTATAAGTGATGAGTGGATGCTTATTACTGCAGGTGACAAGTCGGGTTATAATATGATGACTGCTTCTTGGGGATTTGCCGGTGAAATGTGGGGTAATGACAGCGTAATTGCTATGGTTAGACCTCAGCGTTATACAATGAATTTTATCGAAAAAGAGGATTATTTCACCCTTTCTTTTTACGGCGATAATAAAGATATTCACAAGGTTTGTGGCTCGAAATCGGGCAGAGATGTGGATAAAACAGCCGAGACAGGACTCACTCCCGTTTTCAGCGATGACACTGTTTATTTTGAAGAGGCAAGACTCGTTCTTGTTTGCAAAAAGCAGTATGTTGACAGATTAAAGGAAGAGTGTTTTACCGATAAGGAACCACTTCGTTGGTATAACAAGGATTATCATAATATTATTATAGGAAAGATTGAAAAGGTGCTTGTAAAATGAAATTTTTAATTGCTTCGGATATTCACGGTTCTGCCTTTTATTGCGACCTGCTTTTAAAGGCGATAGAAGATGAAAAGGCTGATAGAGTTTTAATTTTGGGGGATATTTTATATCACGGTCCTCGAAATGATTTACCCCGTGACTATGCTCCCAAAAAGGTAATTGAAATGTTAAATCCTTTGAAGGAAAAATTGCTTTGTGTTAGAGGAAATTGTGACACCGAGGTTGACCAAATGGTACTTAATTTCCCCGTTTTGGCCGATTATGCAGTAATTCCCGTGGAAGATAAATTGATTTATGCCACTCACGGTCACAACTACAATGAAACAAAACTTCCACCCCTTGCTAAGGGTGATATTTTGCTTAACGGTCATACCCATGTTTCAAAGTGCACCAAGCACGAAGATTTTATTTATATGAATCCCGGTTCGGTTTCTATTCCTAAAGAAGATACACCTCATAGTTATATGATACTTGAAAACGGAAGATTCTTGTGGAAGAATTTGGAAACAAAAGAAGTATATAAGGAATATAAAATTTAATGAAAAACATTGTAATAATCGGTGGTGGACCTGCAGGTCTTAAGGCTGCCCTTAGCGCCGATTTCAAGTATAAAGATACAAAAAAACAAATTACCATAATAGAGAAAAATGAGCGTGTGGGTAGAAAATTAATGATAACGGGCAAAGGTAGATGTAATGTTACCAATAATTGTGACCTTGACACATTAATTGCCAATACCCCCAAAAACGGCCGATTTTTGTATTCGGCGTTTTCAAATTTCTCCTCGCAAGATACCATGTCTTTTTTTGAAAATGCAGGGGTGCCCCTTAAAACCGAGAGAGGAAACCGAGTTTTTCCCGTGTCGGACAAGGCGGTCGACATTGTTGATGCCTTGGCAAACAGTGTGAAGGCAAGTAAAATCAAACTTTTACACGCGACGGCCAAAAGCATTAAAACTGAAAATGGCAAAGTAAGTGGCGTGGAACTTGAAAATGGTGAAATTATTGAGGCCGACAGTGTGATTTTGGCAACGGGAGGCGTTTCTTATCCCGTTACAGGTTCAACGGGTGACGGTTATCGTATGGCTCGCGATTTAGGACACACCGTAACCGAACTTAAACCTTCCTTGGTGCCACTTTGTTGTCACGAAGGATTTTGCACAAAACTTTCGGGTCTTTCCCTTAAAAATGTCTCTTTGAGCATTTTTGAAATGGGTAAGAAAAAACCGATTTATAAAGAAATGGGAGAAATGCTTTTCACTCATTTTGGAATTTCGGGACCATTGGTGCTTTCGGCATCTTCCTACATTAGAAAAATGGGCAAGGCAGAATATACGGCTGTAATAGACCTTAAACCTGCTTTGGATGAAGAACAACTTGATAAGCGAATTTTAAGGGATTTTGAAGGTCAGCAAAACAAAGATTTTGCAAATTCTTTAGATGCCTTGTTGCCTAAAAGCATAATTCCCGTTATAATAGGAATGTCGGGTATTGACCCGCATATTAAGGTTAATCAAATAAGCCGTGAACAAAGAATGGGGCTTGTTGGAATACTAAAAAATTTTACCTTGCACATAACAGGTTTCAGACCTATTGAAGAGGCAATTATCACTTCGGGTGGTATTTCGGTTAAGGAAATCAACCCTTCAACAATGGAGTCGAAACTTGTGAGTGGTTTGTATTTCGCAGGTGAAATAATTGATGTTGATGCCTTTACGGGCGGTTTTAATTTACAAATAGCATTTTCTACAGGCTTTTTGGCAGGAGAAAATGTGTAAAGGAGAAGAAATATGATTTCAGTTGCTATTGATGGTCCTGCAGGAGCAGGAAAAAGCACATTATCAAGAAGATTATCCGAGCATTTCGGTTTTATCTATGTTGATACAGGCGCTATGTATAGAGCGGTTGGTCTTAAGTTTGCAAGAATGGGAGCCGACACCGAACTTAATTGTGATATAGAAGGCATTTTGGCTGATACAACGGTTGATATTCGTTTTGTTGGCAGTGAGCAAAGGGTTTTCTTGGATGGCAGTGATGTGTCGGATGAAATCAGAACTCCCCAAATGTCAATGATGGCTTCGGCTGTTTCGGCAAAACCACCCGTTAGAGCATTTTTGCTTGATACCCAAAGAAAATTGGCCGAAAATAATAACTGCTTAATGGACGGAAGAGATATTGGTACGGTTGTGCTTCCAAATGCCACTGTTAAGATTTATCTTACTGCCTCGGCTGAGGACAGAGCAATGCGCCGTTACAAGGAACTTATTGAAAAGGGACAAACTGTTGAGTTTAAAGATGTTTACGATGATATGGTTAAGCGTGATTATAACGATATGAATCGTGAAATTGCTCCTTTAAAACAAGCAGATGATGCTGTGGTTGCCGATACAACGGGTTTGGAATTTAATGAGTCTTTTGACCTTTTGGTAAATATTATTAAAACAGGCATTGAGGGTAAATAATGAAAATTACTAAAGCCGAGACTGCAGGTTTTTGTTTTGGTGTAAACCGTGCAGTTAATATGGTATATGAACTTTTAAACGATGGCAAAAAGGTTTGCACCTTGGGTCCCATTATCCACAATCCTCAACTTGTTGAGGAACTCTCTCTAAAGGGTGTTCGAATTGTGAAAAGCCCCGGGGAAGTAAAGGATGACGAAACCCTTGTTATTCGTTCCCACGGTGTTGAGCGTTCGGTTTATGAACTTGCTAATAATATGGGAATTAATGTGGCCGATGCCACCTGTCCATTTGTTGCTAAAATTCATAAAATTGTTGCCGAAAATAGTTTATCGGGAGCGATTACAATTATCGCAGGGGATAAGAACCACCAAGAGGTTAAGGGTATTGTGGGCCACTGTTTTGGTGAGTGTTTTGTGGTTGCTAGTGAGGAAGAATTGGATACTATTCTTCAAAATGAGGACTTTTTTGTTGAAAAGGATATAATATTAGTCTCCCAAACAACTTTTAACGCAAAAATTTGGGTAAATATACAAAAAAATTTAAAAAAAGTATGTACAAATGCGAAAATTTTTGATACAATATGTAATGCTACTTCTTTGAGGCAAAGCGAAGCGGACAAGCTATCTTGTGACAGTGACGCAGTCATTGTTATCGGCGGAAGGCACAGCTCTAACACAGCAAAGCTTTACGATGTTTGTTTCAAGAATTGCCACAATACCTTTTTAATCGAAACGGCAGACGAACTTCCTACCGACCGATTAAAAGGTCTTGAAAAAATTGGAGTGGTAGCAGGTGCATCCACACCTGCGGGTATTATAAAGGAGGTTATTAGAACCATGTCGGAAAATTTACAATCGGTTGAAGAACAGATGGAGGTTAAAGAATCTGTTCAAAAGAGCTTCGAAGAAATGACAGATGAGGAAGCATTTGAGGCTTCACTCAGCGGCTTAACAGGAGACCAAAAGGTAGAGGGTATTGTTGTTGCTGTTAATCCTTCGGAAATCACAGTTGATATCGGAAGAGGAGTAACAGGATATATCTCTCAAGCAGAATATTCATCTGACCCTGATGTTAAGCTTATGGATGAAGTTAAGGTTAATGATAAATTAAATCTTATCATTATGAAAATCAATGACCAGGAAGGAACTGCAATGCTTTCTAAGCGTCGTTTCGATGCTATTGCCGGTTGGGACAATATAGTTGCCGCTAAAGAGTCCGGTGAAATCGTTACAGGTTTTGTTAAGGACATTATTAAGGGCGGCGTTGTGGCTTATACTAACAATGTTCGCGTTTTCATCCCTGCATCACAAGCCACAGCTTCAAGAAATGATTCTTTAGAAGATTTAAAGGGTAAGGAAGTTTCTTTCCGTATTATCGAAATCGGCCGTGGCAGACGTGCTATCGGCTCTATCAGAAGTGTTCTTCGTGAAGAAAGAAAGGCTGCTGAGGAGAAGATTTGGGAGAATATCGCAGTTGGTGATCGTTTCACCGGTACTGTTAAGTCTCTCACTAACTACGGCGCATTTGTTGACATCGGCGGCGTTGATGGTATGATTCATGTTTCCGAGCTTTCTTGGAGCAGAATCAAGAACCCCAGCGAGGTTGTTTTAGTTGGCGACACTGTTGAGGTTTACATTAAGGCTATTGATAAGGATAAGAAAAAGATTTCCTTAGGCTACAAGAAGGAAGAGGAGAACCCCTGGGTTATCTTCCAAAAGAACTATGAAGTTAACGATGTTGTTAAGGTTACCATCGTTAGCATGACCACCTACGGTGCATTTGCTCGTATTATCCCCGGTATTGACGGTCTTATTCATATTTCTCAAATTGCTGATAAGCACATTGCTAAACCCCAAGATGAACTCCAAGTTGGTCAAGAGGTTGAAGCTAAGATTACTGCAGTTGACAACGATAAGAAGCGCATAAGCCTTTCTATCCGTGCTCTCATCCAAAAAGAAGAGGAAGAGGCTCAAGATATCGAGGCCAAGGACGAAGTTGTTTACGAAGCAACCGAAGAAAACGCTCCTGCCGAAGTAGAAGAAACTGCTGAATAATTTAATTCAAATTAAAAAGCTATCTCGTAAGAGATAGCTTTTTTGTTTTACCTTAATGGTTAAATTTGCTGGTTGTAGCCTTCAAAAGTCTATTGAGAAAAGTTGAGATTTATGATAAAATAAAATATATTAAACCGAAGGAGCGTTATTATGAAAACTAAACTTTCACCTCGTTTTTGGTGCGCAGTTACCCTATTTAGCCTCATAGGGCAGGTTGCGTGGGTTGTTGAAAATATGTATTTCAACGTTTTTATTTATAAAATGTTTAACGCCAGTGCTAGTGATATCGCCTTAATGGTTGGCGCATCGGCTGTGGCTGCTACTGTAACCACTGTCTTTATGGGCGCCCTTTCCGACCGTGTTGGAAAACGCAAGTTATTTATTTGCAGTGGTTATATACTTTGGGGTATTTCAATTTTCAGTTTTGTACTTATTCGTAATGATATTATCTCGGGTATTTTCCCAGCCGTTACTGCTGTTTCATCCCTTTGTGTCACATTGGTTATTATAATGGATTGTGTAATGACCTTTTTCGGTTCCACTGCAAACGATGCTGCATTTAATGCTTGGCTTACCGATTCTACTGACTCGACCAACCGTGGCGCAGTTGAGGGCATCAACGCAATGATGCCTCTTGTTGCAATCTTGGTGGTTTTCGGTGGCTTTATGTTCTTTGATTTGGAAAAAGCCACAAGTTGGACACTTATTTTCACAATTATTGGTATTGTGGTTACCCTTATTGGTATTTTGGGCATTTTTCTTATTAAAGATACCAAAGTGGAAAAGCCCGAACAAGGCTATTTGGGTTGTATTTTTTACGGCTTCAGACCTAAAACCGTTAAAAATAATCCTTTGCTTTACATTGCCCTTGCGGCATTTGTGATTTTTAATACCTCTATTCAAATATTTATGCCATATCTTATTATTTACTATGAAAAGTCCTTAGGCCTTACGGATTATGTTTTCATAATGGCTCCTGCAATTATTATTGCTGCTGTGGTTACTGCCTTTTGGGGTAGGGTATATGATAAAAAAGGATTTGGCTTCTCGGGTAGTATTGCGCTTTTGTCCCTTTGTTTAGGTTATGTGATTTTATTTTTCACCAAAACAACCCTTCCCGTATTTGTGGGTTCTCTCTTTATGATGTGTGGTTACCTTTCGGGTATGGCAGTGTTTGGTGCAATGATAAGGGATAACACTCCCGAAAACAAGGCGGGTATGTTCCAAGGACTTCGCATTTTCGCACAGGTGCTGATACCGGGTATTATAGGTCCCGGCATAGGCTCGGCTGTACTTAAAAATGCCGAAACCATACTTAATAATGATGGTACAACATCCTTTTTGCCCAACGAAAATATTTTCTTGGCAGCCTTGATTGCAATTATTTTTCTTATCCCTCTTGTATTCATTATTAATAAAAGGAACAACTTAAATGAAAACTGAATTTGCAGTATTATATACACCCTTTGAAAAGTTTTTAAACACCGAAAAACCTTGGGATGTTTACCCACGCCCACAGTTTAAACGCCAAAGTTTTATAAACTTAAATGGCATTTGGAACTTGGAAATCAAGCGTAAAAACACTTCGGTTTTCGGTGGTGAAATTATTGTGCCTTTTCCTCTTGAAAGTCGACTTTCAGGCGTAGATTTCAAAAAAGAAACCAACGATTTATTGATTTACAGCAAAACCTTTGAACTTGCACCGACAAGCGACCGTATTCTTTTGAATTTTGGCGCAGTTGACCAAGAATGCAAGGTTTATATAAACGGTAATTTCGTGGGTGAAAACATAGGCGGTTATCTTCCTTTTTCCTTTGATATTACATCTCGTATAAAGAAGGGTGAAAACGAAATTAAGGTAGAGGTTACCGATACTCTTAATTTGGATTTGGCCTATGGTAAACAACGCAAAAAGCGTGGTGGAATGTGGTACACCGAAACCAGTGGTATTTGGCAAACTGTATGGCTTGAAGAGGTGCCCGAAAATTTCATTGAAAGCATTAAAGTCACCCCTAACCTCACGGGTTTTGATATAACCGTTTTGGGTGGAGAAGACGAAAAAACCATTGAAATTGATGGCAAAAAGCATACATTTTCAGGGGATAAAACACGAATTGAAATTGAAAACCCCATTAATTGGACCCCCGAAAACCCACATCTTTACGAATTCACTTTGACAAGTGGCGAGAATAAGGTAGATTCCTATACTGCCCTTCGTACCGTAAGGGTAGAGGGCAACGAAATTCTATTAAACGAAAAGCCCTATTTCTTCCACGGACTTTTAGACCAAGGTTATTTTAGCGATGGTATCTATACCCCTGCAACTCCCAAGGCCCTTGAAAACGACATCCTTAAGATGAAGGATTGCGGTTTTAATATGTTAAGAAAGCATATTAAAATTGAGCACGAGTTGTTTTATTATTACTGTGATAAACTGGGTATGGCAGTCTTTCAAGACCTTGTAAACTGTGGGAAATATAGTTTTCTGATTGATACTGCCTTGCCGACAATAGGACTTAAAAAAGGCATTACCCACAGGGCAACACCTTTAAGACGGGAGCAGTTTATTAAAAATTCCAAGGATACTTTAAATCTTTTGTATAACCATCCCAGCGTAGTGTATTACACCTTGTTTAACGAGGGATGGGGACAGTTTGATGCTAAAAACCTTTATAAAATGATGAAGGATATTGACCCTACCCGTATTTGGGATGCCACATCGGGTTGGTTTCAAACGGGGGAAAGCGATGTTTTGTCGGAGCATATTTATTTTAAGCCATTAAAATTCAAGCCCGACTCTCGACCTCTTGTGCTTTCGGAGTTTGGCGGATATTCTTCAAAAATCAAGGACCATTCTTTTAACAAAACCAAAACTTATGGTTATAGATTTTTCAGCGTCAACGAGGACTTTAAAAAAGCGCTTTTAAAACTGTATTTAGATGAGGTTATTCCCGCAATAAAAAAACACCATCTTTGCGCTACTGTTTTGACACAGGTCAGCGATGTTGAGGATGAAACAAACGGACTTTTAACCTATGACCGACAGTTTTTAAAGGTAAACCCCACCGAAATGCAAGAAATGGCAAAGGCAGTTTTTGATACCTTTTATAATTCTTAAAAAAAGAAGCACGAAAATTTCGTGCTTCTTTTTATGTTTATTTTACAATGTCTGCAACACTGTTTAAAATATATTTTGGGCGATATGGGAATTTATCAATATCCTCTTTTGCGGTAACGCCTGTCAAAACCAGAACAGTATCCACATTAGATTCAATACCTGCAATAATATCGGTGTCCATTCGGTCGCCGATAAAGGCAATTTCTTCACTGTGGCAACCAATTTTCTTAAGGCCGTGGCGAAGCATTAGGGGGTTGGGCTTGCCAACGAAATATGCTCTTTTGCCGGTGGCAATTTCAATGGGAGCGATAAGTGAACCTGTGGCAGGCATAATGCCTTTTTCGGTGGGACCTGTAATATCGGGGTTTGTACCGATTAGTTTAGCACCCTTGTTTACAAGTTCGATGGCCTTTTCGATTTTTTCAAAGTTGTAAGAACGGGTTTCACCCACAACAACATAGTCAGGATTAATGTCGTTCATATAAATACCTTGGTCGTAAAGGGCCTTGGTTAAGGCTGCTTCACCGATAACATAAGCAGTGCAATCAGAGGCTTGAGATTTTAAGAAAGCAGCAGTTGCCATGGCGCTGGTATAAAAATGGTCGGCCGAAACCTTTAGTCCCATTCTTTCTAATTTCATACTAAGTTCGTGGGGTGTTCTTTCGGGGCTGTTAGTTAAAAAGACAAACTTTTTGTCGTTGTCAATCATCCAATTAACAAAATCGGCAACGCCATCTAAAATTTTGTTTCCGTGATATATAACACCGTCCATATCACATATAAATCCTTTTTTGTTTCTAATAATATCCATAATTTTTTACTCCTATAATAAGTAACCTGCCACAATTCCTGCAACTGCAGAAAGGCAAATTATAATAATTGGGTGTACCTTTTTAAAGGCTAAAATACTGCAAACAGCGAAAATGCCTAAAGACACATAGGTTTGAACTGTTTTTAATATTTCAAGAACGGTTTGTCCTTCGGGTAGGAAAACTGTTAAGAAAATTGACAAAATAGCGCCACCGATAAGACCCACAACAGCAGGTTTTAAACCTGTCATACAACCGGCAACGATTTTATTGGTTTTAAATTTCTCGTAAAATCTTGCAACGATTAAAATGATTATAAAAGAGGGGAGAATTACGCCTAATGTGGCGCAAAAGGAACCAAACAAGGAGCCTAAAATACCAAACTCGCCACCTAAAACTGAACCGACATAGGTGGAAATATTAACGGCAAAGGGTCCGGGGGTAGATTCGCTAACGGCAATAAAGTTTACGATTTCCTCTTTTGGCAACCATCCGTTGTTGATTACTTCTTCCTGAATTAAAGGAAGCATTGCATAACCACCACCGATGGTGAATAGTCCTATTTTAAAGAAGGTATAAAATAATTTAAAGAATATCATTATTTTGTCCTCCTTTCAGCCATAAGAGAGGTTACAAGACCGAATAGGGCACAACCTATAAGCACAACTAAAACGGGGATGTCAAGCAAAGCGGTTAAAACAAATGATGCCGCCATTATAATATAGGAAACCAAGTTCTTGGGGCATTTTTTATACATTGTAACAATAGCTTTTAAAAGCAATGCCAAAACACCTGCACGAATACCTTGGAAAGCGTACTGAACTGCCTTAATATCCTTAAATTGCTCTAGCAAAAATGAAATTGCAAAGATAATACAAAAAGAGGGTAAAACTGTGCCGAGTGTGGCAAAAAAGGAACCCCAAAATCCACAAACCTTGTAGCCGACAAAGGTGGCTGAATTAATTGCAATAGGTCCCGGTGTGGATTCGGCGATAGCAACGATTTCTAAAATATCATCATCGGTTATCCACTTTTTATTTTCAACAACCTCTTTAGAAATAAGGGGAATCATGGCATATCCACCACCGAAGGTGAATGCGCCAATCTTAAAAAAGACTACAAATAATTGAATAAGTTTTTTAAAGTTTTCTCTCATGATTTTTCCTTTGTTTGTTTTTTGATTTTATAAATTTCTTCGGTAGCTAATCGGGCTTTGGCAACGCTTATGTTTGTTTTTGGGAAACAGTAATAAAGTTTAGATGCATCACCAATGCAAATAACATCGCCGATTTCGTACCAAAAATAGTCGGAATTAAGGCTATACGAAACTATGGGGCTTTGGGTGTAATCAAGTTTGCCGTTGCAACCTGTAAGGTGGAAACCATCGACTGTGTGGGTAAGGTGACCGTCGCCGACTTTATAAAGACATTTATTATCACAAATAACGTAAATATCCACATCGGTATCAAGATTATATTCACCCTTTGAAATTTCCGATTTAACGCACTCTCGTTCCCAATTATACCAGTCGGGGATGTGGGAAAACTCGGTTTCTCCCGAGGTTGCTTTAATATCTCCCAAAACACCCAATTCGTATTTCTTGCCACAGTTAGAACAAGAAACTAATGTGTTTTCACCCTTGAGTGTATTCTCGCTTTGACAGTTGGGGCAACGGTATAAAATCCTTTCAAGTCCTTCGGCACGGAAATCTTCGGTGATTTCAACACCCATTTCTTTTTGGGTTGCAAAAGCATCAAAGGTGAATTCCTTATTTATAAGGTCGGTTATCTCTTTGGATGATTTTTCCTTTATTTCATCAGGGGTTAAAAGGTATTTAACGGTAGCATTAACCTGAGTTTTACGTTTTTTAAGACCGTTATACAATGGGTCTCGCAAGAAAGCGCCTTCTGTTATAACCGTAGCAACAGGGACACCCAACTTTTTAATTAACACACCAATTCTTGGTGGCAAAGCAGTGGCGCAGCCGTCAAAAGAATAACCTGCCTCGGGGTACATTAAAACATTGGCCTTGTTTTTCTTTATAGCGTGGGAAATGTGGCTTATTAAAGAAATGTCGGTTACAAACTTGTTTGTGGGAATGCAACCTAAAAGGCGCATTAAAAGGGACTTGCCAATATAAGCATCGGTGGTGCAAACAATGGAAATTCGTTTTGGGAAGAAAATTTTAAAAGCAATTTTCATATCCAAAAAACAAGAGTGATTCATTAAAATAAGGCAAGGTTCGTGAAGTTTATCCATCCTTATTTTTTTAAGGCGAAATTTAGCTGCCCAAAGTTCAGGGATGGCCAAAACATATATAAGTGCGCCCAAAAGCCACATGGGTTTTAGGGGTTTAATGCTGTTGTTGATTTTTAGGTTGCTTATTTTTTCAAAATCTACAAGTTTGGTTTTGATTTTCATACTTTACTCCCTAAATTTTCATTCACAATTATTTTACCCTAAAACTGGTAAAATGGCAAGAAAAAAAGCTCCCTTAAAGGGAGCTTTTAAATTTTAGTGTTTTCTAAAACCTTTACGGTCTCTTTGACGGGGCTTTTTGTCCTCTTCGGGTTCATCCTCAACAACAGCGCCGTTAATTTCAACTAATGCATCTCTGCGTGAAAGGTTAATTCTGCCTTGGTCATCAATTTCGGTAACCTTAACAAGAACTTGGTCGCCAACCGATACAACATCCTCAACCTTTTCAACACGTTTAACATCAAGTTTAGAAATGTGAACTAAACCTTCCTTGCCGGGAGCAATTTCAACGAAAGCACCAAAGGTCATAAGACGGGTTACTTTACCGTTGTAAACAGCGCCGATTTCGGGGTCATTAGCGATAAGTTCAACAATAGAAACTGCTTGTTTAGCCTTCTCAATGTCGATACCTGCAACGAATACATGACCGTCTTCCTCAATGGTAATGGTACATTCACATTGCTCTTGAATGGATTGAATAACCTTACCTTGCTTACCGATAACATCACCGATTTTATCGGGGTTGATAACGGTGGTAAGCATTTTGGGAGCGTACTCGGAAAGTTCGCTTCTATATTCAGGAATACACTTGAGCATAACTTCATCCAAAATGTGAAGTCTTGCTTTGTGGGTCTTGGCAAATGCTTCTTTAATGATAGCAGGGGTAAGACCGTGAACCTTAAGGTCCATTTGGATAGCGGTGATACCCTTATGAGTACCTGCCACCTTAAAGTCCATATCGCCGTAGAAGTCTTCAAGACCTTGGATATCAACCATGGTCATAAAGTCGCCGTAAACGCCTTCGTCACCTGTGATAAGGCCACAAGAAATACCTGCTACGGGAGCCTTGATGGGAACACCTGCAGCCATAAGAGCCAAGGTGGAACCACAAATAGAACCTTGTGAGGTAGAACCGTAGGAAGAAAGAACTTCGGAAACAACACGGATAGCGTAGGGGAATTCCTCAACACTGGGGATA
>JAZOXF010000036.1:0-17702 GCA_045659605.1 Acutalibacteraceae bacterium
AAAGACCATTTAAAGCCTGTGGGGAAGCCACCGCCTCCACGGCCTCTTAAACCTGAGTCGGAAACGATTTTAATAACATCCTCAGGTGTCATTTCGGTAAGAACTCTACCTAATGCCTCGTAACCGTCCATTGCGATATACTCATCAATGCTTTCGGGGTTAATAACACCACAGTTACGAAGAACAACACGGTTTTGAGACTTGTAGAAAGCAGTATCGCTGAGTGCAACAGCAGTTACATCTTCAACTTCTTCACCGGTTTCGCTGTAAATTAAACGCTCAACCTTTCTGCCCTTAAGAAGATGCTCTTCAACGATTTCTTTAACATCGTCGGCAGTAACACGGCTATAAAATGTGCCGTCAGGATAAACGATAACAACGGGGCCTAATGCGCAAAGACCGAAGCATCCGGTTTCAACAACCTTAACTTCTTCACTAAGACCGAAAGCCTCGATATTAGTCTTAAATGCTTCTTGAATTGCAACACTACCGGAAGAAGTACAGCCGGTACCACCGCATATTAATACATGTGAACGAACCATAAACTAATCCTCCAATATTACTTTAAGTCAGAAAGAGTGAATTCAGCAATCACTTTTCCACCTTTAATATGTTCCTCAATAATGCGTTTTGCCTTATCGGAATCAATCTTAACATAGGTTACCTTTTCTTTGCCTGCTTCGTGAATTTCAACGATAGGCTCAAACTGGCAAAGACCAATACAGCCGGTTTGAGAAACGGTTACCTTATCGGCAAGACCGCCTTCGTTAACGGCTTCAACAATGGTGTTAAGCACGGGGCGTGCACCGGCAGCAATACCGCAGGTAGCCATACCAACAACAACACGAAGTTCGTTGTTACCCTCACGAAGAACAACCTTGTTTTTCATTTTGTCCTTTATTGCCTGTAATTCAGCCAATGATTTCATCTTTTTTCCTCCTGTTTCAATCTAATTTATATACTGTTCTTTGAGAAACTCTTTAATCCACTTTATTACCTCGTAAGTGTTAAGGGGAACACCCTCAAGCACCTCGCGAAGTTCTCTTGTATCAAGCCTTACTTCCTTTTCGTTTATTTTGTGAATAAACAAAAAGTCTGTATCGGGGTGACCTTGAATTAAAGTGGCAACCGTTTCGATTACATCACCCAAAGGAGTGAAATCGATATGGTTTTTATAAAACACTGCACGAACTGTCGTGCCGTGATTTAAACTATCTTCACTGATATGTTTCGAAGTGACCTCCAAACTGCCACCGGTCATTTCAGCCTCTAACTTTAATAGGGGCAAACCCATTCCAACCTTTCGGGTTGTTCGGGTTGTATAAAATGGATCGGTAACGGTTTTAAGGGTTTCTTCGGTCATACCTGTTCCGTTATCAGTAAAGGTAAGGGTCAGCATTTCATCGGTTTCCTCAATGGAAATCTCGGTCAAACTTGCCTTTGCCTTAACCGAATTTTCCGCAATATCAAGAATATTAAGTGATAATTCTTTCATTTGCCTTCCCTCAAAAACTTGATTATGCTCTCCCCCGTTTTGTCGGGGTTAGTGATTTCCTCTAACTCGAGAAAATCGGTTGCCTCCTTAATGTCCCACAAAAAGTGGGCATCGGAGTCTATAATTTTAACTTTATTTTCTAAAGAATATTTCTCGGTGTACTCATCTATCTTTGTACCATCGTGAAATTCTGCCGCGGTAAAATCGGGTGTTTCGGGGAAAGTACCCAAAACCGCGATTATTCCGTTAGAATCACGGTCGATATGCGCAGGGAAACAAATCCCTCCAAAACTTTCAATTAGTTTTGGCGCTTCGTCAATAGAAATGTCGGTAGCGTTAGAAAGTAGGTATTCATCGCTTCCGATAACATTATCCTCACTGTCGCAAATCAACTGATTTCCAAAAATATCCACCCTATTTGGAATAAGTATTCGCCTTGAAGTTATATACTCATCAAACTCCATTGCTTTTTCAAGATTCCCAAACAAGCACACAGCGTGAATATCTTCAGCAGTTGTAAGTTCCATTCCTGCCACAGGTAAAATACCATGGTTTTTACAGGCCTCAAAAAATGCGGGACAGTTTTTGCAGGTGTTATGGTCGGTAAGGGCCATTATTTGAAGTCCATTTAACTCCCCCATACCTGCAATACTGTTTGGAGTTGAGTCGTCATCTCCACAAGGAGAAAGACAAGAATGTATATGCAAATCGTAGTAATACTTTTTCATATTATACCATTCAAACAAACGGCCGCATCATAACTGCTTCCCGAAAAGGCAAGAATATTAATTCCTTTATCCTTCGCGGTAGATACTATTTCATCCGAAAGGGTTACGCCTTCGCTTAAAATAATACAAGCGCAGTCGGTAAGTGAAGCTACCGCCAAAATGTTAACATTAGACATAATGGTAATCCACGCATCACCGCTATCTGCTTTTCCCATAACCCAACTAAGCAAATCACCTATATAAACGCCTGTAACCTCACGGTCACCATCAGGTAAAACAACAGCGCTAAAACCGTTAACCTTTGAAATTTCATTAACCGTCATTACTGTCACTCACCTTTTTATATCTTTGTCTTATAAGGCAATTTTCCAAGTCGCACTCTTTTTTGACAACATCCTCAGCAAAAGCACGGCAATTTGGCGCTCCGCAAGAACCGCAGTCAATACCGGGAAGTTCTGCTTTAAGCTTTTGGATTTCAGCCAACATTCGCATAGATTCAGCCATACTGTCGCTAAGTCGGGAAATCGGCTTGTATTCAGGCATATCCTTAAACAACACACTGTCAGGCAACTGTTCTTGCGTCTTAGAAACAAAATTCATAGAAACGGGCAAGTAATGTCTTAAACCTTGAAGACGGGCTTTTGCGATAAAGGGGTTTTGAATTGTTAAAACGCCTCCAACGCAACCGCCTGTACAAGCATTAAGTTCAATAAACTCTAAAGGCGGTATGTTACCGTTTTCAATTTGGTCTAAAACCTTATTGCAGTTGTCAATTCCGTCAGCCGCCAAGTAACTGTCATTAAAAATGGCAGTAGACTCACCGCCCGAGGAAGCCCAACCAATGCCTATCATACCCGAAGAAGAAATACTTTTAACCTCTTCCCCATATTTCATTTTTGAAATAAGCTTAAAGTAAATATCCTTTATAGATACAACCACATCAACAAAACTTTCGTAACCTGCAAAACCGTTATGTACATAACTTTTCTTGGCAGGGCAAGGAGTAATAAAGCAAACGCCAATATCCTCGGGTGAAAGTTCGGGATGGTTTTTAAGCGCTCTTTCTCGTGCTAATCGTGCTGCAACTTCCATTGGTGGAAGCATTGGGATTATGTTCTCTTTCAAAGAGGGGAACCTTAAACAAATAAGGCGCATTATAACCGGACAAGCCGAGCTTATAAGCGGTTTTTTAATGCCTTCTTTTTTAAGATAGTTTCTGGTATAAACCGAAACCAATTCCGCAGCAGCAGAAACTTCAAAAACATCATCAAATCCTAATTTTAAAAGTCCGTTTAAAACATAATCGACATCATCTAAGTTATCAAACTGACCGTAAAGTGTAGGAGCAGGTAAAGCTATTTTGTACTTAAATTTGTCCATATCGGACAGTTTATCGCAAACTGCTTTTTTTGCCGAATGAGGACAAACCCTTATACATTCGCCACAATCAATACAACGCTCTTGATTTATAACAGCGTGATTATCGCGAATTCTAATAGCTTCTGTGGGACAATGTTTAAGACAGGTGGTACATCCGTTACATTTTTCTATATCTAAATATACCGAATGCTCGTAAGTATTCATAAAATCAACCTTACTCAATTTAAGTCAAATTGACCTTCATTGTAATTGTGGTACCCACACCAACCTGAGATTCTATGTTCATATAATCGGTATAACGCTTCATATTAGGAAGACCCATACCGGCGCCAAAGCCTAAAGAACGGATAGTATCGGTAGCGGTGGAAAATCCTTCCTGCATCGCCTGTTCAATATCCTTAATTCCGGGGCCTTTATCGATGAGCACAATTTCAATACAGTCCTCATACACCTTAACTTCAGCAGTACCTCCGCCGGCGTGAATAACCATATTAATTTCGCCCTCATACATAGCAATAGAAACACGTCTTATAATTTCAGGTGGTAAACCTAACTGCCTTAGGTTTTTCTTAACAATAACCGATGCTTGACCGGCGCAGGTAAAATCCTCACCGTCAACATCAAACTTAAAGCTTAACGCCTCAGCCATTTTTAACCCTGTTACCTACAAGGCCGTTGCTGTACAAAATACCGCAAGCCTCGTACATTCTTTTTGATGTGGCAAGTAAAACAAGATTGCTTTCCTTTGCTAACTCAATCATTTCGGCAGTAGGCATTTTTGAGCGAACAAAGACGATACATTTCATATCCATCATCTCGGCTGTTCTTATAACCTGTGAATTAACCAAACCTGTAAGCAAAACCGCCTGGTCTTTAACATAGGCTAAAACATCACTCATCATATCACTGCCACAAGCAGAATATACATGAAGGCCTATACTTTCTTCACAGCAAATAACCTCAGCTTTAAGTAAATCCTTAATAGTACTGATTTTCATAAACTTAAGTTATCCTTTCGGACAAAATTTAGTTACATATATTTAGCCAAAATATCGTCAACATCATCGACGGTAAGTCTTCCGTAAACTTCTTCATTAACTGTAAGTACGGGAGCCAAACCGCAAGCACCGATACAACGGCAGGCAGTAAGAGAGAACTTACCATCCTCGGTACATTCATCAGCGCCGATGCCTAACTTTTCACTAAACTTATCGAAAATATCGCCTGAACCTTTTACATAACAAGCTGTACCCAAGCAAACCGAGATGTTATACTCGCCCTTGGGAGAAAGTGAGAACTGAGCGTAGAAGGTAGCAACACCGTACACCTTCTCAAGGGGAACTTCCATTCCCTCAGCAATCATAGTCTGCACTTCAATGGGAAGATAACCGTAAATATCTTGAGCCTGTTGCATAACAGACATAAGCAAACTTTTATCGTGCTTGCTGCTTGCGATTATTTCCTTGAGCTGTTGCTCCTGCTCGGCAGTACCCTTAAAGGGAAGCTTACTGATTTTCTTTTGCATTAATCTTTTCCTCCTGTAATTTTCTAACTTATATCCTTTAAAATTTCGCATATTCATAGGGATATATGTATACTCCTACATTATAGCACATTTGTCCAAATTTGGAAAGACTTTTTGCAAAAAAAGTGACAGTTTTTACTATAAATTTTTGTGTATTTTCGCAATAAAAAACCACCTCATAAGAGGTGGTTTTAAATATATTACATTTTATTGAGGTTTTCTTTAAGGTTTTCGAGTTGAGCCTTAAGAGCTTCAGGCAATCTGTCGCCGAACTTCTTGTAGTGCTCTTCGATTTCAGCAGCTTCCTTAGTCCAAACATCCTTGTCAACCTTAAGGATGGACTTCAATGTATCCATATCCATATCTAAGTCGGTAAGGTCGATATCTTCAGGCATTGGAACATAACCGATAGCAGTTTCAGTAGCATCAGCATTGCCTTCGCAACGGTCAACAATCCAGTTAAGAACTCTCATGTTGTCACCGAAACCGGGCCATAAGAAGTTGCCGTCATCATCGGTTCTAAACCAGTTAACGTTGAAGATCTTGGGAGCCTTGTCGCCAAGCTTCTCGCCCATTTCAAGCCAATGCTTGAAGTAGTCACCCATATGGTAGCCACAGAAAGGAAGCATAGCCATAGGATCACGACGAACAACACCAACTGCACCGGCAGCAGCAGCGGTAGTTTCAGAAGCCATTGCAGAACCTACGAATACACCGTTAACCCAATCCTTTGATTGGTAAACAAGAGGTGCACACTTAGCACGACGGCCACCGAAGATAATAGCGCTGATGGGAACGCCTGCGCCCTTGTTAAACTCGTCAGAAATGCAGGGGCAATTCTCAGCAGGAGCTGTAAAACGAGAGTTGGGATGAGCAGCATAGGTAGATTTGTCAGCCTTAACAAACATTGAAGGATTCCAAGGATTACCCTTCCACTCAATAGCGTTCTCGGGAGGATTCTTATCAAGACCTTCCCACCAAACAGTGTTGGTGTCAAGATTTAAAGCAACGTTGGTGAAAATGGTATCTTTCTTGGTGCTCTCTAAAGCATTGAAGTTAGAATGCTCGTTGGTACCGGGAGCAACGCCGAAGAAACCGTTTTCGGGGTTGATAGCATAAAGTCTGCCATCAGGACCTATCTTCATCCAAGCAATATCATCGCCTACGGTCCAAATCTTGTAGCCCTTCTTACGTAAATACTCGGGAGGAATAAGCATTGCCAAGTTGGTCTTTCCGCAAGCAGAGGGGAAAGCAGCAGCAACATATTTAACCTCGCCCTTAGGATTCTCTAAACCTAAGATGAGCATATGCTCAGCCATCCAACCTTCTTTCCAACCTTGGTAAGAAGCGATACGAAGAGCGAAACATTTTTTACCTAAAAGTACGTTTCCGCCGTAACCGGAGTTAACAGAGATAATGGTGTTATCCTCGGGGAAGTGGCAGATGTAACGATTTTCAGGATCGATATCACAACGAGAGTGTAAACCTCTTACCCAGTCATCGCTGTCGCCTAATACTTCAAGTACTTCAGAGCTTACTCTTGTCATAATAAGCATATTGAGAACAACGTATACAGAGTCGGTAATCTCAATACCGATTTTTGCTAAAGGTGAACCAATGGGGCCCATGGAGTAAGGAATTACATACATGGTTCTGCCCTTGTAGCTGCCCTTTGCAATCTTGTAAAGTTTCTCATACATTTCATCAGGATCGCACCAGTTGTTGGTGGGGCCTGCATTTTCTTTTGTTTTAGAACAAATAAAAGTACGGTCCTCAACACGAGCAACGTCGTTGGGGTTTGTACGATGGAGATAACATCCGGGAAGAACATCTTGGTTAAGCTTGGTTAACTCGCCGAGTTCAACAGCTAATTTACGAAGCTCTTCACGTTGCTCATCGCTACCGTCAATCCAAACAACCTTATTAGGTGTTAAGAGTGCTTGCATTTCATCAAGCCATTTAATCAAAGTAGGGTTTTTGGTCATTTTTCTTTTCTCCTTTATAAAATCTGAATTTTCCTGATACATTATATATTAAAATCGATTAAAAAGCAACACATTTCTCGAAATATTGAGAAAAATTTAACAATATCCCAAAAAACATTCAAATTTCAATTATAAAATCAACTTTTTCTACAATTTTTGAATCCAAAGTCACAATTATTTTTTAAGAGAAATTGCTTTTTTAACCTTCTCTACAATGTTAACTGCTCTTAAACCAAATTCATCTAAAAGTTTAACAGCAGGACCTGAATGGCCAAACTCATCGTTAACGCCAAGTTTAACAACAGGAACAGGATATTCCTCAGCCAAAACTTCGGATACAGCACTTCCCAAACCGCCAATTACAGAATGCTCCTCAGCAGTAACAATAGCGCCGGTTTCCTTAGCAGCCTTGATAACAATATCCTTATCCAAAGGCTTAATTGTTGCCATATTGATAATTCTTGCATTGATACCTTCAGCCTTTAATAATTCGTGAGCCTGTAAAGCCTCGTTAACCATAAGACCGGTAGCAATAACGGTAACATCGTTACCCTCTTTAAGTTCAACACCCTTGCCGATTTCAAATTTGTAATCGTCGCCGAAAACAACCGGAACAGCAAGTCTGCCAAATCTCATATAAACAGGACCCTCGTGATCCATAGCGGCATGAACAGCAAGTCTTGCCTCGGTCTCATCTGCGGGATTGATAATTGTCATTCCGGGGATGGTACGCATAATAGCGATATCCTCATTACACTGGTGAGTGGCACCGTCTTCACCAACAGATATACCTGCGTGGGTAGCGCCGATAATTACATTAAGGTGAGGATAACCTACCGAGTTTCTGATTTGCTCAAAAGCTCTACCTGCAGCAAACATAGCGAAGGAACTGCAAATTACTCTTTTACCTGTGGCAGCAATACCGGCAGCAATACTAATCATATTTTGCTCAGCAATACCACAATTATAAAATCTATCGGGGAATTCTTTTTTGAAAGCACCGGTTTGGGTAGCGGCTGCAAGGTCAGCATCCATTACGATAAAATCCTCACGCTCGTGACCTAATTCTTTAAGTGCAGCACCAAAACCTACTCTGGTTGCAACTGTTTTAATTTCTGACATTTCTATTCCCTCCCCTTTACGCTTCAAGTTCTTTAAGTTGTTGTTTTAATTCTTCTAAAGCCTGAGCTGCCAACTCATCATTAGGAGCAGCGCCGTGCCAGTTAACAGCGTTCTCCATATAAGAAACGCCTTTACCCTTAACGGTTTTTGCGATAATGCAAACAGGCTTATCAACAGTTTTAGCCTCGGCTAAAGCTTTTTCGATTTCTTCAAAGTTGTGGCCATCAATGATAATGGTATGCCAACCGAAAGCTTCAAATTTCTTATCGATAGGAGCAGGAGAGTTAACCTCTTCAACAGTTCCGTCAATTTGAAGATTATTGTAATCAACAAACGCAGTCAAATTAGAAAGACCTTTGTTACCTGCAAACATAGCAGCTTCCCAAACCTGGCCCTCTTCAATTTCACCGTCACCCAAAACGGTATAAACATTAAAGCCTGAACCAAAATGTTTAGAAGATAAAGCCATACCAACAGCACAAGAAATTCCTTGACCTAAAGAACCGGTAGACATATCAACACCGGGGATTTTCTTCATATCGGGATGTCCTTGTAAAATGCTTCCGATTTGGCGAAGGGTTTTGATTAAGGATTTATCAAAAAATCCTTTTTCAGCCAACACTGCATAAAGCGCAGGTGCAGCGTGACCTTTTGAAAGAACAAAACGGTCTCTATTCTCCATATCAGGATTTTTGGGGTCAACATTTAACTCTTTATAATAAAGATATGTTAAAATATCAACGCAAGAAAGTGAGCCACCCGGATGGCCGGCTTTTGCGGCATGTACCCCCTCAATAATACTAATTCTTGCCTTACAGGCAGTGATTTGCAACTCCTTCATAATTGCTGCGTCCATTTTACCATTCCTTTCGAAATAATTATATTAATGACAAAAGTCAATCACTAACTATTTAAGTTTTTTTAAAAATCCTTTGAAATACTCAGGTAACTGAGAATCAAATTCCATATATTCTTTAGTGGAAGGGTGGATAAACCCTAGCACCTTTGCGTGAAGACATTGACCGTTCAGTGAAGTTATAACCTTCTTAGGACCATAAACATCATCACCTGCAACGGGATGCCCCAGATAAGCCATATGTACTCTGATTTGGTGGGTTCTTCCTGTTTCCAACCTTAGTCTTAAATGGGTAAAACCTTCAAACCTCTCCAAAACCTCATAATGGGTAACGGCATCTCTTCCCCCTGTAGAAACCGCCATTTGTTTGCGTTTAACAGGATGACGGGCAATAGGAGCATTAATTGTTCCTGAGTCGGTTTTCACATTGCCGTAAACCACAGCTTCATATTCCCTTTTAAAAGAATGCTCTTTTATTTGCTCGGCCAAAAAGTTGTGAGAATTATCGTTTTTAGCCACCATTAAAAGTCCGCTGGTGTTTTTATCAATTCTATGAACAATACCCGGTCGCATTACCCCGTTTATGCCTGATAAACTATCCTTACAATGAAAAAGCAATGCATTTACCAATGTATCGGTATAATTGCCTGCGGCAGGATGAACCACCATTCCTTTAGGTTTGTTAACAACCAAAAGGTCATCATCCTCGTAAACAATATCAAGAGGAATATCCTGAGGTAAAGCCTCGTACTCCACAGGGTCGGGCAAAGTAATCTCAATCCTGTCCCCTATTTTAAGTTTGGTCTTTTTAGTGGCTTTGGCACCATTTACAAGCACCAATCCATCCTCTAAAAGTTCACAAGCCCTATTTCTTGAAACCTCAGCCCCAAAACTTACAAAGGTATCCATTCTTTTAGGGGAAGTTTCGCAAAATTCCAACTCAAATTTATTCATTTTTGGCCGCACCCTTTCTGATATCCTTGAGTGTGTCCAAAAGAAAATACAAAATCAAAAGTCCCGCTCCCACAACTACCGCAATATCGGCAACATTAAAAACAGGGAATGTTGGGAAAAATTCAAAATGGAGAAAATCAACAACCTTGCCATCTCTAAAAACGCGGTCAATCATATTTCCGATTCCACCGGATATTACAAGATTTACCGCCCAAAAAAGCAATTTGCTTTTTTGACCCCATTTTATAAAATAGAATATTAAAAAGGCCATTATAACACAGGTCATACCAAGCAAAATATAGGTGCTGCCACTAAGCAGACCCCATGCGCCCCCAGTGTTATGTATATAGACAATATCAATAAACCCTTTTAAAAATCCAGTACCTTCTCCCAACTCAAAGTTAGAAGAAATAAAATACTTTGTATATTGGTCAGCCAAAAGGGTTAAAACCGAGGTTATAATTGCCAAAACAAAGGAAAGCAATTATTCTTCCTCCTCGTTTTCCAAACTTTCAACTACAAAACCTTCGTTAGACTCCTTTGAAGTAGAAGAAACATCTTTAGGTTGGGTTTTGCTGACTGCTGCCTCAATCTTATCATAGGAAGCGGATAAAACTTGAGCCACATACTCGGGTGAAGCAGGTACGCTATCAGGTATTTGGGTCAACAATTCCAAGTGTTCCTTATACTTTGCTGAAACATTGGATTTGAAAGCGGCGATTTCAAGTTTAAGTTTATCAAACAGCATTTGCTGATGTTTAACCCTCTCTTCAGCGACCGCTGTTATATCATCCGCCTTTTTCTTGGCGTTTTCTATCATGCTTTTTAGTTCTTTGTCCAAAGCGCTCTTTTGTTCTTGAGCCTTTAATTCAAAAGCAGCAGAAAGTTCTTTTTCATGGGCAGTAATAGCCTCAATATTAGCCTGTGCCTGTTTAATAATTTCCTCGCTTTTTTCTTTGGCTTCTTTAACAATTCTATCAGCCAAACCTTGCGCGCTGACAAGCACACTTTGAATACTGCTTTGGGAATTTTTAAACCCTTCTATTTCACCGTTAAGGGTTTCTATCTTTAATTCGTACTCCTTAATAATGCGATCGTAGGCTACATAATCAGCCTCAATCTTATCAAGAAATACATCTACATCATCAGGTTTGTAACCACCAACCGCTCTTGAGAATTTAATATCTCTGATTTCGGCTATGCTTAACATAAAAATTCCCCCTACACATATTTTTTATATCGTAATATCAATCGGTCTTTTTTGGTTTTATCTTCAATAGACTCAACAATAAATTTGCCCTTGGAACGGACGGTTACCACATCCCCTGCCCTCACCTTAAGGGTAGGTTTTTGTGAAACAATCGAGTTTACTGAAACCAAAGCTTGTTCAATCTTTTCACAAGCAGTTTTTCTTGAAGCACCTATTAAAGCGGCAACTACACAGTCAAGCCGTTCGCTTGAAACGGTTGAACTGAAATCCGATAAAACGCCTGCGGCAGGCAAAGGAGTTTTAAAACCTTTCTTAATTTCAACTCCCACACGGCCAATCTTAGTTATTTGGTTTATAACATAGTCCGCCGTTTCATCGGTCAAAAAGACAACTGCTCTGGCAGTTTCAATAAGTATATCCCCAACAGTTTCTCTTTTAAGCCCCAATGCCATAAGAGAACCCAGTATATCCCTATGGGTTAAACTATCATTTTTTCTAAAGTTCAAGGTAATGGCGGTAATTGGAAACTCCCACTCACATTCCCATTCAGGAAAGCAACCGAGCATCACCCTTTGAGCTTCCTCGTATCCACCGAAAAATTTATAGTTTGCTTTGAGTTTAGAAACTGTATTTTCTACAAAGGCAGTTTCTTCCAAAGACAAAAATCCCAAGAATTTTGGGCGGTCGGTTCTTTGGCAAATACCAACCGTATCAAAAACCCTATCCCTTAAAAGGTCGGTTTCCATTAGAAGTACATTCTGCCTTCCTCAAAATCCTCTAACATCAATTCGCCCATCATATCCACACCACTTGGAACAATTAAGAAGGTAGCCTTGGAAATCTTTTTGATATTGCCGTGGTTAGCATAAGTAGCGCCGCTTAAGAAGTCAACGATACGGCGAGAAAGATCTCTATCAGCCGACTCAAGATTTAAAACAACTGTCTTTTTATCGTTCAAATGGTCAGCAATAGATGTAACATCCTCATATCTTTCGGGTTTCACGAGTACAACCTGCATTTGAGCAGGGCTGTATGTGGTAGTTTTTGCTCTGCCTGTAATGATTTTAGGTAAAGTGTCAATCTTTTTAGGTTCTTCGCGACGAATTTCCTTTTTCTCGGCCTCTTCCTCAAAAAATTCTTCTTCTATTTCTTCCTCATCAAAAGCATTAAAATAACCCTTTAAATTATCAAACAATCCCATTTTAATTCTCCTTTTAAGTATATATTCTTTTGCCGAAAAGCGCTGTTCCCAAACGGATTAAATTGGCGCCTTCTTCGACAGCAATATCAAAGTCATCGGACATTCCCATTGAAAGAATCTCCATACTTACATTATCTATGTTTTTAAGGTCAATGTCAATAAACAGTTTTTTCATTTCCTTAAAATATTTCCTATTTTCTTCACTTTTTTCGCAAATCGGAGGAATAGCCATTAAGCCTTTAATTTTAATATTTGGAAGTTTTGCGATTTCTTTTAAATTTTCCTCCAAATTCGAGGCTTCAAAACCCCACTTAGATTCCTCGTCACCAACATTTACTTCCAAAAGAATTTCCATTTTTTTATCGTTTTTAACGGCCTGTTTGGAAATTTCTTTTGCAAGTTTTAAGGAATCCACCGAATGTATCATTTCCACCCGATTTATAATATCCTTAACCTTGTTGGTTTGAAGGTGACCTATAAAATGGCGGTGGCAAGGATTAATACCCGCTTCTTTAGAAAGCAACTCTTGCACTTTATTTTCACCGATATAGTCAATCCCTTTAGATAAAGCGTAATTAATGGTTTCAACATCCACCGTTTTAGTGGCAGCAAGAAGAATTACATCTTCCTTTTTTTGGCCTGACTTTTGCAAAGCGTTTTCAAGGCGCTTTGTTACTTCGGCTAAATTAAAATCAAACTCTTTAGCCGACAATTTTTCCATCATAAAGATTTTTTCCTTTCACAACAACCTTATCATAAAGTTTTAAGAAGTTGCCATTTTCATTTTTCTTTTCGCAAATAATGTAATCATCTTCACGATAAATAATTTCAACCGGAACAAAACTGATTTGCATTCCCGACTGAACATAAACACCCTTTTGGGAATCTACAACGCGCAAGGCTTTTTTAGGAATTCTTAAACCGCTGTATTCCTTGTCCACAACTGTGATATTTGCAGTTCTAATGGTTGCCAACTCGCTGTTCATATCGTTACAAGCAAAAATAATTACTGCATTTTCGGTTTCTTCCGAAATGTTGATTTGTTTAACGGTGACTGAAAGGGTTGGAGAAGATTTAATGTTGGTTACAAGTTTTAATTCTTGGTCTTCTTTGTATTTAAGGGAATCGTTAAGCGGCAAAACAGTGGCAATATACCACTCGTAATCCGAAACAATTTTACCAATTACATTTCCACCCTTTTTCTTAGGTTCTACCGAAGACAAAAACTCAGGTGTAATTTTGCTTAAATCATCACTTGGAAACGCCTTTTCATAACCATCGGTTTTAGAAACAAAGTAACCCGACTGAGCAGCCAAAATATTACCTTTCACACCCGGCAAAGAATTTTCGAGTTTTGCAAGTTGCAGTTTTAAGGCTTCCAATCTTTCGTTAAGACCGGTCGCCACGCCTAACGCCACCTGTTTACGGTTGTTGGCAGCAAGTAGTTCTTCGGAAAGTTCATCAACATTTTTAAAATTACCCGAAGCGCTTTCAAAAATAAAGTTACCCAAACTTCCTGAAATTTTAGAATTTATAAGGTCTAAATTTGCCGCTTCAATGTCGTTATAACTCAAAATGTCTTCAATATCGGCAATTTGAGATTTCAAAACATCAATTTCCGAAACGGTAATCGAAGCAGTTGCGCTCGAGTAAATATTAGCTATAATACCGTCCTTAGCTACGCGAGAACCATCCGCAGTAACAAAGTGCAAAACACCGTCGCTTTTGGCAGTAACATAGGTTTCATTTCTAATAATATGACCTGTGATTTTAAAACCGTCATTAGCAGTAAAGAAAACCGCATTTTCGGTCCTTATGGGCATATACAAAGAGGAAACAAGTTGATTAATTATAAAGATGGCAACTATTATTCCTAAAATAACCTTAAATACCTTTGCACTTTTCATACCTGTTTCCCCTCCTTTTTATAAAAATTTTTCGGTTAATTTTGTCGCCTTGCCTACTATGTCAAGGTCTTGGTCGGCATAAAGCCAGTTTACTCTTTGGTCTCTTCTAAACCAAGTGAGTTGGCGCTTAGCATAACGCCTTGTTTGTCTTTTGAGGTTTTCGGTGGCTTCTTCCAAAGAACACTCTTCCTTAAAAAATCCGTATAATTCCTTGTGGCCAATTGCCTGAAAACCGCCTTTACCCTTTTGATTTTCAAAGGTTTCACGAGCCTCTTGCAAAAGCCCGTTTCGGATCATTATGTCCACGCGTTTGTTTATTCTTTCATACAACTTTTCACGGTCAGAATAATTAATACCAATACATAACGCTTCAAAATCCGCATTTTCAAGGTGAGACAAAGCGTTTTGTTCGGTCAAAGATTGACCCGTCAGTTTATAAATTTCAAAGCAACGGACAATTCTTCGCTTGTCAGCGGCTTTAAGTCTTTGGGCGCTTTCGCTGTCAAACTCGCTTAACAGTTCCAACATTTTTTCGCCGCCTAAACGGTCAAATTCCCCTTCCAACTCTTTTCGCAAATTTTCATCGGTCCGAATTTCGGTGAACTTTGTGTTATCCATCAATGCCGAAATGTAAAGACCTGTTCCACCGACCACAATGGGCAATTTGCCACGGGCGCAAATTTCATCAATTTTTTCCCTTGCCAACTTTACATAATCGGCAACGGAGAATTGTTCATCGGGTTCCAAAAATTCAAGCAAATGGTGGGGTATTCCCTCCATTTCTTCATCATCGGGACAAGCTGACGCAATATGAATACCCTTGTAAATTTGCATTGAATCGGCGGAAATGATTTCACCGCCGAACTTCTTTGCCAAAGCGATACTTAAAGCAGTTTTTCCCGAAGCAGTAGGACCTACAATAAAAACAACCTTTTTACTCATTGTATTCTACCGAACTGTTTCTCGAGTTCCCTTTTTTTAATCTCAAAAGCCACAGGGCGTCCGTGAGGACAATACATTACCTCTCTATCGAGCAATACCTTTTTGGCTAAATCAAGCATTTCAAAACGGCTGATGTTGTTACCGGCTTTTACCGCAGCACGACAAGCAACTGTGTGAAAAACATTATCCTCTCTCGCAGTCGAAACCTTGCCGGTTGTAATTAAACCTTCGGCGATCTCGGACAAAAGATTATTTATATTTTCTCCCGTTAAAAACGTGGGGAGTCCACGAACAATTACAGTTGAATTTCCAAAATCCTCAACCTCAAAACCACTTTTTTCGAGTAATTCCAAATTGTTGATAATACCATCGTACTCAGCACTTGAAAGAGTAACGGTAATTGGTGTAAGCAACGCTTGGATTTCGGTTTTTTCTTCCGCTTTAAGTTTATTAAAAAGAATTCTCTCATGGGCAGCATGTTTATCTATCATAAAAACACTGTTCCCCATTTGAGCCACAATGTAGGTTGAAAAAGCTTCGCCTATAATAATAATTTCAGGTTCATCCGCAATTACAGTCTCGAGCTTTGGTTCTTCCGCCTCAATTACCACATCTAAATCGGTTTTCTTTTGAGGTGTGGGCTCTATTTTTTCGCCCTTTTCGTTTGCCAAGGAATATCTATCCATAAAGCTAAAATCAGGTTTAGACTCAAAAACAGTTTCCTTTTTTAATGGAGTATCAAAAACCTTGGGTTCACTCTTTGGAACAACGGTAGGTTTTTGTACTGTCTCTGTTTTTAAGGTGGGTTCACTCTTTTGAACTATAGGCTCGCTTATAGCCTGTTGTCGATATTCGTTAGCAGTTACCCTTTGGAAAGGATTAAAAGGAGTTTTGTTAAGTTTAATTTCGGGGCGTGTATCCCCAGAGGCTAAAGCATTTTTAACCGAAGCATAAACTGCATCAAAAATGCGCTTTTCATCGGAAAATCTAACCTCGGTCTTGGCAGGATGAACATTAACATCCACCGTATCAAAAGGAATTTCAAGGTATAGCACGAAGGCGGGAAATTTTCCAACCATTGCGCTGTTTTTGTAAGCTTGTTCCACAGCAGCAATAACCGTTCCCGAACGAACCAAACGGCCGTTTAAGAAAGTGTATTGCCCGTTTCTTGTCGGCTTACAAGCAAAGGGTTTGCAAATAAGTCCCGAAACCTTTATTCCACCTATTTCATCATTTACATCTATTAAAGAATTGGAGAAATCTCTACCCAAAACCGAGTAAACACAAGCCTTAGTGTCTCCGTTACCCGAAGTGGTAAGAACGGTTTTTCCATCCCTTATTAATTTAAAGGCAATTTCAGGGTGGGAAAGGGCAATTCTTTCCACCACCGATGAACAAGCATTGCCTTCCGAAACATCCTTTTTAAGGAATTTCATACGGGCAGGTGTATTGTAAAAAATATCCCTAATTATAATTGTGGTACCCTTTGGGCAACCGGCGAATTCGCAAAGTTTCTCCTCGCCACCCTCAATAACATAATGGGTGCCTTCGTTACTGTTCTCGCTACAGGTTAGCATTTCAACCCTTGAGACCGAAGAAACAGCAGCCAAAGCTTCGCCTCTGAAACCTAAGGTAGCAATACTGTCAAGGTCCACCTGGGTTTTAATTTTACTTGTGGCGTGTCTTAAAAAAGCGGTGGGAACATCTTCAGCCTCAATACCGATACCATTATCGGTGATGCGAATATATGTAATACCACCACGCTGAATTTCCACGGTGATTTGAGTAGCCTTGGCATCAATAGAATTTTCCACAAGTTCCTTTATAACCGAAGCAGGTCGCTCAACAACCTCACCTGCTGCAATTAACTCGGCAACATTTTTAGGTAATAAGTTAATTCTTGGCATATTGTTCCCTCCCTTTTAATTAGTTTTTTGCTTTGTTACACAAATCAAACAAGATTTGCATTGCCTCGATAGGCGTTAGTGTGTTAACATCCACACTTTGAAGTTCTTTTAAAATATCTCCTGCGCTTTGCATTTCCAAAGGCATTTGCACATCGGAACTTTCCACCGATTTATAGGTCACAATTCCCTCTTCCTCGGTTTGTTTTAAAATTTCTTTTGCGCGTTCGATAACCGAATCGGGAATACCACTAAGTTTAGCAACCTCGATACCGTAACTGTCATCGGCAGGACCGGCAACAATACGGCGCAAGAAAGTAATGTCATCCCCTCTTTTTCGAACGGCAATGTTATAATTCTTAATTCCCTCAAGTTCGTTTTCCATTGAAGTAAGTTCGTGATAATGGGTTGCGAAAAGGGATTTTGCGCCAAGTTTTTTCTTATCGGCAACAAACTCAAGGACAGCACGGGCGATGGACATACCGTCAAAGGT
>JAZOXF010000037.1:0-18337 GCA_045659605.1 Acutalibacteraceae bacterium
TCTGGGATACTTGTAAGGTGCGGTATGTGATTTAACATAATTTTGAATTTCTTTTTTGAGTTCTTCGCTGGGCTCAGTTCCCTTTGTAAGCACAATACTTGCCTTTACAACCTGACCGCGCATTTCATCGGGTGCAGCCGACACACCGCACTCACACACATAAGGAAGCTCCATAATAACACTTTCAATTTCAAAAGGTCCTATTCTATAGCCAGATGACTTAATAACATCATCCACACGGCCAACATACCAGAAGTAGCCATCCTCATCACGCCAAGCAGTATCGCCTGTGTGGTACATTCCGTCATACCAAGCATCCTTGGTCTTAACATCGTCAAGATAGTATTCTTTAAATAGACCGCAAGGAATTTGCTTTTCGGTGTGAATTACAATTTCACCAACTTCGCCTGTGGGAACAGGGTTGCCGTCAGGATCAACTATATCAATATCAAACTGAGGAGAAGCCTTACCCATTGCGCCAATTTTAGGTGTTGTACCGTAAAGGTTTGCGATAGCAAGGGTTGTTTCGGTTTGACCGAAACCTTCCATTATTTCAAGACCTGTAGCCTCTTTAAACTGCTTGAACACCTCAGGATTAAGGGCTTCACCCGCAGTTGTCATATGGTGGATAGAGGAAAGGTCAAACTTCTTAAGGTCGCCTCTGATTAACATACGAAGCATTGTGGGAGGTGCGCAGAAGGTAGTGATATTGTATTTTGCAAACATTGGCAAAATATCATTTTCATCAAACTTGTCAAAGTCATAAACGAAAACTGCGCCTTCGCAAAGCCACTGACCGTAAAGCTTACCCCAAAGGGATTTACCCCAACCTGTATCGGAGATGGTAAGGTGCAAACCGTCGCGTTCGCAACAATGCCAATATTTAGCCGTAACAAAATGACCTAAAGCGTATGTATGCTTGTGCGCTGCCATTTTAGGGTTGCCTGTTGTTCCCGATGTGAAGAACATAAGGGCGGTGTCATCACCTGCCGAAGTGTCCTCAGTTCTGACAAACTTTCTTGTAAAGAGAGAATATTCCTTATCAAAATCGTGCCATCCTTCACGGCAGCCACCAACCATTATAAGGTTTTTAACTTGGGGGCATTTTTCGGCAGCAGCCTTGGCAATTTCAGCAGTATCACCATCGGCAGTACAAACGATAGCCGAAACACCTGCAGAATTATAACGGTATTCAAAATCGTGTTCTTTAAGCTGATTTGTTGCAGGAATGGCAACGGCGCCCAACTTGTGAAGGGCTACCATACAGAACCAAAATTGATAATGACGCTTCAAAACAAGCATTACCTTATCGCCTTTTTTAATTCCTAAAGACTTGAAGTAGTTTGCAGCCTGATTAGAATGGCGTTTGATATCCTTAAATGTAAATCGGCGCTCATTGCGATGCACATCCAAATGAAGCATAGCAAGTTTATCGGGATACTTATCGGCAATTTCATCGACAATGTCAAAGCCGAAATTGAAGGTATCGGTATTTTTGAATTTAATATCCTGTAATGCTCCATCTTCATCTTCAACGGTTTCAACGAATTTTTCACAAATTAGGTTTTCGGACTTCTTAGCCGACATAACGCTCTTGCGAACGACAGGTTCTTCGGTTTCTTCGCCCGACATAACAACGGCACAGAAAACGCAATCCTTGCCGTCAACTGCAATCATACCGTGGGGTGTTGAAGAGTTGTAGTAAATACTGTCTCCCTCTTCAAGAATTTCAATATGATTGCCTACTTGCACCTTTAACTTACCGCTTAAAACCAAGTCAAACTCTTGACCCGTGTGGGTTGTAAGTTTAATAGGTTTATTTTGTTGCGAAGCCGAATATTCATATTTAACCCAGTAAGGTTCGGCCAATTTGTCCTTAAATTTAGGAGCCAAGTTGGCAATATCAATTCCATCTTCCTTAGCAGTGCCTTGACCTTGACCTTTACGGGTTACGGTATAACTTGTAAGTTTAGCGGTTTTACCTTCCAAAAGTTCGGTCATTTCAACGCCAAAAACCAAAGCGCATTTATGAATAAAAGTAAAAGGAATGTCAACGCTACCACTTTCGAAAGTTATGTAATCATTTTCGCTAATGTCGGTTTTTTCAGCCATTTGAGCAATTGAATAGCCCATAATTTCTCTGAGTTCTTTAATTCGGGAAGCCACCTCAGAAAGCTGTAACAAAGCGTTGTTAGTATTCATTTTTATTCCTCCTAAAAACAAAAAAATTCGTCTCAAATTTCTTTGAGACGAATGTGAATTTACATCCGCGGTACCACTCAAATTGCAGTGAACTGCCACTCAGGGTCTAACAACCCGTATACCTTTACGCAGTAATCACGGGAGGACCTAATAATAAACTGTTCAGCCCTCCGGCTCGGAAGTGATAGGTTAGACGAGGGATATTGCTATCGGTTTGCACCAAACACCGACTCTCTAAAAACATAAAACCTCAACCGTCTTCGTCAAAGCCTTTAAAAATTTGTATTATTATACCACTTTGAAATTTAATTGTCAATGCTTTTGTCGCATTTTTTTGAGTATTTTCTTTTAGTTGCCAAGCCTCCCCTAATATGTCTTTCTTGCTTGTTTTTTTCTAATACCAACTTAACCTGTTTATAAAGCGCAGGGTTTTTAAATTTTAGTTTCTCGGTCACATCTTTATGTACGGTGGATTTACTGATTTTAAAAACCTTTGCTGTAGCGCGAACAGTAGCGCCTGTCTCTAAAATATATTCCCCCAAAACAACAGGTCGCGAGTTTATCTCTTCTCTCATACAATCAACCCCTAAAATACTTAATTCATTGTATGAAAAAAGAGGTTGCTTTATAACTGAGTTATTGACATTTTCTTTCAAAAACCTTATAATAGTTGCATATGCAACAGTTGTTATTGCAACTTTTATCTATGGAGTTGATTTAATGCCAAAATTTATGAAAACGCTTAATAATATCAGCCGCTCCCAGTCGGTTTTTCGCACAGCAAAACTCAAAGCCGACGGAATTTGTGCGGCCCATCATACATTTGTTTTAGCTATTTGCCGTAACCCCGGTTATTCACAAGAGGAATTAGCACGGGAAATTTGCCTAAATAAAAGTACTGTTGCGCGAACTCTTTCCCACCTGGAAGAAAAGGGTTATGTGCGCCGCGAAGCAAACAGTGAGGATAAACGCAGCATTTTGGTTTACCCCACCGAAAAAATGCTTCAAATTTTACCACAGGTCCGTTCAATAACAAAGGAATTTAACAGTTTGATTTCTTCCGAAATACCAAAAGAAGAATTAGATGTATTTTTCTCGGTAATTTCACGGATGGAAGAAAAAGCAAAAAGCATTGCCACTAATCAGGAGAACGAATAGAAATGAAGCATATCATAGCATATCTAAAACCCTTTAAACGCCGTATGGCATTAGGTTTGACCTATAAAATAATCGGCACATTGGCAGAACTCGTTCTTCCTTTTTTGCTGACACATATACTTGAAAATGTTATCGTAACCCTCAAAATCAGTAAGGTTGTAACTTACGGAATTATAATGATAGTTTTTGCCTTTGTTGCTTGTGTTGGCAACATTATCGCAAACCGAACAGCCGCCCGTGTTACAACCGACTTTTCAAGAGCGCTTAGAGGCGACCTTTTCTCTAAAACATTATATCTTTCGGCTCGTGATACAGATGGGTTTACAATACCCTCTCTTGAATCACGCATCACTACCGACACTTACAATGTTCACAACTTTGTTAATATGATTCAGCGAATGGGAGTCAGAGCGCCGATACTTCTTCTCGGCGGTGTTGCAATTACTCTCATTATGGATAGCGCTTTAGCCCTAGTTATGATAGCAACCTTGCCCATTATTTTTGTTACGGTTTATTCAGTTTCACGCAAGGGTGTGCCCCTTTACATCGGTGTTCAAAAATCGGTTGATAATATGGTGCGTGTTGTTCGAGAGGACACACAAGGTATCCGTGTCATTAAAGCGCTATCTAAAAACGAATATGAAAACCGCCGTTATGACAAGGTAAATCTTGAACTTTCCAAAAAAGAACGTCACGCAGGTGTGATAATGAGTATTGCAAACCCTGTTATGACTTTGCTTATGAACTTAGGCATTGCAGGTGTTGTGGCCGTAGCGGCATATCAGGTATCACAAGGCAAATCCTCAGCAGCAACAGTTATCGCATTTATGCAGTATTTTACGCTAATTTCAATGGCGATGATGTCCCTGTCCCGTATGTTTGTCATGTATACAAAATGCGCCGCATCGGCAAACCGAATTTTTGAAATCATAAATCACCCTGACAGTTTTTATGTGGCTGAAAACAGCGAAACCAAAGAAGATTCCCACATTGTTTTCGATAATGTAAACTTCTCATATCTTGGTAAAAAGAATCAGTTAAAAGACCTTAGTTTGTCGGTAAAACGGGGCGGTACCCTTGGTATTATCGGCGCTACCGGTAGCGGAAAATCCACCTTTGTGAAACTTTTACTTCGTTTTTATGATGTAGATTCGGGCGAAATCAGGATAAACGGAAAACCGCTTAATAACTATACAAGAGATGAGTTAACATCAATGTTTGGCGTTGTTTTACAAAACGATTTTATCAGCGCTGATACCATTGAGGAAAATATCCGTTTTGGCAGAGATATTTCCGATGATAATATTGTCCGTGCGGCAAAAATTGCCCAAGCCCACGACTTTATAACCTCCTTTGAAGATGGATACAAGCATATGCTTTCCTCAAAGGGCACAAATGTATCGGGCGGTCAGCGACAAAGAATACTCATCGCCCGTGCTATTGCAGGTTGTCCTGAGATTTTGATACTTGATGACTCATCTTCAGCACTTGACTATAAAACCGACGCTTTGCTTCGCCAAGCATTAAGTAAAGAAATGTCAAACTCAACCGTTATTACCGTTGCACAGCGTATCAGTTCGGTTAAAAACTGCGAAAAAATTCTTGTCCTTGAAAAGGGCGAGGTTATAGGCTACGGCACACACGAAGAGTTGCTTGAAAACTGCGCTCCTTACAAGGAAATCAGTGATTCTCAGATGGGAGGTGTTTTAGTTGATTAAGAAGGATAAAAACACCTCAAAAGAAAGGTCTGTCCAAAGGCGTGGTATCGCCCTTAGACTCGGCACCTATGTTTTAAAACAGTGGACCTTATTTATTCCCGCTTTGGTTTTCACACTCCTTTCAAATCAACTTTCCCTCTTGGGTCCGAGATATTCGGGAGCGGCATTAGACGCTATTGAAGCGGCAGGTGGCGTGGATTTCCCTGAGGTTTGGAAAAACGTTATCACAATGATAATCTGCTATGCATTATCAGCACTTCTCTCCTACTTCTTGGCTGTGATTATGATTCATTTAAGCCAACGCATTATTTACAGAATGCGAAAGGAACTTTTTGAAAAACTAAATACTCTGCCCGTAGGATATTTTGACACCCACGCAACCGGCGATATTATAAGCCATTTGTCCTATGATGTTGATACCATTAACAGCACCTTATCCCACGACCTTGTTCAGGTTATGACAAGTATTTATACTGTTTTCGGCTCCCTCATTTTTATGTGGCGAATTTCAAAACCGATGATACTCATTTTCCTTTTCACTGTGCCTGTATCACTTCTTTTCACCAAATACCGTTCAAAAAAAGTGCGTCCCTTATTCCGTGCAAGGTCTAAGAAATACGGCGAACTAAACGGTTATGCCGAGGAAATGCTTTCGGGTGCCAGAAGTATTCAAGCCTATGGCAGACAAGAGGTTATTTGCGGCAGATTTAACAAGCACAACAACGAAGCTATGGACGCTTGTTACAGCGCCGATTATAACGCCGCGCTCTTGTATCCCACCATCAACCTTATAAACAACATCTCAATTTCCTTGGTGGCAGTGTTTGGCGGAATTCTTTATATGTATTCCCAAAGCGGTGTTGTAAAGGCAGGTTCCTTGTTCTTTATCTCCCTTGGTGGAGTGGCTCAATTTGTTCAGTATTCTCGCAAGTTTGCAGGACCTATAAACGAGTTTTCAAATATTTTGCACGAATTCCAGTCGGCAATTTCGGCGGCGGAAAGAGTATTCAGAGTGCTTGACGAAGAGCCAGAACCCCTTGATTTACCCGATACAGTTGACTTTAAGGAACCTCAAGGAAATGTTGATTTTAACAATATTACCTTCGGTTATGTACCCGAAAAAACCATTATAAATGATGTTACAATTAATGTGAAATCGGGTCAAACTATTGCCATAGTAGGTCCCACCGGTGCAGGTAAAACCACAATAATTAATCTTCTTATGCGCTTCTATGACCCCGACAAGGGCGAGATTTTAATGGACTCTGTTCCCGCCCTTAAAATCACTCGCGAGGATTTACGCCGGGCCTACACTATGGTGCTTCAGGATACTTGGCTTTTCCACGGAACAATTTACGAAAACATTGTCTACGGCTCTGAAAAAGCCACTGCCGAACAGGTTTATAATGCGGCAAAATCGGCTAAAATTCACTCATTTATTGAAAGTTTGCCCGATGGATACAATACCGTAATTTCCGATGACGGCGTAAACATTTCAAAGGGTCAGCGACAGTTGATTACCATTGCCCGAGCAATGCTATCAGATGCACCTATGCTTATTTTGGACGAGGCAACATCTAATGTTGACTCCCGTACCGAAATGCAAATTCAAGAGGCAATGAACGAGCTTATGAAGGGCAGAACTTGTTTTGTAATTGCCCACCGCTTATCGACAATTCAAAACGCCGATACCATTTTGGTCGTTAAAGACGGGGGCGTTACCGAGCAAGGCACCCACGATGAACTCATTAAACTCGGTGGTTTCTACAGCACACTTTACAATTCACAATTCTCATAAAAACAAAAAGAACGAAGCAATCGCTTCGTTCTTTTTTGGTGCACCTGACAGGACTCGAACCTGCACTTCCTTTCGGAAATATGGACCTGAACCATACGCGTATGCCAGTTTCGCCACAAGTGCAAGTGTTTAATTTTACTCAAAACATTATAGCATAATAACTCTAAAAGTCAAGAAGGGCTATTTTCGGTGATACTTGTAAAAAACTATGATATCCATTTGTGTATCATTAAGGGTATTTACGCCCGAAACGGTTATACCGTCGCCACTTAAAAGCATATAATAAGTAGCGTTTTCTATAAGGCAACGGAAAACATCAGTGGCACCGCACATAACACGGATTTCATCATCTAAAACGACAATTCTTCCCTCTTTGCCAAGAATCACTTCTCTGACTGTGCCGTCTTCATTTCTTAAACGCTGTGTTACATATTTAATCTCTCTGCCATCCATTTGTTACAAAACATCGGCATTAGGATTTTTATTTTTTTTCTTAAACCAAAACATTTATCTCACCTTTTGCATTATATGAATTTTATTTTCTCTTGTCAAGAAACAGGGGCTTAAAAGAGTAAAAAAATGTGAATAATATATGTAAATATTTCCCTTAACACCCTTGACTTTATACTCTAAAAATTGTAATATATATAGTGATTAATTATATAGTATAAGGAATACAATACCTTTTCGAACATAACATACCTAAAGTATGTATTAAAATAACATTTTGGAGGATATTTTTTTAATGAAACAACAAAAAAATCCTACCGCTCCCAAAAAGAATTCGAGCGGTAACAGGAATTATAAAAAAACAGAAAAAAATACCGCCAACCGCAACCCTAAAGCTTCTAAAAATTACAGTGCAAAAAAGCAGTCTGATAAAAGAAGTTATAAAAAACCTGAATCTCCAAAACTGCCCGTAAAGATTATTCCTTTAGGCGGTCTTGGTGAAATAGGCAAAAACATTACACTTTACGAATACGATTCGGATATGTTTTTAGTTGACTGCGGTATGTCATTCCCCGATGAGGAAATGCCCGGTATTGATATTGTTATCCCCGATTTTACCTACATTTTAGAAAACAAGGATAAAATCAAGGGTTTAGTTGTAACCCACGGTCATGAAGACCACATTGGCGCTATACCCTATCTTTTAAAGGAGTTTAATCTCCCGATTTACGCCACTCGTTTAACCATTGGATTAATTGAAGGCAAACTAAAGGAACACCGCCTTTTAGGTGATGCCAAACTAAATGTTGTAAAGCCTGGCGATACAATTTCTTTAGGCAAATTCAATATTGAATTTATTAACGTTAACCACTCTATACCCGATGCGGTTGCTTTTGCAATCAACTCCCCTGCGGGAACGGTTATTCACACCGGTGACTTTAAAATTGATACAACACCCATTGATGGAAATGTTATTGATTTGGCTCGTTTCGGTGAATACGGCAAGAAAGGTGTTTTAGCCCTTTTAGCTGATTCTACCAATGCCGAGCGTCCAGGTTTCACGTCTTCGGAAAGTTTGGTGGGTGGTTCATTATCCCACTTCTTTAACCAAGCTGAAGGCCACCGAATAATTATTGCAACATTCTCTTCTAACATCCACAGAATTCAACAAATCATAAACGAAGCCGTTAAATGCGACCGAAAGGTTGCCTTCTCGGGTAGAAGTATGAACAATGTTGTAACTGTGGCTTCGGAATTGGGTTATTTAAACCTTCCCGAAAATGTGCTTATTGATGTTAGTGATATTAACAGTTATCCGCCCGAAAAGGTTGTTTTGGTAACAACCGGAAGCCAAGGCGAACCTATGTCGGCTTTACACCGAATTGCCTTTTCTGATCATCGCCAAATTGAAATTATATCGGGTGATATGATTATAATTTCGGCAACACCCATCCCCGGTAATGAAAAGTTAGTCGGCAAGGTAATTAACGAACTAATGAAACGTGGCGCTAATGTTGTTTATGAAAAGATGTACGATGTTCACGTTTCGGGCCACGCTTGTCAAGAAGAATTAAAACTTATGATGAGCATTGTTAAACCTAAATACTTTATGCCTGTTCACGGTGAACAAAAACACCTTATGCGCCATTCCCACTTGGCCGAACAGGTTGGCATTAACCCCGATAACATTATCATTTCCCAAAACGGTGATGTTGTTGAACTAAGCCGAAAGGAAATCAAATGCACCCAAACCGTTCAAGCCGGTCGCGTTTTGGTTGACGGTTTAGGTGTTGGCGATGTTGGAAGCATCGTACTTCGCGACCGAAAGCTTTTATCCGATGATGGTATTATAATAATCGCCATCGCTGTTGATAGATTAACCCGTGAAATTATTTCAGGTCCCGATGTTGTTACAAGAGGCTTTATCTATGTTCGCGAGTCGGAAGAATTAATCAGGGACATTAATGAACAAGCCGCTGATATTTTGGAGCGTTGCTATATTTACAATGTCCGTGATTGGAACACTGTAAAAACCAAATTAAAGGAAGGCATTTCACGCTTCCTTTTCCAAAGGACAAAACGCAGTCCTATGGTTTTACCAATTATTATGGAAGTAAACATTTAAGGAGAAACAAATATGAAGGTTATATTATTAGCTGATGTTAAAGGCCACGGCAAAAAAGGTGAACTTTGCAATGTATCCGACGGATATGCAAGAAATTTCTTATTCCCCAAAAAATTAGCTGTTGAGGCTGACAATACTGCATTAAACGAACTTAAAAACCGTGAAGAAGCCAAGGCTCACCACAAACAAGAAGAAATCAACGCCGCCAATGCTACCGCAAAGGCTTTAGAAGGCAAAACCGTTACCATTAAGGCAAAAGCAGGTTCTAACGGTAAGTTGTTTGGCTCGGTTACCTCTAAGGAAATAGCCCTTGAAATTGAAAATAGCCTTAAAATTAAGGTTGACCGCAAAAAAATGCAGGTGGCCGACATTAAAAACTTCGGAGAATACACTGCCGAAATCAAACTTTACCAAGGTATTAGCGCCAAGGTAAACGTTATTGTAACAGGAATTTAATTTAAACTCGGAGAATTAAAATGAGTGACGAAAAATTAATCTACAATTTAGACGGCGGCCGACTTCCCTATTCGGTTGAAGCGGAACAGGCTGTTTTGGGTGCTATTTTAATCGACCCCAAGTGCCTTAACGAAGTTGCCGTTGGTCTATCGCCCGAATATTTTTATCTTCCTCAGCATAAAGAAATCTATTCGGCCATCGCCACCATGTTTGAACTTAGTCAAACTGTTGACTTTGTTTCACTTTTAGAAAGACTAAAGCGTGATGGTGTTTATGATGAGGCCGGTGGAAAGGCTTATTTGACCCAATTGGTTCAAACCATATCCACCTCTGCTAATATTCAAAGTCATATTGAAATCATAAAAGAGCGCTATTATGCTCGTTCTCTTATGAATGCTGCCCAAGGCATTATCAGAGATATTAATGACGGCGAAACCGATTCGGGCAAACTTATTGAAAATGCGGAACAAAGCATTTATGCTATCCGCCAAGGTCGTGAAGTTAGTGGTCTTACCCACATTAAATCGGTTATTGAAACCGAAACTTATGACCGACTAAATAAAATGAGCAACCCTGAAACCCGTGCTGACTACATCGGTGTTCCCACAGGCATTGGTTCACTTGACAAGGTAATCGGCGGTCTTTACAAGTCCGACCTTATTATCTTGGGTGCCCGTCCCGGTATGGGTAAAACTGCTTTTGCTCTTAACATTGTTCGCAATGTCGCCATAAACTCAGGCAAAACCGTCTGCTTCTTCTCCCTTGAAATGTCTCGCGACCAGTTGGCTCAGCGTATGCTTTCCAGTGAAGCCGGTATTCCCAGCGAACACCTTCGCAGTGGTGAATTAGAGGATGATGAGTGGACAAGACTTGCAATGGCAGGCGACAACCTTTCAAAAGCCAATATTTATTTCGATGAAACATCCAACATTACCGTTCCCGAAATGAAAGCAAAACTTAGAAGAATGCCCAAGGTTGATTTGGTTGTTGTTGACTATTTAGGTCTTATGAAATCTTCCCGTAATATTGACAACCGTGTTCAAGAAGTTTCGGAAATCACCCGTAACTTGAAAATTATGGCAAAAGACCTTAAGGTTCCCGTAATCGCCTGTGCTCAGCTTTCCCGTGGAACCGAAACCAAAGGTAAGTCCCACAAACCTGCCCTTTCCGACCTTAGAGATTCGGGTTCTATCGAGCAGGATGCTGATATTGTATTATTCCTTTATCGTGACACCTATTATGACAACGAAAAGGCTGAGGATGAAGATAGGTCCGACCCCAACAAGTCCGAATGTATTGTTGCCAAAAACCGCCACGGTGGTCTAGGCACTGTTGACTTGTTCTTCGACGGTCAGTACACCCGTTTCACCTCTTTGGATACCTTCCGATGATAGAAAAAATTATTTTAGAAACCGTTTTGGAACATTCCCTTTTTTCACTGGGCGATGTGGTGACGGTTGCATTATCGGGCGGTGCCGATTCGGTGGCTTTGCTTTACGGCTTAAATCGATTAAAGGACCAATTAGGCATAACCTTAAAGGCGGTGCACCTTAATCATTTAATTCGTGGCGAGGAAGCCTTAAGGGATGAAAACTTCGCCAAGGATTTGTGCGATAATTTGAATATCCCCTTCCTTTGCGAAAGAATTGATGTGCCGAAGTTTGCAACGGATAATAATTTAAGCCTTGAAACTGCAGCAAGAAAGGCAAGATATGACCTTTTTGCTCGAGTAAATGAAGGCGTTATCGCCACTGCTCACACAGCAAGCGATAACCTTGAAACAATTATTTTAAACCTTGCAAGAGGCACAGCTATTGATGGACTTTGCGGTATTCCGGTTAAAAGGGATTATATTGTAAGACCTATAATCTCAGCCACAAGGGAGCAGGTTGAAGAATATTGCAAAAGTAATAACTTAACATTTATTACCGACAGCACAAATTTAACCGATGATTACACAAGAAACAAAATCCGCCACAAAATTGTTCCGGTTTTAAAAGAACTTAACCCTAAGGCCGAAAGTTCGGTACTTAAAACCGGTAAAGTTCTAACCGAAACATCCCAGTTACTTAACGATTATGCCGAAAAATATATAACTGATTTTAGGGGCGAAAATTCTTTAAGTGTTGAAAACTTCAAGGAAATTTCCCCGGTACTCGCCAAAAGAATTATTGTTAAATTCATTAAAAAAGAAGTTCCTAAAATTTCACTTGAGACTTGTCATATTGAAAGCATATATGAAATTTGCTTAAAAAATGGTAAAACAAATCTCCCCGAGGATAATCATTGTCTCGTTAATGATGGCACACTTACCCTTGAGTTGAAGGAAGATTTGGGTAAAACTACTGTGTTTTCAGTAAAAATCAGTGAAAAAGAGAAAAAAATTAATAATTTGTTATTAAATAATTCTATTGATTGTGATAAAATTGTAGGAAAATTGGAAATTCGTTCCAGGAAATCGGGCGACAGCATTCGACTTGCTAACCGTGGCTGTACTAAACCCCTTACCAAACTTTACAACGAATATAATATTCCTTTAAATCTTCGTGATACCTTACCGGTCATTTCGGATGATAAAGGCGTTGTTTGGATTCATGGTATCGGAGTTGCCGAAAGATGCGCAGTGAAAGACAAAACAAAACTGATATATTTAATAGAGGTTGAAGAATATGAAAAATGAAATTAATCCCATCGCAAAAATACTCGTATCCAAAGAAGAAATCGCCGAAATTTGCAAAAGACTCGGCAAACAAATCACCGAAGATTACAAGGATAAAAAACTTTTAATTGTAACCGTTTTAAAAGGTTCTATCCCCTTCACTGCTGATCTTATGCGTGAGATTGATTGCGAGTGCACCTTAGACTGTATGCAAGTTTCTTCTTATGTTGGCACCCAAACCAGTGGTTTTATCAACATTAAAAAAGATTTAGACACCGATGTTGAAGGTCTTGATGTTTTAATCATTGAAGATATTTTGGAATCGGGAATAACCCTTTCTTATGTTCAAAAATTGTTGTTAGATAGAAAACCTGCCTCTGTTAAAATTTGCACATTGCTTGACAAACCCGAAAAGCGCAAAACCGGAATTAATGCCGATTATGTTGGCAAAACTATACCCAATGAGTTCGTTGTTGGTTATGGTCTTGATTACAACGAACAATATAGAAATTTACCCTTTATTGCTGTGTTAAACGAAGAAGTTTACGCCAATAAATAGGAAGGAGAAAACCCTTGAAAAAGAATTTTAAAAATGTACTTTTGTACATCGCAATCCCCATCGTTTTCATTTTAACCATTCTTTCGGTTTCTTATTTCACCAAAGATACTGCTAAATTGAAGTATTCCGAAATTGTCGAGATGGTTAAAGCAAACGAAATTTCCGAGTTAGAACTTAATCTATATAGTGGTGAACTTACCTACAAAACCCGTAAAGATGACAAAATTCACCGTTACACTGTTCCCAACTCCGGCCTTTTTATTGAGGATGTAAACGAAGATATTTGGGAAATTAAAGAAAAGAACAAAGGCACCGACAAGGATATTGAGTACAATCTTATCCGTGGTGGTGAAACCTCTTGGATTACAAGCCTTTTACCCTCAATTTTAATGATTGGCGCAACCGGTATTTTACTCTTTATTTTAATGAGAAAAATGAACGGCGCTATGAATGCTGACAAAACTATGGGCTTTGGAAAATCCAAGGCAAGAAGAATGGATACCAAGAAAAAGACCACCTTTGCCGATGTTGCAGGCGCCGATGAGGAAAAAGAGGAAATGGCCGAAATCGTTGATTTCTTAAAATCTCCTCAAAAGTTTAATGAACTTGGCGCAAAAATTCCCAAAGGCGTGCTACTTGTTGGCCCTCCCGGAACCGGTAAAACCCTTCTTGCACGTGCTGTTGCAGGTGAAGCAGGTGTTCCCTTCTTCTCAATTTCGGGTTCTGATTTCGTTGAAATGTTCGTAGGTGTGGGCGCTTCCCGTGTTCGTGACCTATTTAATGAAGCTAAAAAAGAAGCCCCTGCTATCGTATTTATCGATGAAATTGATGCTGTTGGCCGTCAAAGAGGCGCAGGTCTCGGTGGTGGACACGATGAGCGTGAGCAAACCCTTAACCAACTTCTTGTTGAAATGGATGGCTTTAACGCAAACGAAGGCGTAATTGTTATGGCTGCTACCAACCGTCCTGACATTTTGGATAAAGCTCTTTTGCGTCCCGGTCGATTTGACCGTCAAATTACCGTTAACTACCCCGATGTTAAGGGTAGAGAGGAAATTTTAAAGGTTCACTCCCGCGGTAAGCCATTAGGCCCTGATGTTAACCTTGCAACCATTGCCAAATCAACATCAGGATTTACAGGCGCTGACCTTGAAAACCTTTTAAACGAAGCCGCTTTACTTGCTGTTCGCCACGGTAAAAAGGCTATCACCCAAGAAGAAATCGAGGAAGCATCCATTAAAGTTATTATGGGTGCCGAAAAGAAATCTCACATTGTTAAGGATAAGGACAAAATGATTACCGCTTACCACGAAGCAGGTCACGCGGTTGTTTCTTACTTCCTTCCCACCCAAGACCCTGTTCACCAAATTTCTATTATCAAGCGTGGTATGGCTGCAGGTTACACGATGTATCTTCCCACCGAAGAAAAGGGCCATGTTTCCAAAAACCAAATGCTTGAGCAAATTTGTTCACTTTTGGGTGGTCGTGCTGCTGAACAACTTACTCAAGACGATGTTTGCACAGGTGCTTCAAACGATATTGACCGTGCTACCGATTTGGCAAGAAGAATGGTTACCAAGTTTGGTATGAGCGCAAGACTCGGTCTTGTTTCTTACGGCAACGACAACAACGAAGTATTCCTTGGCCGCGACTTCTCTTCAACTCCTAACTACTCCGAAAAGACTGCTGCTGTTATCGATGAGGAAATCGAAGGTATTGTTATGGCTCAATATAACAAGGCTTTAGAACTCTTAGAAAAATCTATGGGCAAACTCCACGAAACCGCAAAAGTTCTTTTTGAGAAAGAAAAAATTTCCGGCGACGAATTCCGCGCTATAATGGAAGCTGAATAAAGATTTAAAAACTCCCCGTTTGGGGAGTTTTTTATTGAAATAATATTAAAATTGTGGTACATTATAATTGTAATTAAAAAAGAAGGTATGTTTAATGTTAGAATTACAACAAAAAATTACTTTAAAAACCTATAGAGGCCACATTAGAAACCACGCCGAACTTTGTGAGGAATTGGGAATTTCTACATCTTTACCACGTGAGGATAAAGAAAAGGAAATTATAATTAAGGCTTACGAAAAGTGGGGTTACAATTTAGCCGACCATATTTACGGTATGTTTAGTTTGGCATTATACGATGAAGAAACCCAAGAACTATTTTGCCTTAGAGACCAGTTTGGCACCAAACCTTTCTACTATTATTTAGCCGAAAACGGTGAACTTTTATATGGCACCACCATCAGAGAAATAATGGCAAAACAAGGTTTCAAGAAGGAACTCAACGATAAACTTTTACAAATTTATCTTACCATGACCTACACCACAGGTGATGAAACCTTCTTCAAGGGTGTTAAAAAACTAATGCCCGGAAGATATTTGATTTTCAAAAACGGAGAAATTAAAATCCACCGTTACTGGAAGCCCGAATTTAAACCCGATAACAGCAAAACTTTAAATGAGTGGGCTGATGAAATTCACTCCACCCTTTTAGAAATCTTGCCCCAAGTTAAAGGTGAAAATGAGTATGTTGAAAGTTTCTTGTCGGGCGGTGTTGACTCTTCCTATGTTTTAGCCGCTTCTGATATTAACGTCAGCAACTCTTGCGGTTACGATGACAGCCGACTTGACGAGTCGGGTCTTGCCAAAGAAACTGCTGATATTCTAAAGCGTGAAAATCGTCGTTGTCTTGTTACCCCCGAAGATTACTTTGCCGCTGTTCCCTATGTTATGTATAATATGGAACAACCTTTAGGCGATGCATCGGCCGTTGCTTTTGCCCTTGGTTGCAAAGCTGTTGCTAACCACACCGATATTTGCTATTCAGGTGAAGGCGCTGACGAATTCTTTGGCGGTTACAATATGTATCGCAACGCCGAGCGTTATGGTGAAAACCTTAAAACCTTCTATGTTGGAAACACCAACATTATGAAGGAAGATGAGAAGAAATTAATACTTAAAAAGTATTATGAAGATTTCCTTCCCATTGACCTTGTAAAGGATATTTACACCGAAAATGAAGGTCTTGACCCTCTTTCTAAAATGAGCGATGTAGACATTCAGGTTTGGCTTGAAGGAGACATTTATCTTAATGTTGATAAAATGGGTCTAGCGGCAGGTCTTGAGGTTAGAATGCCCTTGACCGACCTTAGAATTTTCGATATTGCATCCCGTATGCCTTCAATTTATAAGGTGAACGAAGAACAAAACAAGGTTGCCCTTCGCACTGCCGCTTCCAAAGTTTTACCCGAAGAAATCGCTTTCCGCAAAAAACTCGGCTTTGTCGTACCCATCCGCGTTTGGATGGCGGACAGCCGTTACAACAGCGATGTTATTCGTTTATTTAACAGCGATATTGCCGAAAAGTTTTTTAATGTTCCTGAAATCAATGTGATTTTTAATGATTACATTGGTGGCAATTCGGATAACTGGCGCAAGGTTTGGACTATTTACACCTTCCTTGTTTGGTATGAAGAATATTTTGTCAAAAGATAAAACCAATCCCCCGATTTAGTCGGGGGATTTTTGTCATTCTAAAATCCAACTGCATAGTATATAAAAGAATTTTAAAATTAATGATTAACTTGCAATTATTTCGGTAAAAATATAGGCAGAGAGATTTTGGAAAGTGTGATTTAATGAATATTAAACGAGGAGATATTTATTATGCCGACCTAAGTCCTGTAATCGGCTCCGAACAAGGCGGTATCAGACCTGTACTTATAATTCAAAATGATGTGGGCAACAAGTATAGCCCAACGGTAATTGCTGCAGCCATAACCAGCCAAAAGGAAAAAACAAAACTGCCGACACACATTACCGTAGTATCGGGAGAATGTGGCCTTGCTAAGGATTCTATTGTATTACTGGAACAAGTTCGCACCATTGACAAAAAACGCTTAAAAGAGCGAATGGGAAGCCTTGACGATGCATCTATGGGAATGGTGGACAAGGCGCTGTCCGTAAGTTTTGGGTTGGGATAAAGAAAAGGCACTGTTTAAACAGTGCCTTTGTTAATCCTATCAACAAGTTCGGGTATTTCCGCTACGGTATCAACCTCATACTCAGAGCGTTCAATATCATCAAAATCCCAAGTTCCAAGGGTTTTAACCCAAACGGGAATGTACCCTGCATTTCTTGAAGCCATAACATCATTTATAGGATTATCGCCTACATATAAAAGTTCGTTTGCATTTATCCCTAATCTTTCACACATAACATCAAAAGGAAGTGTGTCTGGTTTTTGCGCCCCTAAAGTACCACAAATTACGGTCTCATCAACGAACTCATTAATTCCCAATAAATCAATTTTGGTTTGTTGAGATTGGACGCTTCCGTTGGTGATTATTCCGATTTTAAGACCCATTTCACGAAGTTTTATAAGCATTGGTTCGGTAAAGGGATATTTTACTGCCGCCTTTGGCCAACAATATTTACAAACATAACCCCAAAACTCTTTGCCCGACATTTTTTCCAACAAAAGTCCCTTTTCGAAAACATCGGCTGCAATTAAATCAAAACTGTGATATATGTATTTTTGCTCACTGGCAATTACACCTTCACAAAACTCCTCCAAAGATACATCCTCAGGGATCTTATCCCTTATATTGCTATAAAGATTATCCAGAGTTGCGCGAAAGGTTCCATACCTATCAAATAAAGTATGGTCTAAATCAAAAATAACGCCTTTAACCATTTTAAACTCCTGCAATTTAGAAAAAATCCCGATAGACATTTGCCTATCGGGTTATTATTTTATTCTTCTTCGGTTTCCTCTAACTGAACATCTGCAACATTTACATTAACCTGTGTTACAGCAGTGCCGGTCATGGTTTGGATTTTTTCCTTAATATTTTCTTGAACCTTTTCGGCAACTTGTTTAACAGCAGCATCCTTCTTAACGCAAATATAAACATTAAGCTTTAAAGCACCGTTAACGCTTTCGATTTTAACGCCTGTGAAAGGAGTTTTAGATTTAACAGCACCCTTTAAATTAATAGCTTTTTTAGAAAGGCCAACAACGCCTTCAATTTCTTTTGCTGCTATCTCGGTCATCTTAGCTAAAACTTCAGTATTAACCGAAAGTTCTGTTCTATTGCTCATATATTTATACCTCCGTAGTATATAATGATTGTAGTCTGACGAAACGCTGAAAGCGCTTCGTTAATCCACTTTTCAAGTGGCTTTGGCAAAATTGAATTTT
>JAZOXF010000038.1:0-8403 GCA_045659605.1 Acutalibacteraceae bacterium
CCCTTTAAAGGGAGCTTTTAAATTATGCGATAACTTCAGCAATATCAAATAACTTCTTGGGTAATTCTTCTTTATCAGCCGAAACGGTGAATAAGAATTCAACGTCTTCAATCTTAGCCAATCTCTCGAAGAAAGCAACCAATTCGTCATAATTGCGAGTACCAATACGGAGTGTTGCATCGCCAAAAATGTGGGTTACATCGTTGTTGCCGGATTTAATACCAGCCAACATACCGTAATATTCACCGTAACCGGAAATGCCAAATGTATCAGAATCTATTAAACGAGCTTTATGTGTAACTGAGTAGGTTAAGGTGTCACCCTTTTCGATACATACAACGTTGCCTAAACTTTCAGCTGTTGCAGCATTAACCAAGTCTACCAATTTCTTTGTTTTGCCCGAACCTTTTTTTCCAATGATGATTTTAATCATTTAAAATCGACTCCTTTATATATTTTTCTGCCCAAAGGCAGTAGTTTCTTTATTTGCCCAATCTCTTCTCTAAAGCAGCTTTTTCAGCCTCGAAACCGGGTTTGCCCAAAAGTGCAAACATATTCTTCTTGTAGCTTTCAACACCGGGTTGGTCGAAGGGATTAACACCCAACATATAACCGGAAATAGCACAAGCCTTTTCAAAGAAGTAAATAAGTTCGCCTAAGTTTTCCTCATCAGGCTTATCAACATTAATGATAAGGTTAGGAACTCCACCGTCAGTGTGAGCCAAAACAGTACCCTCAAAAGCCTTAGAGTTAACAAAGGTCATATTTTTACCTGCCAAGAAGTTAAGGCCGTCGCCATTGTTTTCTTCAGCTTCAATTACAACATCCTTGTCGCTCTCGCCGAAGGTTACAACGGTTTCGAACATTACACGGCTACCGTCTTGCACGAACTGACCCATAGAGTGAAGGTCGGTTGAGAAGGTAACAGATGCAGGGAAAAGACCCTTATTGTCCTTGCCTTCGCTCTCGCCAAAGAGTTGCTTAAACCACTCAGCCATCATAGTGAAACGAGGCTCATAAGAAACGAGTAACTCAATGGCCTTACCCTTGCGGTAGAAAGCATTTCTTAAAGCAGCGTATGTGTAACAGGGGTTTTCAGCAATGTTGGGGTTATTGAATTTCTCCATACCAACTTTTGCGCCTGCCATAAGCTTATCGATATCAGCACCTGCAGCAGCGATGGGAAGAAGACCAACAGCGGTTAATACCGAGAATCTTCCGCCAACATCGTCGGGAACTACGAAACACTCGTAACCCTTTTCATCAGCCAAAGCCTTTAATGTTCCTCTTGCCTTGTCGGTGGTGCAGTAAATACGTTTTGCAGCCTCTTCCTCGCCATAACGCTCTTCTAAGAGTTTACGGAAAACTCTGAATGCGATAGCGGGTTCGGTTGTGGTACCTGACTTAGAAATGATGTTAACCGATACTCTCTTGCCTTCACAAAGAGCCAAAACATCGGCTAAGTCGGAACCTGAAATGCTGTTACCTGTGAAATAAATCTCAGGAGCATCTTTTCTTAAATTATTAAAGTAAGGTCCTTTTAAGAATTCGATAGCAGCGCGAGCGCCTAAGTAAGAACCACCAATACCGATAACGATAAGAACATCGGTGTCGTTCTTGATTTTCTGGGCGGCTTTCTTAATACGGTCGAACTCTTCTTTGTCATAATCCTCGGGTAAGGTAACCCAACCGAGGAAGTCGTTTCCGAGACCCGACTTATTATTAACTGTTTCGTGTGCGGCTAAGATTTGAGACTTTAAGCCTTCAATATCATTTTCTCTGATAAAGTCTGCCGCAAAGGACTGATTAAAACTAATGGACATTTATATCTCCTCACCTTTCTTTGTCTCTATTTTACAATAAAATCCGTTACTTTTCAAGTGCAAATCATATAAATTCACTAAAAGTTTTTATATTTTAAACAAACCGTTTAAAATATATTTAAAGCTTAAGGGAAAATCCCGCTTTTTAAGGTTATCGGTAGCAGTTATGGGGATTTGACCTATATTTTCCCCTCCACTATATACATTGACATATCCCAACACTTGACCCTTTTTAACCGGCGCTTTAATTTCCTTTTCAAAGTTTACGGTTTGTTTTATATCCCCCTTTTTTGCCTTTTCGCAAAGAAAACTAACCCTTCCCTTGGCTTCTACCCCAACGCTATCGGTCTCGCCCTTTAAAACCGGTACTGTTTTTTTCTTTAAATCGGCTTTTATTTCCTCGAAACTATAATTTGAAAAGCCGTAATTTAAAAGTTTTTTAGCCCCTTCAAATCGGTCTTGACTGGTCTCGCCTGCCAAAACCACCGCCACAAGTGAAAGCCCTTCCCTTTGAGCCGTCGCCGAAAGGCAGTATTTCGCAATAGAGGTTGTTCCCGTTTTAAGACCTGTGGTACCTTCGTAAAATCTAACCAGTTTATTGGTATTTACAAGTTCGCTTTCCCCATTTCTTAAAGAATCCATCCAAACGGTTGAATAATCCTTTATTAGTTCATGTTTAATAAGTTCACCCGACATTATAGCAACATCGTTAGCGGTAGTCAGATGCCCCTCGGCATCAAGGCCTGTGCAATTTTTAAAGGTAGTGGAGTTCATTCCAAGTTCCGCCGCCCTTTCGTTCATAAGAGCAACAAAACCTTCTTCGCTCCCTGCCACCAACTCACCCAAAGCCACACAGGCATCATTAGCCGAAGCGATAACCGTAGCTTTAAGCAGGTCATCCACCGTCATAGCCTCACCGGGTTCAAGCCAAATTTGACTTCCACCCATACTACAAGCGTGTTCACTGGCAGTAACCACTGTATCAAGCCCGAATTCCTTTCGGTCCAAAGCCTCCATAACAAGCAATAGGGACATAACCTTGGTAATGGAAGCAGGAGGCAATTTTTCATCCCCGTTTTGGTCATAAAGCACCTTTCCCGTGTAAGGTTCCAAAAGCACCGCCGATTTAGCATTAATTTCCAAAACAGTTCCCACTGCCGCTGTTTCCACTACATCGCTTAAAGGTATATCAATATCTCCTATGTCGCACTCACTGGCGATTTTCTTTTCGGCCTTGCAAATCAACCCTCCCGATAGAATAAGCATTGATAATATAATTGTCAAAAACCTTTGCATAACCATTCCTCCAAACATTCTAATTAAATGTATGCAAATAAATTAGAGGTAATGCAAGATACTCCCCTTGAAAAGGTTGCTGCGTTTTGATATAATTATTATATAATAAACCGAAAAGGTGATAAAATGAGAATTTTAATTATCCGCCACGCCGAGCCCTACTATCCCACCGACTCTTTAACCGAAAAAGGTTTCAGAGAGGCTGAAATGTTATCTCAAAAATTAAAGGATGAAGGCATAACCGATATTTATGTTTCTCCCCTCGGCCGTGCCCAACTAACCGCTAAACCAACTGTGGAGAAAACAGGCATTGAGCCTATTACCCTTGAGTGGCTTAGAGAATTTCCCCACACTATGAACTGGACATACGATACGGATTTTTACAAACAAACCCGTTCGCCTTGGAATATGCCCCCTGAACTTTGGACAAAAGACCCCGACATTTTCAATAATGAAAACTGGCAAAATTCCACCCTTCTCACCGATTCGGGTGTTAAGGAACATTACGAAAAGGTTTGCAAGGAATTTGACACCCTTATGGCAAAACATGGACTTATTCGTGACGGTGAACAATGGGTAATCGGCGAAAATTACAACCCCGATGCCACAATCGCTCTATTTTGCCACTTTGCGTTAGGCACTTCCCTTATCGCCCGCGCGCTTAATATGCCTTTGGTTCCCATTTGGAACACCATTTTCCTTCCGACTTCATCGGTTACAACCCTTTATATGGAACACCATATTTTGGACCGACCCATCGTTCACGGAATTTTTTGCGGAATTGGTGATACATCTCACCTTTACGCTAAGGGCGAACCTATCAGTTCTTCGGGACTTCACCGTAGAAACAAATAAGTTATACATACAAAAACACGGCAGTGATTACCACCGCCGTGTTTTTTATTTTTAGATATTAAATAGATGCGCCTTGAACAAATTCTTTTTTTGCTTTTAAGAAACGGTACGCATTAACTTTGGTTGCTTGCATATAAGGTCCTACCCATATACCGGCTAAACCAAATGTAATTGCAGTAACTAACGCCCAACCAATAAAGGAAAGGTCTAAAACAAATAAATCCATTTTATAACCTTCGGTCATAATCATCGACTCTCTAATGCACTCACGCGCAGATTTGCCCTTATTTTCAGCCAAAATATATAAAGACATTGAATAAGAATAAGCCTTTACAATTCCGGGGATTACAAAAAGCAATGACCAAAGGAAAGTATAAATACCCACTAAAAATGTAACCTTAAATGCTGACCAAAAATCTTCGAAACCGATAAAAGAATCTCCTGCTGTCGGTCTTATGCCATCGGTAACATTTAAATAAATCTTTGCCATACTAAGAGAAAACGCAGGTGCTACGATAATCGAAACCAATAAAGAAGCTCCGGGAATAATTGCACCTAACAACTCTGCAATCAAAGTAATTCCAAAAATAATCAAGCTGATTACAAATAAAATTCCAATTTTACCTGAAATTTGTACCCTTGCTGCCGCTTTTAATTCTGCTCTGTTCATAATATCTTCTCCTTTAAAGTAGTATCAAAAAATCGAAAACTGTCGACCCCTTGTAAGTTTATATTACTATATTTATATTATAATTTCAAGAAAAATTATCTTCTCAAACCTTTTGGATAATGATTTTTTGCTCTGCCGTTTACCACCTTGGCGCCACCTAAAGCGATACCGTCAACTAAAACTGCCGCCCAGCCGTTTTCACAGTCCACATCAATTTCCTCGCCGTGCAGATACTTGGCAATTCTTGAGTCCTCAACCGAAAGGTTTATTTGCCTTTTAAACTTATCACCCAACGATGTAAAGAACTGATGATGAGGCAAAATTCGGTTCTTCCTAATTTCGCCAATGGTCACTCCAACGCAAAAAGCCTGACCGTCCTTAATGGGTAATCTATTATTGTAATAAACGGGATTTCCGTTATACTCGCAAATGTAATCGCTATTATATTCGGTTAAGGTGTCATCCAAAAACTCGGTTACGGTCTTATCTGTTTTTGTGGTTACGGGTTTGATTACCGTGTTCTCGGTTGGTTCACCTTTATGGTGAAGTACCGCCATAAACTGACCCTCACCCTTTGCCTTGTGAGGATAAAATCTACGGGCAAAGCGGATATTTTCGCAGTCGCAACCTTCAAAACAAATGCCGTCACTAGTATATTCCTTAACCTTATCCAAAACTGGAACAATCTCGAAATCAGGGTGCCTGTTCAAAAAGGCATCCACTGTCATTTCGTTTTCCTCTAAAGAAAAAGTGCAGGTGGCGTATACAATATAACCACCACTCATTAAAGCCTTGGTGGCATTATCCAATATTTCGGCCTGACGCTTGGCGCACATCTCCACATTACCTTGGGACCACTCATCAACGGCAACCTCTTCCTTGCGGAACATACCCTCTCCCGAACAAGGGGCGTCAACCATAATTAAATCAAAACAGTTTTGGAAAATCGAGGTAAGTTTTGCCGTGTCCATACAGGTTGTAACGGTGTTATGTAAACCTAATCTTTCGATGTTTCCCGTTAAAATCTTGCAACGGGAAGGGATAATTTCGTTGGAAATCAACACGCCCTTTTCACCTAACTTATTTTTGAGTTGGGTGCTTTTGCCACCGGGAGCTGCGCACATATCCAAAACACACCAGTCAGCCCCGATTTCAAGACATTCGGCCGGTGCCATTGCGGCAGGTTCTTGAACATAAATTAGTCCTGCATGGTGATAAGGATGGTTTCCCACCTTTTCATACTCAAGGTAATATCCATTATCTACATAAGGTATTCGTGTTTTAGAAAAAATATTTAATTTTTCAAAATCTTGGGGGCTTATTTTATCGGTATTAACCCTAAAAGCCTTAACGGGTGGATTTTCCAGTTCCTTTTTGTAATCTTCAAAACCATCGCCCAATAGATTTTTCATTCTCTCTTCAAACTTTGGAGGTAGTTGTTTCATTTTAATTTCCTTCAGCCATTTCAATCTCTAGCATACACATCGAAACGGCAGTCATGGCTGCTGTTTCGGTACGCAAAATTCGTTTTCCAAGGGAAATTGTTTTGGCGCCAATTTCCAAGGTTTTTTCAATTTCTTTTTTGTCAAATCCGCCTTCGGGCCCAATAAAAATCCCCACAGTTTTAACATTTGGCAATTCCTTTAAAGCCTCAACAGTAGCCGCCATACCCTCTTTATTTTCGTAAGGCACTAAGTTCAAATCCAAAGTTTTTGCAAATTCCAAAGCCTTTGTAAAGGATGAAACCTCCAAAACCTCGGGAATGATGTTTCGTTTGCTTTGCTTGGCTGCGCTCTCCGAAATTGCTTGCCAACGAGTTTGTTTTTGACGAGCTTTTTTATCATCTAACTTAACAACACAATGACTCATTTGCACGGGAACAATACCATAAACGCCCAGTTCAACGCACTTTTGGATTATATATTCCATTTTGTCCGACTTTGGCAAACCTTGGAACAAATAAATCTTTACGGGCAACTCGGTATCCATATAATTTTCTTCCACAATATCCAATATGACTGCATCATCAAAAAAGGCAGCGATACGGCACAAATCACTTTGACCTGCCGAACTCACAAGGCAAGTATCCCCTACCTCCATTCGCAAAACATTTTTAATGTGATTATAATCACTTCCGTCAATTATATATCTATCATTTTGCTTTTGGGTTTCACTTGCAAAAAAGTTAAACATAAAACCACAACCCCATCTAAATTTCAAATTTATTATACCAACAAACTTATATATTTACAAGAGTCAGTAATTCGCAATTTAAAGTTGCCGTAATTTTAAAAAATTCCACAAAATGTAAACTTAAATTTACAAGAACTCTCTTGATTTTTCATCTCTATATGTTATACTGTAAATGAAAGTTTACAAAGGAGGCTCACGAATGAAATATATTGTAAATGGAAGTATAATTTTAAAGGATGCAATTGTTGAAAATGCCGCACTTGGCTTTGAAAACACAATTTGCGAAATAATTCCTATAGAAAAACTCGACCCCAATGCCGAAGTTATTGATGCCAACGGCGGATATATCGCTCCTGGTCTTGTGGATATTCACATCCACGGTTATTTAGGTGAAGATACTTCGGACGGCAGTGCCGAAGGCATAAAGAAAATGGCAAACGGCATTATGAAAAACGGTGTAACCTCTTGGTGCCCAACCACAATGACGGTCAGTGCCGAGGAAATCAACACTGCCCTTAATACAGTCCGTTCTTTAAAAGAGGAAAGTCGCGACTGGGACGGCGCCGAAATTTTAGGCGTTAACCTTGAAGGACCCTTCATTAATCCAAAGAAAAAAGGAGCTCAGTCCGAAGCTCATATAAAACCGCTTGATGCGCAGTTTGTTATCGACAATTCCGACATTATTTCACTTGCCACCGTTGCTCCCGAAATGGAGGGCGGATGCGAAGGAATTAAAGAAATTCGCAAAAACTGTGATGTTAAAGTTTCTATCGGTCACACCGATGCAACCTTTGAAGAAACCTTGGCAGGTATTGATGCAGGCGCTACCCACATAACCCATCTTTTCAATGCCCAAACACCTTTACACCATCGAAACCCAGGTGTTGTTGGCGCAGCATTACTTAAAGATGTTTATACCGAACTTATTTGTGACACTTTTCACGTTCACAAAGGTTTGTTTGAATTTGTTGCAAAAACCAAGGGCGACAAGTTGGTACTTATTACCGACTGTACCCGTGCCGGTGGTATGCCAGACGGTGAATACACCCTTGGAGGTCAAAAAATCTTTGTAAACGGAATCGAGTGTCTTTTGGAAGACGGAACTATTGCAGGAAGCGTGTTAAAACTAAACGACGCCGTTAAAAATCTTTATTCCAACACCGACCTTTCCCTTTGGGATGTTGTGGCCGCAGCCAGTCTTAATCCCGCAAAGGCTATAGGTGTTGATAACCGCAAAGGTTCTTTGGAAACAGGCAAAGATGCTGATATTATCATCATGGATAAAGATTTCAATATTCAAAAAACAATTATAGGAGGCAAGGTTAAATATGAAGCCTAAATTCGAAGCAAAATTAGATAAAGGTTTTCAGCCTTTAGTATTGGTGTTTAATGATTTCATTAAAAGAGCCACAGAAGCAAACGGAGAAAAATTAGTAATAGGAATTGAGCGTAACAACGGATTCATTTCCACCTTCCCAATGACAGTTTTCCCCGATGGCACAGGTCACGATGAAGAAAACCTGGCGCTTGTTGAGCGTATTGTTAAAACCCTATTGTGGGTAAAAG
>JAZOXF010000039.1:0-1648 GCA_045659605.1 Acutalibacteraceae bacterium
TATTCTTTGATTGGTACTATATAAGCATAGCCCTGAGCTACTTTTAAAGTAGATCAGAAAGCTATGCTTATTTTTGTTATAATAAGAAGGTAATGGACTGACGGTTCTTTGGGTGAACTTCGCGTTCGGGCGTTAAACTGTCATCCGCCTTCTTGTTATAAAGATTCGGTTAAGCAGGTTGTTCCGGCTTTGTACTGTGGGGTTAACCCCACAGTACAAAAAACCGCGTTCGTGTAACTAACCAAATTGAATCGTAATAAGCCAAGGTGGAAGCATTACTCATCAAATTTTATGAAAGAAGGAATGTTATGATCAGTGTTGGAATTGATGTTTCTAAGGGAAAGAGTACTGTTTGTGTGATGAAACCGGGAGGTGAAGTTTTAAAACCACCTTTTGAGATTCTTCACACAATGGAGGGTGTACTCTCACTTGTAAGGCTTATTGAAACTTACAATGAAGAGGTTAAAGTTGTTTTGGAAAACACAGGCTACTACCATTGGCCTATAGTAACCTTGCTTGTGGAAAAAGGTGTTTTTGTCTGCGCAGTTAATGCGTTACGTATGAAAAAGTTTTGTTCTCAAAACATCCGAAGGGCAAAAACCGACCGTATTGACTCAATTAATATTGCTGCCTTTGGAATTACATATTGGAGTGAGCTTACAGCAATAATGCCCTCGGAAGATATATACCGTGAATAAAAACTGTTAGCACGGCAATATTACCAAACTACTTCTATGCTTATTAAAGCAAAAATTAATTTTGGTAATCTATGTGACCAAGTAATGCCGGGAGTTCAGGATATTATCTGCGATTACAAAGGAAACCAAAAACTCACAGGCTTTGTTAAGCGTTACCGCCACTTTGAAAACATACTTAAAATGAGTAAAACACGTTTCAAAAGCGATTATTGTAGGTGGGCAAAAAAACAGGGATACCGTAACTGTGAGCAGACAGCAGCGAGAATATATGCAACTGCTCAAAACGGTATCCCTGTGCTTCCTAACTCCTTATCTACCACGATAGCCGTTACGGAAGCAGTGCGAGTTCTTCACGAAATTGAAACATCCCGCAACACTATTTTAACACAAATGCAAGCTCTTGCCAAGACCCTACCTGAATACCAAGTTGTTAGAGATATGTCTTGCATAGGTGATACCTTAGCACCACGGCTTATTGCAGAGGTGGGAGATATTCGCAAGTTCCGCAACAAACACTCATTAATTGCTTACGCAGGCATTGATGCGCCGCCATACCAATCTGGTCGCTTTTATTCTACCGAAAGGCATATTTCAAAACGTGGAAACCGATACCTTAGAAAGACTGGATTTGAAGTTATGCAGAGTTATATTCAGCACAAACCTGTAGGTGAACCGGTTTTTGATTTCATTGAGAAAAAACGCAGTGAAGGAAAATGCGGAAAAGAAGCCATGATTGCAGGGCTGAACAAATTTCTCCGCGTTTATTACGGTAAGGTTACCGAAATCTACAATTCCATTGACGAGCAATTAATTTTCGGCAGCGAAATCTAATTATTTGCATTTATATTTCTTTGAGTGACAAATTCGCTTTATTTGCCACTCTGTTTAATTGCACCCTTTTTACATTGAAAAATTTCTCAGTTTTCCTCTTGACAATTCTTAGCAGGTTT
>JAZOXF010000040.1:0-6191 GCA_045659605.1 Acutalibacteraceae bacterium
GGGTTAAACATTAAATTGCAAGAGAGAGCGATTGAGAACACGAGTATAATAAAGCAACCATTGACGATAATTATTTTTGACATTTTATCTTTTTTGGCTGTATCGGTAAATATGACATAGTAGACAAAGCCGACAATGGCACAGAAAATCAAAGAAAAGCCGAAAGGTCGGCGCCAATAGGTAGGGTAAAACACGCCCCACAGGCAGACAGCTGTCAGCATAAGATAGACAAGAAAACGCACCGCTTTTGATTTTGCATCTACAAGGACGAGGATTGCAGGGATATATAGCATCGACAGTGCAAATCTCATCACAATGGCATCATCAAGATAGATAAATATGTAACCGGTCATTATTCCGGCTACAAGTTCAATAAGGTATGTACAAACCATACAACTATTACTGCGGGACACGGTAGATTACCTCGCTTTCAATTAGATTTCGGCAGGTCTTATCGGGGAAATACGGTATGTATTTGGTAATTTGCTTTTGGGTAATGCGATTTTCGTTAATATAATCGGATATGAGTTTACGTTTATACTCGTCAAGGGTTTCAACATCAATACCGTTCATAAGTTCCAAAAAGCAAAGAACAGGAGCGTTGTGTTTGTCGATTTTAGTTCGTGGTTTGCGGAGAGAAATTTGATAATTGCCTAACTTAACCTTGTGCAAATCTCGGCTTTCGCCATTGGTATAAATTTCAATGGTAGCAGGTTTTAATTTTGATATGCCGAGTTCGTATTGCAGATAACTTCCTGAATAGTACCCAAAGACTTTTTCGCCGTCTTTTATAAATTTCTTTTCTACAACTTTCATAGGTTGAAAAATACTGATTCCAAAGTTCCTTTTGTTCGGGATATAATATAATCCTTTTTCAAATCTAACTATCTTTTTATCCTCACAGAGTTTTCTTAAACCTCTGCTAATTTGATAACGTGAATAGTAGGGGTAATCAATTTCCGAAAAAGCAAACGGAGAATCATACCCAAATGTTTTAACTAAGTATTCATAGAACAACTTTACTTCCTCCTTTTTCTGCAATAGAATGAAGATAACACCCCACACTCTATTGCGGGAATTTTTATGTTTTTTGTGGGTGAAAAAATGATTAAAAAGTGCTCGGAACCCCCTTAAATACTGGATTTATGTGTAGAAAAAGACCATACCCTCGTTTGTTGGGTATGGTCTTATTTTAACATCATCAGGTGCCATAGCCGCGCCCATATTGTTGGTATCGGCTACGTTTAGGTCTTTAATTTCACCAAAAACCGCACTGTCAATATAAGGGCCCTCTCCCTCTTTGCTTATAACAAGCGCACCCGAACCCGTAACTGTCCATTGAGATGTTTGAGGCCGTTGAGAACCGTAATTTAACGGAAAACGATACTGTCTTTCAGCCGAGCAAAAGTGGGATGAAGTAACCGCCAAAGCCTTATTTGCGGCACCCGAGTCTACAAAAAGTGATGCTAACGCTGTCGACAGCGCCATGGTCGAACAAGCACCGTAAAGACCGATAAAGGGTATTCCTCGTTGCTTATTACCAAAAGAACTGCCAATACACTGATTAAGCAAATCCCCCGCAAACATTTTATCGATATCTTCATCCTTAAGATTTGCTTTATCTAAAGCAATTTGCACCGCTGTTTTTTGCAGTTTACTCTCGGCCTTCTCAAAACTGTCTTCACCGAAAAAACTGTCAACCGTATACTCATCAAACTCTTGACCCAAGGGACCTTCGTGTTCTTTTTTTCCTACCACCGAACCGTAACTGATAATTCGGGGCTTGTTTTCAAAAATAATTGTTCTTTTACCTAACATTTTAGGCATTAAAATCACCTCGAATTTATTTTCCCCCAATGTTTTTCTATATACCATAAATTTTAATTGAAAATTCGAGCGTTTTATTTTATAATATATTTAATTTGAAAATCAGGAGAAAATTATGAACTTAGCCGATATAAATACCCTTAAATCCTTGCTTTCCAAAGAAGGTTTTTCCTTTAAAAAAAGCTTGGGACAAAACTTCCTTATTGACCCAACAGTTTGTCCTGCAATGGCTGAAAATAGCGCAAATAAAAACACCGGAGTTTTAGAAATCGGCCCCGGTGTTGGTGTTTTGACCCGTGAACTTTCACAGGTCGCAAAAAAGGTCGTAGCTATTGAATTAGATGAAAGACTTAAAAAAATATTGCCCAAAACCCTTGGGGATTTGGACAATGTTGAAGTCATATTCGGCGATGCAATGAAATTGGATTTAAAAAAGATAATTGAAGAACATTTTGCTGATTGCGAAAGTGTTAGCGTTTGCGCCAATCTCCCCTATTACATAACATCTCCTATAATTATGATGCTTTTGGAACAGCATTTGCCCATAACATCCATTACGGTAATGGTGCAAAAAGAAGCTGCCGAGCGACTTTGCGCCGAAGTAGGCTCGAGAGATGCAGGGGCAGTTACTGTTGCCGTTACATATTACGCCGAAAAGGAAATCTTATTCCAGGTTGACCGTTCTTCATTTATGCCACCCCCGAACGTTGATTCAGCAGTAATTAAATTAAACATCAGAGAAAATCCACCCATATCCGTTGCTGATGAGGGCAAATTCTTCAAATTTGTTAAGGCTGCATTTGCCCAAAGAAGAAAAACCTTGGTAAATACCGTTAGCAACACCTTAAATGTGCCGAAAGACACTTTAAAATCCATTTTGACCGACTTAGGAATAAAAGAAACGGTTCGTGGCGAGGAACTCACAATGGAGCAAATCGCCGAAATTTCTCAAAGGATTTAGATATATTTTTTACCCTTTTTGTTTACCCCTAAAATTCCTCCGATTATTGAGGATAACATAATAATTACAAGGTGGAAGAGTGTGTTAATACCGATTCCACCTTGATTTATTATTAGGCCAATTAAAGTGATTACAAGAAATGTTATAACACCAATGGTAGCACCGATTAAATAACCTTTATTCTTCTTTTTGTTTGATAAAAAATATGAGGCCATTAAACAACCCAGTGCCACCGATACGCTTCCAAAAACCGGAGAATATTTGTAATCAATATCAACTGAATTCATAACTATTGAAAACAAAGAAACAGCCAATAAAGTTACTGCAATTTCAATAATCGCAGTTATTAAATAGGTTATATATTTTGATTTTTTGTTGTCCATAATTAAAACCTCCCACATACCAAAAGGTATGCGAGAGGTTTGTTTTTTAGTACTTATTACTTAATGGGAGCGTCGTCGTGAACAGTTAAGTTAGACTGTAAAGCCCAACGAGCAATTGTTAATTTGCTGTGGTCACTTTGAGACTCGATAACAATGGTATCTTCCTTTAAGGAAATTACTCTGCCGTAAATCCCGCCGATAGTAACGATTTCGTCGCCTACTTGAAGATTAGCGCGCATTTTTGCTTCTTCTTTTTGCTTTTTCTTTTGAGGACGAAGTATAAAGAACCAAAGACAAAAGAACAAAAGACCATAAATAACAAGGATGGGTAAAAAGCTAGTGGTGCCACCTGTTGGAGCAGCTTTATCCAAAAGTGTGAGATTAAACATAAATATATCCTCCAAAAATTACTAAATAGCATTATACCCCAAACCGAAGTATTTTGCAAGTAAAATTATAAATTAAATACGACGACCGTAAATTTCTTCTTTTTCCTTCTTAAATTCAGCAAAACGGCCCTCATCAAGAGCAGTTCTTATATCTTCCATAAGTTTGTTGTAAAACCACAAATTGTGCATTACAAGAAGTCTTTGGGAAAGCATTTCTTTAGCCTTGAGAAGATGTCTAATATATGCTTTGCTATATTGTCGGCAAACAGGACAATCGCAGTTTTCATCAATAGGCGTTAAATCACGCTCATACTTTTGATTGTTGATGTTAATTATACCCTTCGTAGTAAACAAATGGCCGTGTCGAGCATTTCTTGAAGGCATTACGCAGTCAAATAAATCCACGCCACGCTCAACAGCATTAAGGATATTCACAGGGGTTCCAACACCCATTAAATAACGAATTTTATCTGTGGGCATATGAGGTGTTACATTTTCAATTACATCGTACATAACCTCAGCCGGCTCGCCAACAGCCAAACCACCAATCGCATATCCGTCAAGGTTAAGGTCGGCGATTTCTTTCATGTGGTTAATGCGAAGATCATTATAGGTGCAACCTTGATTTATACCAAATAAAAGTTGCTCGGGGTTGACCGTATCATCACGCATATTAAGTTCTTTCATTTTTGCTTGACAACGCTTAAGCCAACGGGTAGTTCTCTCACAAGACGCCTTTGAATAAGCATATTCAGTAGGGTTTTCAACACATTCATCAAAAGCCATTGCAATAGTTGAACCTAAGTTTGACTGAATTTGCATACTTTCCTCAGGTCCCATAAAAATCTTTTTGCCGTCAATATGGCTTTGGAAAGTAACACCCTCTTCGGTAATTTTTCTAAGGCTCGACAAAGAAAACACCTGAAAACCACCACTGTCGGACAAAATCGGTCCGTCCCAAGTGGTAAACATATGCAAACCACCACAGTCTTTAACAACTGCATCGGAAGGTCTTAAATGCAAATGATAGGTATTTGAAAGCATAACCTGACAGTTAACAGTTTTTAAATCCTCGGCCGAAAGACCGCCTTTAATTGCAGCCGCAGTGGCAACGTTCATAAATGCAGGGGTTTGAACTGTGCCGCGGTTGGTTACAAATTCACCTCTACGAGCACTTCCCTCTTCTTTTAAAACTTTAAACATTTTTTCTCCTAATTTTTAATTAAAATTTCAAGTAATTCGAGCGGCGTTTCGACAATATAATCAGCGCCTGATTGTTCTAATTCCTCACGGTCGCCAAAGCCATACAAAACACCGATAGATTTAAGTTGATTTTGCTTAGCGCCCTCAATATCGTGGTAACGGTCACCTATCATAACGGCGTTATTAATATTAGCCACTTTTCCACGCTCTAAAGCCACTTTAATAACATCAGCCTTGTAGTTAAGTGTACCGTCAAATGTGGCGCCAACAACACAGTCAAAATACTGCATCAAATCAAAATAATTTAATACAATTTCGGCAAACTCTTGTGGTTTGGATGTGGCTAAAATCAAGGTTTTTCCTGCGTTTTTAAGAGTTTTAAGCAACTCATCAATACCCTCAAAAACCGAGTTTTGATATATACCCGTTTCCCTGAAAAACTCACGGTAATACGCCGTAGCCTTTTTGGCATTTTCCAAAGAAAAACCATAATATTTCATAAAAGCATCCACTAAAGGCGGACCTATAAAACAATGCAATTCCTTACGGTCGTTGACCTCAATACCGAATTTTTTCAGAGCATACATAACGCCGTTGGTTATTCCTATTTCAGGGTCGGTCAGTGTTCCGTCTAAATCGAATAAAATGTAATTATACATGATTCACCTTTATAAAATTATCATGGCATCGCCGAAACTAAAGAAACGATATCTTTCTTCAACGGCAATTTCATAAGCATTCATAACATTTTCATAACTTGCGAAAGCTGAAACCAACATAATAAGTGTGCTTTCGGGCAAATGGAAATTGGTAATAAGTCCATCCATTGCTTTAAACTCAAAACCCGGATAAATGAAAATATCGGTTTCACCCGAACATTCCACAACCTTGCCGTATTTTTGAGCAACACTTTCAACGGTGCGACAAGCGGTTGTGCCAACACAAATAACACGACCACCATCGGCTTTAGTTTGGTTTATAATATCAGCAGTTTCTTTTGTTACAAAATACTCCTCGGTGTGCATTTTGTGGTTGGTAACATCATCAACCTTAACGGGTCTGAATGTTCCAAGACCCACATGGAGAGTAACATAAGCGATTTTAACGCCTTTTTCCTTTAATTCATCCAACAACTCATTAGTAAAATGAAGACCTGCTGTGGGGGCTGCTGCCGAGCCTAATTCCTTCGAATAGACGGTTTGGTAACGCTCGTTATCCTTTAATTTTTCCTTGATATATGGTGGCAAAGGCATTTGGCCGATTTCACTAAGTACCGCATAAAACTCACCATCGTGAATAAATTTTACAATACGGTTACCCTCATCGGTAATATCTATAACCTCGCAAGAAAGATTATCGGAAAATTTAAAAATTTTACCGATTTTAGCCTTTTTACCTGGACCTGCAAGGCACTCCCAAACGTCCGTA
>JAZOXF010000041.1:0-8841 GCA_045659605.1 Acutalibacteraceae bacterium
CGAATGGCTGCTGTTAAGCAGGTTGCTGAATATAAGAAACTTCACGGTTTGCAGGTTTTAGACCCTCAAAGAGAACAGGATGTTATAAATCGCAATGTAAATGCTTTTCTAGACGAAGAACTCAAATCTTATTATGCTAACTTCTTAGACAGCACCATGGAAGTTTCAAAGGCGTATCAACATAGATTACTTGAAGGTATGAGAGTGGCATTCAGCGGCGTTAAAGGCGCATTTGCCGAGGTTGCCTCTAAAAGAATATTCCCCGATGCTGTAACGGTTGCCTTTGCTGATTTTAAAGAGGCATATAATGCGGTTGTAGACGGTGTTTGCGATTGTGCGATTTTACCTTTAGAAAACAGTTTTAATGGTGATGTTGGTAATGTTTTAGACTTGGCTTTCTTTGGTTCCTTATATATAAACGGAATTTACGATATCGGCATAACCCAAAATTTGTTGGCAAATGAGGGCGCTGATTTAACTACTATAAAACAGGTTGTTTCTCATCCTCAAGCGCTTGGTCAATGCGCTGAGTTTATTAAAAAATATAAACTCGAAACCATTGAGGCAATAAATACTGCCGTTGCTTCAAAACAGGTTGCGGAGTCCCGAAGAACTGATATTGCCGCTATCGGAAGCGAGGAAGCGGCTTTGGAGTATGGACTTAAAATTATTAAGTCTCATATAAACGCGTCGGGAACAAACACAACCCGTTTTGCTGTTTTTTCAAGAACTAAAAAACAAGCGTCGATAGATGATAAACATTTTGTTATGTTTTTCACTGTTAATAATGAAGCGGGTGCTTTGGGAAAGGCCATTTCGATTATTGGTGATAACGGCTTTAACCTTAAAGCATTAAAAAGCCGACCTACAAAAGAACTTATTTGGAACTATTATTTCTACGCCGAGGGCGAGGGTAATATCAATAGCGAAAAGGGCGAAAAAATGCTTAAAGAACTGTCCTTGAAATGCAGTGAACTTAAGGTTTTAGGCAGTTTCGAAAAGGAGATAATGCTTTAATGATTATTCCTGTAAAAACAAACACAGGTGAATATAACATATACCTTGAAAGTGGAATACTTGCAAAAGTAGGTGCTCTTATAAACCTTAATAGAAAGGTTTTAATTGTAACCGACAGCGGTGTTCCTGAGCGTTATTCAAAGACTGTTGCATCTCAGTGCACCGAAGCCTTTGTGATGACTATAAAGCAAGGTGAAGAATCCAAAAATTTTGATAATTACAAATCGCTTTTATCTGTGATGGTTAAAAATGGCTTTACCCGTACTGATTGCGTTGTTGCAGTGGGTGGCGGGGTTGTTGGCGACCTTGCAGGATTTGTGGCATCTTCTTTTATGAGGGGTGTTGATTTTTACAATATCCCAACAACTGTCTTGTCTCAAGTTGATTCCTCGGTTGGCGGTAAGGTAGCTATTGATTTCGAAGGATTTAAAAATATTGTTGGTGCTTTTTACCCGCCTAAAGCGGTTATAATCGACCCCGATACGCTTAAAACCTTGGAAGAACGACAAATTTCAAACGGACTTGCTGAGGCTGTTAAAATGGCGTTGACAGGCGATAAGGAACTTTTCGAGCATTTTGAAAAGGGCTATTATAATATTGAGTATGTAATTGAAAAATCACTTAAATTCAAAAAAAGCATTGTGGAAGAAGATGAAAAGGAAGCGGGACTCAGAAAAATTCTTAATTTCGGTCATACCTTGGCGCACGCTATAGAAACAAATTCTGATTTTAAGGATATTTACCACGGCGAGGCAGTGGCATTGGGTATGATGCCGATGTGCTCTGACGAGGTAAAACCCCGACTTTTAGCAGTACTTAAAAATTTGAATTTGCCGACCGAGCTTAATTTCAATAAAAAGCAATTAATTGATGCAGTTTATCACGATAAAAAGGCAGATGGAACTGACATTACAGTTGTTTTTGTCCCCGAAGTTGGCAAATGGGAAATGAGAAAAATTTCGATTTCTCAGTTTGAAAGAGGTCTTAAAATATGAAAAACACCTTTGGAAATAATGTATCCGTAACTCTTTTCGGCGAAAGCCATGGGGAAGCTATCGGTGCGGTTATTGACGGTCTTTCCGCCGGTATTAAAGTTGACACTGATTTTATAAAAAATCAACTCAACTTACGCCGTCCTGTTGGTAGTATTTCGACTCCGAGAGCCGAAAAAGACAATTTTAAAATTCTTAGCGGTGTTTTTGAAGGTAAGACAACGGGCACACCAATTTGTATTGTAATACCAAATGAAAACACACACTCGGCGGATTATGATGAAACCCGTTTTAAAATGCGACCCTCTCACGCCGATTTCACCGCAAATGTAAAATATAACGGTTTTGAGGATTATAGAGGCGGCGGTCATTTCAGCGGTAGAGTTACTGCGGCTCTTGTAGCCGTAGGCGCTATTGCTATTAGTGTTTTAAGAGAAAAAGGTATTTTTATTGGTACCCATATATCACAAATTGGTGATATAAAGGATAGAAAATTTGAAAACATAGAAGCCGATATTAAGGCTTTAAATGATATGCAATTTGCTGTTTTGGATTCTCAAAAAGGCGAAGAAATGCAAAAGAAAATCAATGAGGTCAGAACAGAGGGTGACAGTGTTGGCGGTGTGCTTGAAACTGCCGTTTGCGGTCTTCCCGCTGGTGTTGGAGAGCCTTGGTTTGACAGTGTAGAGAGTATGCTTTCCCACGCACTGTTTTCAATCCCCGCAGTTAAGGGTGTTGAGTTTGGGGCAGGATTTGATATTGCCAAAATGACAGGCTCGACGGCTAACGACCCGTTTGTAATTGAAAACGGAAAAATTGCCACAAAAACCAATAATAACGGCGGTATAAACGGCGGCATCACAAATGGTATGCCGATAATTTTCCGTATCGCAATTAAACCTACACCTACAATTTCAAAAGAACAGGAGACTGTTGATATCAGAGATAATTCAAGCACTGTTTTAGCCGCTAAGGGTAGACACGATCCTTGCATTGTTCACAGAGCAAAAGTAGTTGTTGACAGCGTTGCCGCTATCACTCTTTGTGACCTTTTAACCACAAAGTTTGGAACTGATTGGATGACAAAATAATGGAATACGGTTTAATTGGGGAAAAACTATCTCACAGTTTTTCAAAAGAAATTCATAATTACTTGGCAGATTATTCTTATGAATTAAAGGAGATTTCTCCCGAAAATCTTGAGGAATTTATGCTTTCCAAGAATTTCAAAGCTATAAATGTTACAATACCTTATAAAGAGGCAGTAATTCCTTATTTAGATGAAATAAGCGACAATGCTAAGCAAATTGGTGCTGTGAATACTGTTATAAACAAAAACGGCAAACTTTTTGGTTTTAACACGGATTTTTTAGGTTTGAGAGAACTTATTACACATAACGATATAACTCTCAAAGATAAAAAGGTTTTAATTTTAGGAAGCGGCGGCACCTCTAAAACCGCATTGGCTGTCGCAAACGCTTTGGAAGCAAGAGAAGTTTACCGCGTTTCTCGCAAGGGTGGAGAATCGCTTACAACCTATACTCAAGCCTATGAAAAGCAACACGATGCTGAGATTATAATCGACACCACTCCTTGTGGAATGTATCCCAATATTGGCGAAACTGCAATTAGAATTGATGAATTTCATAATTTAGAAGCAGTAGTCGATGTGGTTTATAATCCGCTTTCTTCAGCGCTGATAGTTATGGCTAAAAAGCGAAAAATCAAGGCAGTTGGTGGACTTTTAATGCTTGTAGCACAGGCTTTCTTTGCGAGTGAACTTTTCTTAAATAAAGACCTGCCTAAAGCAAAAATGACCGATATATATGATAAAATCTTAAAAGAAAAGCAAAACTTTGTGCTTATCGGAATGCCCGGTTGCGGAAAAACCACAATCGGTAAAGCATTGGCAAAAAAACTAGGCAAAGATTTTATTGATACCGATGAGGAAATTGTAAAAAAAGAGGGGATGTCTATTCCCGAAATCTTCAAAACTCGCGGTGAAAAGGTTTTTCGTGAAATTGAAAGTCGGGTTATAGCCGAAATTTCTGCAAATCAAGGATTAGTTATAGCAACAGGCGGAGGAGCTGTTTTAAACAGTCGCAATATTGACCTATTGAAGGGAAACGGCAAAGTTGTTTTTCTTGATAAAGATATTGACGATATTGTTACGACTTCCGACCGACCGTTGTCTTCAAACAAACAAGATTTGCAAAAAAGATATGACGAGCGATACGACATATATGTGTCTTCGGCTGATTATATAATTAATTGCACTAACGATGTCAATGAAAATGTTGAAAACATAAAAGAGGTAATTATTAGTGAAAATTTTAGTAATTAACGGTCCTAATATTAATATGTTAGGTATTAGGGAACCTGATATTTACGGCAAAGAAAATTATAAAACTCTTTGTAAAAGCGTTGAGAATCACGCCAGGCAAAAGGGAATAGAGGTTAAGATTTATCAGTCTAACCACGAAGGCGATTTGGTTGATGAAATTCAAAAAGCATATGGCGTTTTTGATGGTATTGTGATTAATGCGGGTGCTTATACTCACACAAGCATTGCCTTGTTAGATGCCTTAAAGGCTGTTGGTTTACCGACAGTTGAAGTACATATTTCAGCCTTGGAAACTCGTGAAGAATTTAGACAAATTAGTTATTTAAGAATGGCTTGTATTAAAAATATTACAGGCAAGGGTATCGGTGGATATTTAGAAGCAATTGATTTTTTGGTGGATTATAAATAATGATAGTTACAATAGAAAAAAGCACCGCCTTTGGTGAAATGATAGCGCCACCTTCAAAAAGTATGGCTCATAGGTATTTGATTTGTGGTGCTAACACTAAGGAAAGTATTATTGAAAATATTGATTTTTCCGAAGATATTAAGGCAACGCTTGGTTGCTTAAAAGCATTAGGCGCAAATGTTCAAATTGATGGCAACACCGTAACAATTGGTGGACTTTCCCCTGAGAAAAAACTGAAAAGTAATAAACTTTATTGTGGTGAAAGCGGTAGTACCATTCGATTTATTATTCCGTTTTGTATGTTAAAAGATAAGGAAATTGTCCTTGAAGGAACACCTCGTTTGTTCGAGCGTTCTCTCAGTATTTACGAGGAAATGTGCAAAGCTCAAGGAATTAAGTTTGTTAAAGATTATAATTCGGTTACAATAAATGGAAAAATGAGCAGCGGAAGATATACTGTTCGTGGAGATATTTCAAGTCAGTTTATAAGCGGTCTCATGATGTCTTTGCCTTTATTAGAGGGTGAAAGTGTAATTGATATTACCGGTAAAAGTGAAAGCGCATCTTATTTAGCTTTGACCTTAAAGGCATTGGCTGATTTTGGAGTTAGAATTAGCAAAATAGATGAAAATACAATGTATGTTAAAGGTGGACAAACCTTTAAAAACCGTGATTTAACGGTTGAAGGCGATTATTCTAATGCCGCTTTCTTTGATGCATTTAATTTATTAGGCGGAAATGTTGCAGTTAAAGGGTTAGATAGTGCCAGTGTGCAAGGGGATAGGGTTTATAAAGAAATATTTCCTATGCTTCAAAAAGGGTGTCCTAAAGTTGATGTTTCCGACTGTCCCGATTTGGCACCTGTGTTAATGGCGCTGGGCGCCGCTATAAAGGGAATAGTTTTAACCGGCACAAAACGACTTAAAATTAAGGAAAGTGACCGCTCCCGCGCTATGGCTGAGGAACTCGCGAAATTTGGTTGTAAGGTAGATGTTGAGGAAAATACAGTTACTGTTTTTCCTTGTGCATTGCAAAAACCAATTTTACCCCTTTCGGGTCATAATGACCATCGAATTGTTATGGCAATTTCTTTGCTTTGCACCCTTACAGGTGGTAGAATTTACGGTGCTGAAGCGGTTGGTAAAAGTTTGCCTGATTTTTTCCAAAGACTCAAAAAATTAGGCGTTAATCTTAAGGTGGAAAACAAATAATGAAACTTATAAAGGATATCAATTTTTTAATTGTTGGTTTAGGACTTTTGGGCGGAAGTTACGCTAAAGGTCTTAAAAATATAGGTTTTAAAGTATCGGCAATTACAAAGAATAAAGAGGATATAGACTACGCTGTCAATAACAATATTATTGATTATGGAAGCGACAAAATTGATCCCAAATTAATCGGAGATGCAGATGTAGTAATATTTGCACTATATCCTCACATTTTTATTGATTGGGTTAAAAATAATCAACAGTACTTTAAAAGTGGTGCAGTTGTCACCGATGTTACGGGTGTTAAGGGTAGCGTAGTCTATGCAATACAAGATATTTTGCGTGAGGATGTTGAATTTATTTCAGCTCACCCAATGGCGGGTAAGGAAATAAGCGGTGTTAAAAACAGTGACCCTGCAATTTTTAAAGGTGCTAACTATATTGTGGTACCAACCGAGAAAAATACCGAAAGCGCTATTGAACTTTGCGAAAATATTGGTAAAATGTTAGGTTTCCAAAGAGTATCAAGATTAAGTGTTGAAGATCACGACAAAATGATAGCATTTCTCTCACAACTAACTCACTGTATCGCTGTCAGTTTGATGTGCTGCGCTGATACTGAGGGTATGGAAAAATATACCGGAGATTCCTTCAGGGATTTAACAAGAATTGCAAGAATTAATGATGAAATGTGGAGTGAATTGTTTTTAAGCAACAAGAACGATTTGCTATGTCAAATGGAAAGATTCAGAGCATCTTTTAATGAATTATACGATAAAATTAAAACCTCCGACCGCGCGGGTATGAGGGAAATGATGCGTTGTTCGACCTTAAGAAGAGGTCTTTTCGATAAGGAGTAATACCAATGAGCATGAATTTTTTAAGAAAACTTCCTATTCCAAAGGATATTAAATCTTTATATCCTTTGGATGAAAGAAGTCTGACAATTAAAAATGAACGCCAAGAGGAAATTAAAAGGATTTTTGAGGGTAAAAGTGATAAGTTTATACTTATTATCGGACCTTGCTCGGCTGATAACAAAGATGCTGTGCTTGATTACATTGGCCGACTGCGTGATGTTCAAGATGAGGTTAAGGATAAAATCTTTATAATTCCAAGAATTTACACTAACAAACCTCGCACAACCGGTGATGGCTACAAGGGTATGTTGCATCAACCTAATCCTGATAAAAAACCCGATATGTTAAACGGTATAGTTTCAATTCGCGATTTGCATTTATCAGCTTTGAAGAATTACGGTTTCACTTGTGCTGATGAGATGCTTTACCCCGAAAATTACCGTTACTTGTCCGATTTATTGGCTTATGTTGCCGTTGGTGCCCGTTCGGTTGAAAATCAACAGCATCGACTGACCGCCAGTGGAATTGAGGCTCCTGTTGGTATGAAAAATCCTACAAGCGGCGACCTGTCAATTATGATGAACTCTATCACTGCGGCTCAACATCAGCACACTTTTCTTTATAGAGGATGGGAAGTGCAAAGTGAAGGTAACCCTTATGCCCACGCGATTATGAGAGGATATGTTGATTTTACAGGAAAATATGTTTCCAATTACCACTATGAAGATTTAGTAAAGTTACACGACCTTTACCTTAAAACCGATTTGCAAAATCCTTCGGCTATTGTTGATACTAACCACGCCAATTCTTCCAAACAGTATTTAGAACAAATCAGAATTGCTAAGGATGTTGTTTACAGCCGTAATCATAATATTGACATTAAAAATATGGTTAAAGGTCTTATGATTGAAAGTTATATTGAAGACGGCGCCCAAAAAATAGGGGAGCATATATACGGAAAATCCATTACCGACCCTTGCCTTGGCTGGGAAAAATCAAAGGATTTAATTTTAACTATTGCCGATAGTTTAAAATAAGCATAAAAAATCTCGCCCATATAGGCGAGATTTTTAATTTTAAAAATTTAAGCGATAGGAGTTTTTCTTACGAACAAGATGCCGAGAGTATCTTTTCCGCAGTGGGAAGAAATTGTACATCCTGCGCGGGTAAGGAAAAATTCCTTAAAAATACCGGTGGCTTTAACTTGATCAACAACAGCGTTTACAATATCTTCATCGCATCCTGCATGGGTAACGAAGATACGGCTGGTATCAATATCGTCAGTATTAGCTAAACGCTCGGTTACATAGGTTTTAAGAACATCACCATATTTGCCGCGGTACTTCTTTCCAACGCCCATAGCGCCGTTTTTAACCTCAATACAGGGCTTTAATTTGAGTACATTGGCACCGAGCATTGCAAGGGCCGAACATCTACCGCCTTTGTGCAAATATTCAAGGTTATCAATTACAAAAGAAGCGTCAACATTAGGAACCAAAGCATTTACTTTTTCTACAATTTCTTCGGCTTCTAAACCTTCTTTAACCATTTCGGCAGCGGCAATTAGCAACAAACCTGCGCCGGTGGAAAGATTGCCGGAATCGATAACGTAAACATTACCACACTCCATTGCAGCAAGTCTTGCATTATTGAAGGTGGAAGAAAGACTGGATCCTAGTGAAACGTGGATAACGGTTTTGCCTTCATCTACAAATTGTTTAAAGAATGTTAAACATTCATCTAAGTTTGCAGCGGTGGTTTTGGGTAGTTCACCGGTTTTGCTGTGATGGGCATAAATATCATCAGGAGTAACCTCAACACCATCCTTATAAGTTTTTCCACCCAAAGTTACGCCAAGGGGCATAAATGGGATGTTGTAGCGCTCACGAAGTTCGGCGCTTAAGTCGCTTGTACTATCACTTGTTATGATAATATTACTCATTATAAAAGTCCTTTCAAATCTATTATTTATTATATTATAACATTAATAATGAGTATTATCAACATTTTT
>JAZOXF010000042.1:0-14454 GCA_045659605.1 Acutalibacteraceae bacterium
ACCATTATGTCGGGTATTGCACAGGACGAATTGCGCAAGCTCTCTTCCCGTATCAAGTTCGGTCATCAAGAGGCCATAAAGAAAAATGTTGTCCTTGGTAACAGCCGTATTTTTGGCTATCGAAAAGAAAACAAAAGATTAGTTATTGATGAAAAAGAAGCTGAAATGGTGCGTGAATTATTCACGCTCTATGCTACTGACCAATACAGTATGAAACAAATTGAGGATATCTTCTGGACTAAAGGTTATCGCAATAACAATGGTAAAAAAATTTGTCATAGCACAATGTCTAACACAATTTCAAATCCAAAATATAAAGGCTATTATGTTGGTAATAAAGTAAAAATAGTTGATATGTTTACCAAAAAGCAAAAGTTTTTACCACCCGAAGAATGGGTTATGTTTAAGGATGAAACCGGCGATATCGTTCCTGCTATTGTTAGCGAAGAACTTTGGGAACAAGCCAATATTGTTCTTAAAAGACGCAGTCGTGATGTTAAAAACAGACAAAATCAATGCAATCATCCTAATCTCCTGACCGGCAAAATGTACTGCACCCATTGTGGAAAACTTTACTACCGAAAAGACAGTAAAGACCGCAAAGGCAATAGTTTTAGCAGATGGATATGCAGTGGCAAAATCAGCAATGGCAAAGACACTTGTCCTTCTTTTGCCATTTATGAAGAAGAAATTAAGGAAATTCTTTATGAGGTATTTAAAGACACTGCTGAAGATGCAAAATCTATCATTGAAGAATATACAAATTTGTATACCGAAATGATTGCCAAAGACACCTCTACTGTTGACCTGCAAAAACTAAAAGACCGTCTTGATTTACTCTCTAAGAAGAAATCCAAGTTGCTCGAATACAACATTGCAGGACAAATCAGCGACCGCGATTTTGTTGAAATGAATAAACAAATTTCCGAAGAATCTGCTGAAATTTATTCTACTATTCAGGAAATGGAAAATGAGATAAACTCAAAAGCAGGATTTAAGGAAAAAATCGAACAAATAAAAACCATTTTAGCAAAAGCAGAAGCCGATGCATCGAAAGAAATGATAGACTCTGCTTTCGTAAACAAGTATATTGATAAGATATATGTAACCCCCGTAGATGACGGTGTTGTCGAGATTTCTGTGAAGATTTTTACCGGCGATACCTTTGGTAAAGTCTTTGAAAAGATGGGAACTCATCTCATTGGTCGTACGGGACACACTTTTAAGAAAATGATCGAATCTTACGAAAACAGCATGAAATAATTCGGTTTGACCGATTTATTTAAAAACAGCCTTAGAAAGATCTAAGGCTGTTTTACTTTTTATAAATTATATTTTAAAACTCTATAAAAAATTAAATTCAACTTTTAGGTTGATTAATCATTAAAATTGTGATAATATGATTTTAAGATAACTTGAGGTGAAAATTATGAAATGTGAAAAACTTTTTCTTAAAGATATATACTCTTTTTTAGGCGAAAATGGTGCCAATCCCACTTTAGAAATATATTTACCATACAATATGACTGAAATGAACCGCGAGAACCAAAAAAGACCTTGTATAATAATTTGTCCCGGTGGCGGTTACGCCTATTGCAGCCAAAGAGAATCTGAGCCAATTGCTTTTAAATATCTACAAGCCGGTTATAATGTGTTTTTACTTACATATTCTGTGGGTTCAGCAAACATCCATTTCCCCGCACAAATAAATGAGGTTGCAGCTGTTATGGACCTTATAAATACCAAAGCGGAAGAATGGAATTGCAACACCGAAAAAGTTGCAATAATCGGTTTTTCGGCAGGAGGTCACCTCGCTGCCCACTACTCTACCGCGTTTGATTGTGAAGAGGTTAGAAAAAACTTCCCAAACAGCAAAGCTGTAAATGCAACGATTCTTTCTTATTCCGTAATAACTGCTGACCCCAAACATCACCATAAAGGCAGTTTTGAAAACTTGCTGGGCAGACCTTTAGAGGATACCGACATTGACAAATTTTCTTGCGATAGATTAGTAAACGAAAAAACACCACCCGCATTTATTTGGCACACTTCCGATGACACTTGTGTTCCGGTAAAAAACAGCATTTTATATGCAACCGCATTATCTGAACATAAAATACCTTTTGAATTACATATTTTCCCTTCCGGAGGCCACGGTCTTTCTACCTGTGATAAGGAAACCTTAAATAATCCGGGTATCATTGCCGAACACAATAAAATTTGGATTGAACAATCTATCAAGTGGTTAAATCTAACACTAAATAAATAATTATATTTAAAACAAAAAATTGTATTTAAGATATTGAATATTTTCTCTTAAATATGAAGTAGAAACCCTTAAAATTAGCTAACATTAATTCAACTAAAAAACACCCAAGATAACTCTTGGGTGTTTTAATTTAATTACTCAAAAACAAATTGATTTTCCGAAAAAGTACAATTAACGCTATCACCGTTTTTAACGCTTCCATCAAGGATTTTTTCACTTAAAGCATCCTCGATTTTGCTTTGAATTTCACGGCGTAAAGGTCTTGCGCCATAGATATCATCAAAACCTTTTTCAGCCAACGCCGATTTCACATTTTCATCCCAACTAAGTGAGATATTGATGTTTTCAAGTCTCTTTTTAAGATTTTCAAGCATCTTATCGGCTATTTGCTCTATTTCATCTTTAGTTAATTTTGAGAAAACAATAATATCATCCACGCGATTTAAAAACTCGGGTCTGAAGGTGGCTTTTAGTTCGCCCAAAGCCGCCTCTTTGACATCTTCGTTTTGATTTGAATTTTCTCCGAAACCGAAACTAATCTTCTTTTCGGTCAGTTTCCTTGCTCCAACATTAGAGGTCATAATGATGATTGTATTCTTAAAGTCCACTTTTCGACCCTGAGAGTCGGTAAGAATACCATCCTCTAAAATTTGCAGCAGCATATTAAACACATCGGGGTGAGCTTTTTCAATTTCATCAAACAACACAACTGAATAAGGATTGCGTCTCACCTTTTCGGTAAGCTGTCCTCCCTCTTCAAAACCAACATATCCCGGAGGTGAGCCTACAAGGCGTGAAACGGTATGCTTTTCCATATACTCCGACATATCAAGTCTGATCATAGCATTTTCACTACCAAACATAGCGCTTGAAAGGGCTTTACAAAGTTCGGTTTTGCCCACACCGGTAGGTCCTAAGAATATAAATGAACCTATAGGTCTATTAGGGTCTTTAAGTCCAACCCTTCCCCTTCTTATGGCCTTGGAAACAGCTGTCACAGCCTCGTTTTGACCGATAATTCTATTGTGTAATTCTTCCTCTAAGCGAAGGAGTCGCTGACTCTCGGCTTCGGTAAGCTCTGATGCAGGAATACCTGTCGAAAGGGAGATTATATCGGCAATATCCTCGGCAGTAACCTTGCCGTTACTGTGACCGTTTTGCTCCCTCCAACTAGCATGTTTTTCCTCGAGTTCTTTTCTAAGGTCGGTTTCTTTATCGCGAAGGGTTGCCGCCCTTTCAAATTCCTGGGCGTTTATAGCCTCCTCTTTCTCGGCCTGGGTCGAAGAAATTTCATCTTCCAACTCTTTCAAATAATCGGGTGACTTGGCCACTTTAAGGCGCACCTTAGCAGATGCCTCATCAATAAGGTCAATAGCCTTATCAGGCAAGAAACGGTCGCTAATATATCTTGAAGAAAGTTTTACAGCGGTTTCCAAAGCCTCATCAGTGATAACAACCTTGTGATGCGCTTCGTATTTATCCTTTAGTCCTTTTAAAATCAGCAAAGCATCGTCTTCATTAGGCTCAGCAACATTAACAGGTTGAAAACGGCGTTCCAAAGCTGAATCCTTTTCAATATTTTTTCGGTATTCGCTAATGGTTGTAGCACCAATTAGTTGAAATTCGCCACGAGCCAAAGCAGGTTTTAAGATATTTGCTGCATCGGTAGCGCCCTCGGCTGAACCTGCTCCAATTATTGTGTGAACTTCATCTATAAAGAGAATAACATCATCTCGCGATGTAACCTCATCAATAACACCTTTAATGCGTTCCTCGAAATCACCACGATACTTTGTACCTGCAACCATACCCGTTAAATTAAGGGTGATGAGTTTTTTATTTTGAAGAATATCGGGCACCAAACCATCTACTATTTTTTGCGCCAAACCTTCTACAATAGCAGTTTTGCCAACACCGGGTTCACCAATGAGACAAGGGTTGTTTTTATTTCTTCGGCAAAGAATTTGAATAACCCTTTCAACCTCGGTTTCACGACCGATAACAGGGTCGATTTTGCCCTTTTTAGCCTCTTCGGTTAAATCAATTCCATATTTTTCAAGAACACTGTTGCTTTCCTTAGAAGTCTTTTTAGCTGAGTTTTTGCCACCCATATCTCCTTGAGAGTCAATGCCTGTGGTTTTCAAAGCCTCGTTTATAATTAAGGAAACATCAGCTCCCGAAGCATTTATAAAACGTATGGCGAAATTGTCGCCATCACTTAAAATTCCAATTAAAATATGCTCGGTTCCTGCATATTTTTTACCCATACCACCGCTTGTTCTCATGGCGTTTTCAATGGCTTTTTTAGCCCTTGGCGTAAAGTAATCGGGGGAAAGTCTTGTTGGCGTACCCACACCTATTTGAGCTTTTAAAAGTTCCTCTATTTTATCGGTGGTAACGGAATTTTTATTAAGCACCGAAAAAGCCACTCCGCTTCCTAATTTCAATAATCCCAAAAGCAAGTGTTCACTTCCAACATAGGTGTGACCCATACTCTCGGCAAAACTTATGGCCAAGTTCAAAGCCTCGTTTGCCTTAGAAGTAAAACCGCTAAAATTATATTTCATTAAACTACACCTTCTTTAAATCTTCATTTTAAAATGCTCCCTTACATATTCGGCTCTTTTAATATCTCGCTCTTCGGGGGTCAATTCCCCGAATTTTTCCATCAACATATAAGGTTTTGCATCAATTAAAACCCTGATAGGTTCATAATCCTCTTTAATTATGCCCATTCTAATCCCTAAATTAATCAATGATAACAAATTCATCATCTCATTGCTTTCCAAAACACGACAGTTTTGCAAAACGCCCAAACTTCTATAAATCTTATCATCCAGGGAAATTCGGTTTAACTCGTTTTCTATACTTTTCTCTTTTTCTATCAACTGATTTGCAATTAAGGAAAGGTTTTGGATGGCGTTTTCCTCACTAATTCCTAGGGTAATTTGATTAGAAATTTGATAAAGCGACGCTCTTGATTTTGAGCCCTCGCCATAGATACCTCTAACAGTAAAGCCAATTTTACCAATGTTTTCACAAAGGTTTCCGAGTCTTCCTGTACTTTCCAAAAGGGGTAAGTGCATCATAACCGATGCTCTGAGTCCTGTTCCCAAATTGGTAGGACATTCGGTTAAATAACCCAGTTCATTATCAAAGGAAAAATTTAAACTTTTGTGTAATTCTCGGTCAATTTCATCAGCAATTTCATAAGCTTTTTCAAGTTGCAAACCCGCCAAAATCACCTGAATTCTAATGTGGTCCTCTTCCCCTACCATAATACTTATGCTTTCATCGGATGAAAGTATTATTGCAGTATTTTTAGAAGCAGCAAATTCAGGGCTTATAATATGCCTTTCAACCATCGATTTAACCTTAAGTTCAGGCACATCAGACATATTTATATATCTCAAAGAAGAAAGTAACGGCGAATCACTATTTTTAATGACATCCTTAATCTTAGCATTAAGGTTATTTCGCATTTCGGGGGTCATTTTGTAAGGAAAAGGCATTCCACTCAGGTTTCGGGCAAGTCGTATTCTTGTGCTAAGAACAATATTGTTTTTATTTTCCTTGTCACTAAACCAATTACTCATTGTCCTTTGCCTCCAATTCCCTTATTTTATCTCGTACCACCGCCGCTTGTTCATAATTTTCTTCTGAAATTAAAGATTTAAGTTGTTCTTTAAGTTCTTCAACGCGGTTATCGTTTTGAAGAATATTAGGAACTTTTCCTGTATGGTTGGTACTACCGTGTACCCTTTTTAAATAGGGCAAAAATTCGGATTTAAAGGTTATATAACACTCTGAACAACCGGCTTTGCCACTTTTAGCAATGTCGTTAAAACTAGATCCGCAAACCTTACAACGCTTGGTAGTTACAGGTTTAGCAAACTCCCCAAACATTGACGACAGCATACTTCCCAAAGGGTTTTGCATTGAAACACCCAATCCATCTTCAGCAGCACAATATTCACATAAATTTTTCTCACAAATAACGCCATTAACAATGGTGCGAATGTGGGTTGTGGCATTGTGTTTACCACATTTCTCGCATAACATAAAATCGCCTCTTTAAATTTGAGTTAAAAGCATTTGTTTCAAAATTGCAGCCCGAACACTATCCTTTAAAATAGGCGGTATTTCTTGCATTACCTTTTCACCCACAGCCGATGCCATAAGTCTTGCCACGTCACGGCTAATAAGCCCTGTTTCAAGGCAATTTTCAAGCACAACTCGGGTACTTAAAGCATCAATTCTATCACCAATTGAATTGATAATATGCATTAACGCTGAACTTTGATTTAGCATTACTCTCCTGATTTTAATAAATCCTCCGCCACCTCTTCGGCTTTCAATTATATAGCCGTGTTCGGGGGTAAAACGAGAGGATAACACATAGTTAATTTGACTGGGCGCGCAACCCATTATTCCCGCAAATTCATTTCGTTGAATTTCGGCAATATTCTCCTCGGATTCGCTAAGCATTTTTAAAATTTCCTGTGTTATTATATCGCTCATTCTCATTTTAAATCACCTTTTTGACCTTTCCTGACTTTAATTATAAAGGAAAGGTCAGGAAAAGTCAATATTTTTTAAACAAAAAATATAACTCCCCTTTTATTGGGAGTTATAACAGCACCTGTATCACTAAAATTAAGCAAATTGCCGGAACCGAAAAAAGTGAAATTCCACCCATACTGTACCAATTAATCGGAATATATAGACCTGTAAATTTGCTTGTTAAATTAATTATTGCCAAAACCGAAATTCCTAAAAATCCATTAAAAAGAACCATTTTAAAAAACTTGTGGCTTTTAATATAAAAAAATAAAAGGGGTAACAAAAACACCGAAAATACTGCAATAAAAAAAACTTTCATTATTATTCACCTACTGAAAAATAGTATGAAATAATGAAAGTTTTTATTCTTACAAAGTGGCTGCCATTACAGCTTTTATGGTGTGCATACGGTTTTCGGCTTCGTCAAAAACGATGGACTGTTCGCTTTCGAACACCTCGTTTGTAACCTCCATCTCCCCTATGCCAAATTTTTCAAACATTTCTTTTCCAATACCTGTATTAAGGTCATGAAAAGCGGGTAAACAGTGCATAAACACAGCATTTTCCTTAGCATTTGACATTAACTTTTTATTAACCTGATAAGGTGAAAGTTCCTTAATTCGCTCATTCCAAACTTCGGCAGGTTCACCCATGGAAACCCAAACATCGGTGTAAATAACATCAGCGTTTTCGACGGCTTTCATAGGATCTTCTTCAAAACGCAAAGTAGCGCCCGAAAGTTTCGCAATTTCCTCACACTCTTTAATTAAGGCTTCAGCGGGAAAATACTTTTTAGGCGCACAAGCAGTAAAATTAAGACCCATTTTAGCGCAACCAACCATTAAGGAATTACCCATATTGTATCTGGCGTCACCCATATAAACAAAGTTAATTCCCTTTAAATAGCCAAACTTTTCTTTAATGGTAAGAAAATCCGCCAAAATTTGTGTCGGATGGAATTCATTAGTCAAACCGTTCCAAACGGGAACACCAGCATATTTTGCCAAATCTTCAACGATTTCTTGACCAAATCCGCGATACTCGATACCATCATACATTCTACCAAGAACCCTTGCAGTATCGGCAATGCTTTCTTTTTTACCGATTTGAGAGCCTGTGGGGTCAAGGTAGGTCACGCCCATTCCAAGGTCATAAGCCGCAACCTCGAAAGCGCAACGGGTACGGGTGCTTGTTTTTTCGAAGATGAGAGCAATGTTTTTGCCCTCGCAAAGTCTATGAGGAACGCCCATTTTCTTTTTATTTTTAAGTTCACCTGCCAAATCAATCAAACAATCAATTTCTTCGGCCGAAAAATCTAAAAGTTTTAAAAAACTTTTGCCCTTAAAATCCATAATTAGTCACCTATTACTTCACACAAAATATTAATTGCCTTCTCAAGCTCACCGAAAGGAATATTAAGCGCAGGTAAAAGTCTTACCTTGTTTTTTGCTTTAATTACCAAAACGCCCTTTCCCTGAGCCTCAGCAATCACCTTGCCTGCATCCTTAACGGTTTCAATGCCAAGCATTAAACCCTTACCTGTAACCGATTTAACACCACTGCATTTACTTAAAGTATCAACTATATACTTAGACTTTGCATTAACCTCATCTAAAAGAGTGTCATCAATGCGGTTTATAATACTCAAAGCGCCGGCGCATGCCACAGGATTACCGCCAAAGGTTGAACCGTGGTCACCAAATTTAAGAACATTTTCCACCTTTTGACCCAAAACAGTGGCGCCAATAGGCAATCCACCGCCTAAGCCTTTAGCAGTTGTGAAAATATCAGGTGTAACACCATAGTTCATAAATCCGTAAAGTTTACCTGTTCTTCCGTTACCTGTTTGAACTTCATCGGCAATGGTAACAATATCATATTTTTCGGCCAACTCAAAAATAGTCTTAACAAACTCATCGGTCAAGGGGTTAATACCACCCTCACCCTGAACAGTTTCAAACATAATAGCCGCAATTTTGCCGTTTTCTACCGTTTTTACAAGTTCTTCGCAATTATTAGCCTCAACATAGCAAAAACCATCAGTCAAGGGTAAAAAGTCCTTATGGAAAACATCTTGACCCGTAGCAGCCAAGGTGGTAATTGTTCTGCCGTGAAAACTGTTTTTAAGAGTAATAATTGTATAATAATCGCTACCCTTCTTTTCCGCCGCGTATTTACGAGCAACCTTTATAGCGCACTCGTTAGCTTCGGCGCCTGAATTGGAAAAGAAAACCTTTTTCATATTGGTTCTTTTACATAAAACTTCGCCTAATTCGGTGCAAGGCTCGGTGTAATAAAGGTTGGATGAATGTTGCAAGGTGTTCAACTGTTCGGTAACCGCAAAAATCCACTCATCATCGCAAAAGCCGAAAGAATTAACTGCAATTCCTGTGGCTAAATCTATATACTCTTTACCATCTTCATCTACTACTTTAGATCCTTTTCCCTCTTTTAAAACCAAAGGGAAACGAGCATAGGTGTTAGCAAGATAAAGACTGTCTTTTTCCTTAATATTCATGGCCTTTTTCCTTTATAACCATTGTACCTGCACCCTCATCGGTCAAGGTTTCAATAAGTAACGAATGAGGTACTCTGCCGTCCATTATAACAACCTTTTTAACACCCTTAGAGATTGCTTCCAAGCAACATTCAACCTTAGGAATCATACCGCCTGAAATTGTGCCATCACTAAAGAGTTGCTTAGCCTCGGCAACATCAATGCAAGGAATTAAAGAAGTAGGGTCATCCCTATCCTTTAAAATTCCTGCAATATCGGTCATAGAAATCAAACGCTCGGCATTTAAAGCCCCCGCAATATATGCAGCGGCAGTATCAGCATTTACATTGTAAACATTACCCTTGTCATCACAAGCAACGGTAGAAATAACGGGTATGTAATCGTTATCCATAAGATTTTTAATAGGTTCAACATTAACCTTTGTGATATTACCTACAAAGCCTAAACGCTGGTCCTTAACCTCGGCTTCAATGATGTGAGCGTCGATACCCGAAATACCCATAGCCTTGCCGCCCTTTGTTCCCAAAAGGTTTACAAGACTCTTGTTAATTTTACCTGCCAATACCATTTGAACAATTTCAGCAGTTTCGGCATCGGTAACGCGCAAACCATCAACAAACTGAGTTTCTTTACCAACTTTGCTTAACATTTCGGTAATCTCGGGACCCCCGCCGTGAACCAAAACAACCTTAACACCAACCAAATGAAGAAGCACCAAGTCTTCCATAACCTGTTGTTTAAGTTCCTCGTTAATCATGGCGTTTCCACCGTATTTAACAACAACAATTTTGCCGTAATACATCTTAATAAAAGGCAACGCTGCTGTCAAAACCTCTGCTCTTTGAGCATTTGTAATATCATCAATATACATACTAATCACTTCGCTTTATGTTCTGTAATCGCCGTTGATTTTTACATAATCATAGGTAAGGTCGCAACCCCAAGCAGTGGAACTTGCCTCACCTGAATTTAGATTGATTAAAATTTCAATAACTTCTTCTAGCAAAATTTCTTTCGCTTTTTCTTCGGAAAATTCAATTCCTGCACCGTTTTTGCAAACGGGGATTTCTCCCTTTGCCGATTTAAAGGAAACATCAATTTTATTAACATCTACCTTTGCTTTACTGTAACCAATTGCGCAAAGTACCCTTCCCCAGTTAGCATCGGCGCCAAACATTGCCGCCTTTGTGAGAGAAGAACAAATTACGGATTTTGCAACAGTTTTAGCTGTTTCTTGGTTTTCAGCACCCCAAACTTTGCATTCCAAAAGTTTGGTAGCGCCTTCTCCATCACCGGCAATCTTTCGGCAAAGATTAACAGTAACAGTATTTAAAGCCTTCATAAAGGTTTTAAAATCGTCATTATCCTCGGTAATTTCGTGATTTTCAGCCATACCGTTTGCAAGAACGCAAACCATATCATTTGTGGAGGTATCGCCATCAATACTAACCATATTAAAGGTACTTTGAATATCGGTTGAAAGTGCTTTTTGAAGCATTTCGGAACTGATTTTACAGTCGGTAGTAATAAAAACAAGCATTGTTGCCATATTGGGATGAATCATACCCGAACCCTTGGCAATACCACCGATTTTGCAAAGTTTACCACCAATTTCAAACTCCACAGCAACCTCTTTAGGTTTAGTATCGGTTGTCATGATGCCTTCGGCTGCATCGTGGCCACCATTTTCATCCAAGGAGGAAACCAAAACGGGTATACCGTTCTTTATTGGCTCAATATCCAAAGGTTGTCCGATAACACCGGTAGAAGCAACAACCACATCGGAAGGGTCAATATTTAATGCATCACCCAAAAGGTTTGACATTTTCTCAGCAATTTCAATACCATTAGCATTGCAAGTGTTAGCATTACCGCTATTGCAAATAATAGCACTTGCAAATCCATCTGAAATGTGGTTTTTAGTAACAGTCAAAGGCGCACCTTTAACAGCATTCGTGGTATAAACTGCGGCAGCATTTGCCTTGACCTCACTGTAAATCAAGGCCAAATCCTTTTTAAGTTTGTTTTTTCTTATACCACAGTGAACACCACCGGCTTTAAAGCCTTTTGCAGCAGTTACACCGCCTGAAATAATCTTCAAATTTAACACTCCTATATATCCAAACCGGTTGTAATATCACAACCCAGCACAATATTCATACATTCCACAGCAGCGCCCGACGCACCTTTTCCAAGGTTATCGTAACGAGCTATGAGTAAAATTCTATCATCATTTCCACTAACGGAAATTTCCATACTGTCTTTATTGCCTAATTTATTAGCCGAAACAAATCCATCTTCGCTAAAATCTTCCACAAATTTTACAACAGGACCCGTGTATTTTTCCTTGTAAACTGCTTTAATTTCCTCTAAATTGCCCTTTTTAAGCATTTCGGGGAAAATTGGAACAGTAACCTCCATGCCGCTGTAAAAATCGCCTACAATAGGCATAAAGGCAGGATGGTTCTTAATTCCTGTTACAGCAGTCATTTCGGGAAGATGCTTATGATTTTGGGTAAGACCGTACTGACGGGGCGCATCTAAAAGGACATCTCTACCCTCTGCCTCGTATTCGGCAATCATTTTTTTGCCACCACCACTGTAACCTGTCAAGGAAACACAAGAAAGCAAAGCATCCTCTTTTAAAATACCCTTTTCAATTAAAGGATAAATCAAAGCGATAAAACCGCTGGCGTGACAGCCTGGGTTTGCAATTCTCTTTGAAGTTTTAATTTTCTCTTCAAACTCTTTTGAAAGTTCGGGGAAACCGTAAGCCCAGTCGCTGTTTGTTCGGTGAGCGGTTGAGGTATCGATAATAACCGTATTCTCATTTTCGCAAAGGGAAACCGACTCTATAGAAGCCACATCGGGCAGACAAAGAAAAACAATGTCTGCCTGATTTATTGCCTCTTTACGAGCATTAATATCTTTACGGTTTTCTTCGGTCAAAGTAATAAGCTCAATATCTTTTCTAAAACCTAATCTTTCGGCAATTCTAAGACCTGTAGTTCCTGCACTGCCGTCAATAAAAACCTTAGTCATTTAATAACTCCGTTAAAAATTCTATTTGCTTGTCTACTGACTTTTCACCCGTTCCACCCGCAGAAATTCTCTTTTCAACACAGGTTTTAAGGGAGATTTCGCCGTATAAATCCTTTTCAAAACTGCTGTCAATCTCTTTATACTTAGCAAGTGACATAGTTTCTAAAATCAATCCGTTTTGAATGCAGTAAGCCACGATTTCGCCAACAATTTTGTAAGCACTTCTAAATGGCATACCTTTTTTAACAAGATAGTCAGCCAAGTCGGTAGCATTAATAAAACCTTTTCCTGCTGCTGCCAACATATTTTCAGGCAATGTCTTCATAGTTGCAAGCATAGGAGTAAATACGCCTAAACACTGCTTAATGGTGTCAATTGCATCGAAAATAGCCTCTTTATCCTCCTGCATATCCTTGTTGTATGCCAAAGGCAAACCTTTAAGGGTGGTAAGCAATGCCATTAAATCGCCGTATACCCTACCTGTTTTACCTCTAACCAACTCAGCCATATCAGGATTTTTCTTTTGGGGCATAATACTGGAACCTGTTGTATAACTGTCATCAAGTTCAATAAACTTAAATTCCCAACTGGACCAAAGAATAATTTCTTCGGAAAAACGGGATAAGTGCATCATTGCAATTGCAAAATCGGATAACAATTCAACGCAAAAATCACGGTCGGAAACACCATCAATACTGTTAAGTGAAATTCCGCTGAAACCTAAATTTTCGGCTTCCCACTCTCTATCGGTGTTATATGTAGTACCGGCCAATGCGCAAGAACCGATCGGACAAGAAGCCATCATTCTTTTTGTAGCATCGGAAATTCTTTCCAAATCCCTGCTAAACATCATTCCGTACGCTAGGATATGATGAGCAAAGGTTATGGGTTGGGCACGTTGCAAGTGAGTGTAACCCGGCATTATAGCATCCTTATTGGCTGATGCCACATCACGGATAACCTTTAATAAATCCTTTAAAAGTTCACTTATTTGGTCACATTCCGACTTTAAATACATACGAATATCTAAAGCCACTTGGTCATTACGACTTCTTGCAGTATGAAGTTTTTTACCTGCATCACCGATTCTTTTGGTAAGTTCCGATTCAACAAACATATGAATATCTTCCGCATTCATATCAAATCCGATTTTACCGCTTTCCAAATCGGCTAAAATTTCGGATAAACCCTCAACAATTTGTTCTTTTTCTTCCACGGAAATTATACCCTGTTTGCTCAGCATTCCTGCATGAGCAATAGAACCTATAATATCCTGCTTATACATTCTTGAATCAAAATGAATGGAAGAGTTAAAATCATCTGCCTGTTTATCCAACGCCTTGGCAAATCTTCCTGCCCACATTTTATCCATTATAAATACCTGCTTTTATTTAATGTTATTTTTTTGCTTCATTTTAGCGTAAACAGATGTGGGAAGACCATAAAGGTTAATGAAGCCGGTAGCATCTGTTTGATCGTATACTTCATCCTCTTCAAAGGTAGCAATTTCAGGATCATAGAGCGAATAAGGAGAAGTGATACTTGCATTAATCATATTACCCTTATAAAGTTTTAAGGTTACATCGCCTGTAACTGTCTTTTGGGTTGTTTTAACGAAAGAAAGAATAGCCTCGGTCAAAGGCGAGAACCACTGAGCATTGTAAACGAGTTCGCCTAACTTTTGAGCGATTAATGCTTTATAGTGTGAAGTTTCTTTATCAAGGCAAAGCATCTCAAGTGCGCTGTGAGCCTTGTAAATGATAGCACCACCAGGAGTCTCGTAAACGCCACGACACTTCATACCAACAAGACGGTTTTCAACGATATCTAAAAGACCGATACCATTTGCGCCACCCAATTTATTAAGGGTTTCAACCAACTCTACAGCGCCCATTTCCTTGCCATCAACAGCAGTAGGAACGCCTTGCTCAAAGTGGATTGTAACATAGGTTGGCTTATCGGGAGCCATTTCAGGAGAAACGCCCATCTCAAGGAAGCCTTCTTTATTATATTGAGGCTCGTTTGCAGGATCTTCAAGGTCAAGTCCCTCGTGAAGTCGGAG
>JAZOXF010000043.1:0-10764 GCA_045659605.1 Acutalibacteraceae bacterium
AGAGAGCCTGTAGAAAAAGCGGTTGCCGACAATAAGGACATATTTATTGAGGTTGATGTAAACGGCGCGGACAGTATTCGCAAAAAGCTTCCCGAGGCAATAAGTATATTTGTTATGCCTCCATCTTTTGAGGAGCTTAAACGCCGACTTTCTTCAAGAGGCACAGAAACCGAGGAGATTATAACCCTCAGAATGGCTGCAGCGCTTGATGAAATAAAAAGAGCAGTGGAATATGATTACATCGTTGTGAACGATGATTTATCCACCGCTGTTGAAGATATAATTTCTATAATGAGGGGAAGCAAATTCTCCATTAAAAAACAAAAAAATCTTATTGATGAGGTGCTTTTAAATGTTAAATCCTAATATCGGAAAATTAATTCAAAAGAGTGAGAACAGATACCGCTTGGTATTGGATGTTGCTAAAACCGCAAGAGAAATTTCCGGCGAAAACGAGGCTAAGGGTGAAATTTCCACCGATAAGCCCGTTAGCGTTGCTATTGATAAATTAGCATCCGAAATCTAAGAAATTTTAAACTAAGTAAAGGGGAGGAATGGGTATGAACTGCGCTGTGGCTTTTGTGGCACTTGAAGGCGCCACTATGACCTTTGACAAACTTTATACCTATGTTATTCCTCCTGACCTTTTGTCAAAGACCTGTGCGGGTCAAAGGGTAATGGTGCCCTTTGGCCGTGGAAACACCAAGCGTCAGGGAATTATAATAAGGGTGGGAGAATCCGACCCTAAGGGACTTAAAAGTATTTATTCTTTAATCGACTCAAACCCGATTTTAAGCGAAAAAATGCTTGAGGTTTGCTCATTTTTAAAGGAACGCACTTTTTGTACCTATTATGATGCCGTTCGCGCCTTGGTTCCGGCAGGACTGACCCACAAACTTAACAATTATTACAGTGCAAACAAGGAGTTTGCCGACGTTTCCCTTTTAAGTAAGGATGAAAAGGATATTTATTTGTATCTTTCCAATAATTTGGAAAAGGCGCAAGGGGATATTATTAAAATCTTCGGCGTAACACCCGAATTTTTGAAAAAAATGGCCGAAAAAGGAGCACTCCTTTTAAGCCTTGAAACCAAACAAAAAATCAAAGATGCAACCCAAAAATATGTTGCCCTTTCAAAGGACTTTGATTTAGAAACCAAACTTACTCCGAGACAAAAAGAGGTTGTTGACCTGCTTATAGATGCGGGAGCTGCCTCGGTTAAAGAGATTTGTTATTTTACTGGGGTTACAACTTCGGTTATTGAAGGACTTATAAAAAAAGGGGCTTTGGTCTCTTTTGAAAAGGTGGTTTACCGCGGTGTTAATGAAAATACCGTGCCCAACCCTGTGGAAATTAACCTGACCGATGAACAACAAAAGGCTTTTGAAGGGTTGAAAAGTTTGTATGAAAGCCCTGAACCCAAAACTGCATTGCTTTACGGTGTTACAGGTTCGGGTAAAACCAAGGTATTTTTGAAACTTGTTGACTGTGCTGTGGCCGAGAATAAGGGCGTTATTGTAATGGTGCCCGAAATTTCTCTAACACCGCAACTTTTATCGGTTTTCTCCTCCCGTTATGGGGATAAAATCGCCCTTTTCCACAGTTCTCTATCACTGGGACAAAGAATGGACGAGTGGAAAAGAATAAAAGAAGGCAAGGCTTTAATTGCTTTGGGTACTCGAAGCGCCGTTTTTGCCCCAATGGAAAATTTGGGACTTGTCATTATGGATGAGGAGCAAGAGCACACCTATAAGTCGGAACAGTCGCCCCGTTTCCATGCAAGGGATGTTTCGGCATTCAGGGTTAAACAGTCGGGCGGATTGTTGGTACTGGCATCAGCCACACCGGCGGTGGAAACCTTTGCCAAGGCAAAGTCGGGTAAAATTTCTATGTTTACCCTTAAAAATCGTTACGGTAATGCTGTTTTGCCTGAGGTTCAGACGGTGGATATGACCAAGGAAATAAAGGACGGTAACAAGTCTATTGTAAGCCGTGAACTTTATAATGCTGTTTGTGAGACCTTGGATAATGGTAATCAGGCGATTTTACTGCTTAACCGTAGGGGACATAACACCTACATTTCCTGTCCTTCTTGCGGTAATGTGGCAACCTGCCCCAATTGTAGCATCAGTCTTACTTATCACTCGGCAAATAACCGAATGATGTGCCACTATTGCGGATATTCCGAACCTGTTTCGGAAAAATGCCCTGAGTGTGGTGGTGAGCATATTAAATTTTCGGGTGTGGGCACCCAAAGGGCACAAGAAGAACTTGAAGCCTTGTTCCCAAATGCCCGAATACTTCGCCTTGATGCTGACAGTACGATGGCAAAGGATTCCTACGCCAATTACTTAAAAGACTTTGGCGAAGGTAAATATGATATTCTCCTTGGTACCCAAATGGTGGCGAAAGGTCTTGATTTTCCAAATGTCACCTTGGTAGGTGTTTTAGGAGCTGACAATGCCATGTTCAGCGAGGATTTCAGAAGTTTTGAACGCACCTTTTCACTGCTGACTCAGGTTGTTGGCCGAGCAGGAAGGGGAGAAACGGCTGGCAAAGCCATAATCCAAACTGCCGACCCAAACAGCGACCTTATTGCCAAGGCGCAAAATCAGGATTATGACAGTTTCTACGAAGATGAGATTTTAAGCCGTAAATTGCGCATTTTCCCACCTTACTGTGATATTTGTGTGGTATCGGTGCGAAGTATAAGCCGTGAAAATGCCGAAAAGAGCATTAATCTTATTTTTGAGGAATTTAAGAAAGAATTGACTAAAAACGATAGTGTTAAGGTGATAATTTTAGGGCCCGGTCCTGCTAGTATCCCAAGGGTTAATAACCGTTATCGCTACCGTATGATTATAAAATGCAAAAATAATAAGGAGTTCAGGAAAATCTTGCAAAACGCTGTGGCTGTTAAACTTTTGGGCGACAGTGGCGTCAGCATAGATTTCAACCCTGAAAGTATTTAAAATGGCACTTAGAAATATTGTAAAAATTGGTGATGATGTTCTTCGCAAGGTGTGTAGAACTCAAATGACCTTTGATGAAAAATTGTGGGCCTTGCTTGATGATATGGCCGATACAATGTATAAAGCCGAGGGCGTGGGCCTTGCTGCTCCCCAAATTGGAATTTTGCGCCGTGTTTGCGTAATCGACATTGGCGAAGGTTTAATTGAACTTATAAACCCTGTAATTGTAAAAACCAGCGGAAAACAGGTTGGCAGTGAGGGTTGTTTGTCAGTTCCCGGCCGTTTTGAAGAGGTGGAGAGACCTTTTAAGGTTACTGTTCGCGCTCAAAACCGTAAGGGAGAGAATATTGAACTTACGGGTGAAGGCTTTTTGGCCCGTGCTTTTTGTCACGAAATTGACCACCTTGACGGAAAACTTTTTGTAGATAGAATTTAAGATTTTATAGGTGTTTTATGAAAATTGTTTTTATGGGTACCCCCGATTATGCTGCAGTTACTTTGGAAAGACTTTTAAAAACCGACCACCAAATTGCAGGCGTTTTTGCTCAACCCGATAAAAAGGTGGGCCGAAAACAAATTTTAACCCCACCACCCGTTAAGGTTGTGGCAATGGAGAATAACATTCCTGTTTTTCAGCCGGATACTTTGCGAGATGGAGAAGCCTTAAAGATTTTAAAGGAAATAAACCCCGATATTATTGTGGTTGTAGCTTACGGCAAAATTTTGCCCGAGGAAATCTTGAATTTGCCCAAATTCGGCTGTGTAAACGGACACGCTTCTCTTTTGCCCAAGTATCGTGGTGCATCTCCTATTCAGTGGTGCATTGTTTGTGGCGAAAAGGTTACGGGTGTTACCGTAATGCAAATGGATAAGGGTATGGATACGGGAGATATTTTAACCCAAGAGGAAGTTTTAATCGGTGAGTATGAAACTGCCGAGGAACTTTTTGACCGTTTGGCAGTGATTTCTGCTGAACTTATGGTTAAAACCATTGATGATATTGAAAATATTACCCCCAGAAAGCAGGATGAGGCCGAGGCTACCCATGCCCCTATTATAAAGAAGGAAATGGCGCTTTTGGATTTTTCCAAACCTGCCGAAACCTTGTTTAACGAAATAAGGGGTTACTATTCTTGGCCTTGCGCATATCTCTTCCTCGGTGGTAAACGAGTTAAGGTTATTACTGCCAATGTGGGTGGAAACACCAACCAACAGGCAGGTACTGTTGTTGGCAATGATGACTGTTTGGAAATCGCTTGTGGCGACGGTAATACATTGAAACTTTTAACAGTTCAACCCGAAGGCAAGGGTCAAATGACTGCAAAACAAATGCTTTGTGGCAACAAAATAGAGAAAGGCTATGTTATAAATGGCTAATGCTCGTAAAACGGCAGTAAAGGTGCTTGTTAAAATTGAAAAAGAGGGAGCCTATTCCAACTTGGCAGTAGCCGAAGCGCTAAAAACTGCCGAACTAACTCCACAGGACAAGGCTTTGGCCACAGCCCTGATTTACGGTGTTTTGGATAGAAAAATCACCCTTGATTTCATATTGTCAAAATTCCTTAAAACCCCCGTTTCTAAAACTGAGCCTTTTACTTTGGCGGTTTTAAGAACGGCCCTTTACCAAATTAAATATATGGATAAAATCCCCGAAAGCGCGGCAGTAAACGAGGCTGTTAAAATTATGAAGTCCTCGAAATTCAACCGAAATTCAGGGTTTGTAAACGGTGTTTTGCGCTCGGTGCTCAGAACCGAGGTTGCTTTGCCCCAAGGGGAAAGCGCCGAAGATTTAAGTGTTAAATACTCCTGCCCCTTGTGGATTGTGGAGAGTTTTCTTAAAGATTACGGTGTGGAGGACACCAAGGCGCTTTTGGAAGAAAGCCTCAAACCTGCCGGTACCGTACTTAGAATTAATACTGTTAAAACTGATATTGAAACGGTTAAATCCAAACTTTTAGATATCCCTTATAATGAGGGGGAAAACAGTCTTGAACTTGTAAAGGGAATTGACATTTCCAAAAGCGAACTTTACAAGGAAGGTTTGGTTTATGTTCAGGATTACGCAAGTCAAAAGGCTGTTGCAACCTTAGACCCCAAAAAAGGGGACAGGGTGCTTGATGTGTGTTCGGCTCCCGGCTCCAAGGCCTTTACAATGGCTAACTTGATGGAAAATGAGGGCGAGATTATCGCTTGTGATTTACATCCCCACAGGGTGGAACTAATCGAAAAATCCGCCCGCCGTTTGGGAATTGGTATTATTAAAACTAAGGTTTCAGATGCCACGAAATTTGATGAAAATTTGGGTCAGTTTGACTGTATTCTTTGTGATGTTCCTTGTTCGGGTCTCGGTGTTATTCGCAGAAAACCCGAAATTAAATATACAAAGTCGGATGATTTTAAAGAACTTGAAAACATTCAACTTTCAATCGTTAAAAATGCTTTAAGGTATCTTAAGAAGGGTGGAAAACTTCTTTATTCCACCTGTACGCTAAGGAAGGCGGAGAACGAAAACCTTGTAATTTCGCTGAAAAAGGAGTATAATGACCTTTACCTTATAAGTGAAAAAACTTTTATGCCCCATAAGGACGGCACGGACGGTTTCTACTGTGCGTTATTTAAAAAGGAGTGAAAATCCCTTTTTGGTCAAGACCGATATTAAATCTTTAAACCTTTTAGAACTTGAAAATTTAATAAAGGAAATGGGCGAACCAAAGTTCAGGGCTTCCCAAATTTTTAAATGGCTTCAAAGTGGTGTGGAGTCTTTCGATGAAATGACCGATATTTCTTTGAAACTTAGAGAAAAGTTAAAGGAAAACTGCTATATCGCTTCTTTGAAAATTTTAAGGAGACTGGTTTCCAAACTAGACGGTACGGTTAAATACCTTTACGAGTTAAACGATGGGGAAACTATTGAGTCGGTGCTTATGAAGTATGAGCACGGTTACAGTCTTTGCATTTCCACCCAAGTCGGTTGTCGAATGGGATGCAGTTTTTGCGCCACGGGTCTTGGCGGTTTGGTTAGAGATTTAACCGCTTCGGAAATGCTCTCTCAAATCACCACTGCCCAAAAAGACCAAAACATCAGAATTTCCAATGTGGTTATGATGGGAATGGGGGAACCCTTGGATAACTTCCAAAATTCGGTTAGATTTTTGGAACTGGTTTCCCACCCGAAGGGTCTTAATATTGGATTGAGACATATTTCACTTTCCACCAGCGGTGTGGTTACAGGCATTAAAAAATTGGGGGAATACAATTTTCCGATAACCTTGTCGGTATCCCTTCACGCACCTTTTGATGACATTCGTTCTGATATGATGAAGGTGAACAAAAGTTGGAATATTGACACTCTTTTAAATGCCTGTCGGGAATATCAAAAGATAACAACAAGGAGAATATCCTTTGAATATGCCCTGATAGAAGGGGTTAATGACACTAAAGAATGTGCCAACGAGTTGGCTCGGAGATTAAAAGGAATAATGTGTCATATAAATTTAATACCTGTAAATCCTGTAAAGGAAAACAGCAATAAATCACCTAACAAAAAACAAATTCAGATGTTTAAAGAGAGGCTTATAGATTTAGGTCTTAATGCCACGGTAAGGCGAACCTTGGGAGGAGATATTAACGCTTCCTGCGGTCAGCTTAGAAGAAGAGAAGGAGGGGAAAGCTGTGATAGTTAGCGCTAAAACTGATGTAGGTGTCAAAAGACACACTAATCAGGACGAGTACGCAATACTAAATCTCTGCGACGGCTCGGTTTTAGCGGTCGTGTGCGACGGTATGGGCGGCGCCAATGCGGGTAATGTTGCAAGTCACACCGCTTGTCAGGTTATAACATCATTTTTTGAGCGTTCCTTCAGGAAGGGGTTAGACCCTATGGGGGTAACGGCGCTTATTCAAAGCGCGATACTCTCGGCCAATATTGAAGTTTTCAATATGGCGCAAAAAAACGAGGAATTAAAGGGAATGGGAACAACGGTGGTTGCCGCTTTTGTTTCACCCGATTTTACGGTGGTTTCCCACGTGGGTGACAGCCGCGCATATCTTGTGAATCAAGAAGTGACCCAACTCACCCGTGACCACTCGGTGGTGCAATCGCTCATTGAAAGCGGAAAACTCACCCCCGAAGAGGCCGCTAATCACCCGAGAAGAAATGTTATTACCAGAGCCTTGGGTATTGAACCCGATGTTTTGGTGGATAGCGATGAGTACGAACTAAAAGATAATGAGATTTTGCTTTTGTGTTCGGATGGTCTTTCGAACTTTATAAGTGCTCATGAGATAACCCAAATATTTAATAAAACTAAAACAGAACAAATCGCCGATGAATTGGTGAATAAAGCCAATAAAAACGGTGGCGGGGATAATATTACCGCAGTTGTTGTTAAGAAAGGATAAATATTATGGATAAGTATGTTGGAAAACGCCTTGACGGTCGTTATGAAATTCAAGAAATTATCGGTGTTGGCGGTATGGCCGTTGTTTACAAGGCTTATGATAACCAGGAAAATCGCATTGTTGCAGTTAAAATTTTAAAGGATGAATTTGTTTCTAACCAAGAATTTATCCGCCGTTTTAAAAATGAGTCTAAGGCTATTGCAATGCTTTCTCACCAAAATATTGTTAAGGTTTACGATGTTTCTTTCGGTGACCTTATTCAATATATCGTAATGGAATATATTGAGGGTATTACCCTTAAAGAGGTTATTGAGCGCCAAGGAAGCCTTCGTTGGAAGGATGCCGTTCATTTTACAATTCAAATTTTAAGAGGTTTGCAACACGCTCACGACAAGGGTATTGTTCACCGTGATGTTAAACCCCAAAATATTATGGTTTTGCCTGACGGTACAATTAAGGTTACCGATTTTGGAATTGCCCGTTTTGCCCGTTCCGACCAAAGAACCATAACCGATAAAGCAATCGGCTCGGTTCATTACATCAGCCCTGAACAAGCAAGGGGCGAAAAGACCGATGAAAAATCGGATATCTACTCGGTTGGCGTTATGCTTTACGAAATGATTACAGGTCAAATGCCCTTCCAGGCTGAGTCGGCAGTTTCGGTTGCTATTATGCAACTTCAAAGAGAACCTAAGAGTCCTACCGAAATTAACGGTTCTATTCCTGAGGGATTAGAGCAAATCACCATGCATGCTATGCAAAAAACTCCTGAGAGACGTTATCAGTCCTCGGCTGAAATGCTTTGCGATTTAGATGCTTTCCGTAAGGACCCTGCAATTACATTCGGTTATTCCTACTTTGTGGATGATTCTCCCACAAAATTCGTAGGTTCCATTAACGATACCGATGTTGTTGAGGAAATCGAGGAAGAGGAAGAGAAGGAGAAGAGCAGCATTATCCCCATTTTGGCAGGTGTTGCAGTTACTTTGGTTGTAGCACTAATCGTTTTGGCTATAATCTTTATTCCTAAGTTCTTAAACGGCTCAACCGCCGAAATTGCTTGTCCCGATTTTGTTGGCAAGAAATATGAAGAGATATTAGAAAACGATGAATATGTAGCTAACTTTAAGTTTGATGATGAATGGGACCACAGCGACGATTACGATTTTGGTTTTGTTTATGAGCAATCGGAAAAATCGGGCGAAATGCTTAAAAAAGGCGCTAAAATTACCCTTTATATCAGTATGGGCGAAAACACCAAGCGTGTTCCCGATGTTTACGGTAAGAGTGAGTCGGCTGCCAAGACCGAACTTGAAGCTAACGGATTTAAAACTGTCTTTGTTGAAGTTGAAGATGAAGACACCGAGAAAGGTTTGGTTGTAAGAACCGAGCCTCAACGCACCGAGGTTGTTCAAGAGAATGCAACTATTAAGGTTTTCATCAGTACCGGTGTTCCCGAGAAGAAGGTTGCTGTTCCCGATGTTACAGGTATGACCGAAAAGGCAGCTAAGGAGAAGTTGGAAGGGGAAAAATTCACCGTTAAGGTTGAACCCATTCAAATTACTGCTAACGATAAGTATTATCCGTTAGGTATTGTTGCAAAACAAAGCCCCGATAATACCCAAAAAGAGGCTTTGGAAGGCTCCGAGGTTATAATCTATGTTTGCGACGGTTACAAGTCGGACATTGAGGTTCAACTTCCCGAAGATTTGAACGAAACCTGGGGAACCTACAGTATTTCTCTTTGGGAAAACGGAACAATGGTTAACAAGGGTGACACTATTGACGGTATGGCTCGCAAGAACTACACCTTCAAGGATTTTGTAACCAAGTCTGAAAAGACCGATGTTACTGTTAAGGTTTCGGTTGACGGTAAAGAGTGGTTTGATTACTGTGTAGTTTCGGTTGATAATAAAAACGGCAAACAAAGGGAAACTATAAGCCATGATTATAAAGATTTGGTTAGTGAATATGATAACCAAGCCGGTTCCGACCAAACTCCCACTGTAGGAGATAATTAATGACAGGAATTATTATTAAGGCTTTATCGGGTTTCTACTATGTGAAGACCGACACCGAAATATATACCTGTAAAGCAAGGGGAAGCTTCCGCAAAAGCGGAGTTTCCCCTTTGGTTGGAGATAGGGTTAAAATTACTCCTCAAGAGAATTTAACGGGTGTTGTGGAAGAAATTTTGCCTCGCAAGACCGAACTTAAAAGACCGCCTGTCGCTAATATTGACAAGTTGTTTATTTTGTCGGCCTTTGAAAATCCTGCCCCAAATACATTGGTTATTGACAAACTTACCGTTCTTGCCCGTCACGCAGGAATTGAGCCTATAATTGTTTTCAATAAAAGCGATATGGGTGATTTCGGTCGGTTTAAGGCAATTTACGAAAATGCAGGTTTTAAAACCCTTGTTATGTCCGCCTTCACAGGTGAGGGCATTGAGGATTTAAAGGCTGAACTTAAAGACAGTATCAGCGCCTTTACGGGCAACTCGGGCGTCGGAAAATCCAGTGTTTTAAATAAGGTTTTAGGCGAGGATGTTATTGCCACGGGAGATGTCAGCCAAAAACTTGGCCGTGGCAAACACACCACAAGACATACCGAAATTTATCCCCTTTTCTTCGGCGGTTTCGTTGCCGATACTCCCGGATTTTCCTCGATTGAGGCAGGGGATGACTATTCTTTAAAGGAAAACCTTGTAAACTGCTTTTGGGATTTTGACGATTTTAAAGATGACTGCCGTTTTGCATCTTGCTCCCACACAAAGGAAAAGGACTGCGCTGTAATTGGGGCGGTGGAAGACGGAAAAATTGAAAAAAGCCGTTGGGAATCCTATGTTTCGCTGTACGAGGAATTAAAGGACCTTCAATGTTGGGAATTTAAACGGAACAAATAAATCCCCTTGCCATATAATGGTGATAGGGGAGGGTGCTTATGAGAAGGCGTTGTAATAGAAATAAGGGAACAATAGCCCTTACTTTTGCTATAGGGCTTCTTATGAGTTGCTTTTGTCCTCCCAGATTTTTGGTGGCGGTTTTGTGCATTTGGGTTATAATTTTGGCCCTTACCCGCAACTGCTGTTAGGAGGAAATTTTGTGAAGGTTATTGTTATGAAAAGTCCTAAACTTTTAGGTTCGTTACTTAGAATGATTTTTGGAATAAAAAAGCAACCCGAAAATACATAAAACAGGAAAACAAGCAGAGACTAAACACGGGTCTTTGCTTGTTCTTTTTTTATTTTCAAAAAATTGAAAATTTTTATTGACATTTGAAAGGGAGGTTGCTATAATAATATGGCTGTATAAATGATTCATTAGCTCAGACGGTAGAGCACTTGACTTTTAATCAAGGTGTCCGGGGTTCGAATCCCCGATGGATCACC
>JAZOXF010000044.1:0-12628 GCA_045659605.1 Acutalibacteraceae bacterium
CAATTTTGTACAACACTCATTGTAATGGTTATGGCCAAATTTCAAAAGAAATTTGTTACAAAATCAAAGATTTTGTGTCAAAACAAGAATGTTTTGACTAATCATAAACATTATTACATTTACATTATACCACAATTTAAAAATAAAACAACAAAAATTTTATTTTACCGGCACAATTTTTATATTAGCCAAAGAAACATTGGTTTCACCGGTTACAATATCCTGAATTTGAAGGGTTTGACCCGAAGTTAACCCTTCGCCTTTTACTATTACAGTTACACCCGTATCATTTATAACCGCTATTGCTTTTTTAAAGTCTTTGGCTTTTAAAAGTGTTTCAATGTTGCTTTCCTGCTCAATTCTTCCTGCAATTTCCTCTAGTTTTGCTAAGGCTGATTTTTTGTCCTTATCCTTTAAATTATCTCTATCAAGGGTTTCTTCAATTAATTCAACCGCTTCCTGTCTTGCCTTTTCCCGTTCTTTTTTACCTTCGGTAAAATAATCCGCTTCGGCTTTTGCTGATGTTTCTACCGCTTCGCCCGAAGATAAATTATTTACATAAGATGTTTCACCTAAATACTTTGTAGAACTCGGCAAATATTTTGTATTAAGCCATATTGCACCACCCAGTGCGATAATCATTAACGCCACTGTCAGTTGACCTTTTCCAAATACCTTACCCTTTTTCACTATGTATTCCTCCCGCAAATATATACTCTTTTAGAATTTATATCCAAAGCCGCCATAACGGCATTTTGAATTTTTTCAATAATAACTTCGTTATCTCCTCCGTCGCAAACTATTGCCACACCCCTAACTTCAGGCATTTGGGTTGTAACCAACAAGGCCTGTTCACCGCCATCGGCAGATTTTACCGTTATATACCCAGCCTTTAGTTCGCTGTCCGAACTTTTATTTTCCTTTTCTTGTTTTTCAGTTAAGGTTTCTTCTTTTGTATCGGCATAGTTGTACTTAATCCCACTTTCCAAGGTAATGACCACCGAAACATTTTTACTGCCGGTTATTTGCCTGACAGTTTTGATAATGTCTTTTTCTAAGTTTTGCTTATACTCCTCGGCTGTAACCTCAGTTTTTATTTCTTCCTTCTTTTCATTTGAGGAAAGAAAGGAAGAAAAGAAAATAAGCAAAATTCCGACCAATCCCAATACAAGTATAAGTTTAGGTTTTTTGAAAAAACCTGTGTATTTCGAAACAATCTCATTCATTTACAACTTCCACCTCAAAGCCTTCCATTTCTCCCCCTAAGGCATTAACAACCTTTTCTTTGTTACAGTCGGTCACAATTTTAACCTTAGTACAACTTATGCCGTTTTTACTGTCATTATCCGTAAAAGTCAAAATTTCTTTAAATTTTATTCCCGCATTATTAAGAACCTCGGCAAAAACATATTTAGCAGTAGCATTATCTAAATTTTCGGTTTCTGTTAAAGTTTCAATACTAAAGTCAAATTTTGGGTCGGCATTTTTAATTCCAACCCCTGCCACAGCCACAATAATCACCAAAAAACAAAGAGATAAAATATATTTTACCGACCTTTCCATTTTCCCTGAAGGACAAATAATAAAAAGTGCCCCAAAGCAAATTCCTGCCGTACAAAAAGCCGTTATAAAAGATTTAAACCAATTCATACCTTACCCACCGAAACCACAACCGTAAGAGAAATCACAAACAAAGCCATTGAAAGCAAAATTATTCCGCAAAGCACCGAAATTGCCATATCAACCGCTTTGAGAAGTTTACTAATATTAGATACCGAAAGCACATCTGAAGCAATAGATGTGATATTAAGACAAAACCGCCAAATCACTAATTCTACAAGTAATGGCAGGAAAATTACTACACAAGCAATAACCCCATAAATTGCCACGGTAGTTTTTAAAATGCCCAAAGATGCAGTAACAGTCGTTAGTGCTTCAGCCAATACTGTCCCCGCCAAAGGAACCGAAGAACCAATGATAAATTTGGCGGTTTTAATGCTCAACGAGTCTGCCGAAGCATTTATAGTTGTTTGAATGCTTAAAATTCCTAAAAAAATAGTTGTTACAAAGGACATTATCCAAAAAGACAATTTTTTAATACTATCGGATAATGAGGTTTTAGAAAGTATCGGAGATACTCCCGAAGCAACGCTCACACTTAAATAACCACACATTAAAGGTATAACCAAATGACTTGCCACCAATTGCACAACCTGAGAAGCGCCAAGCAATAAACTGCCCATAGAACTTGCTGTTGCAGGTTGTCCGTTAGCTATAATAACCGTAGCAAAAATGGGAACAAATGCGGTCATAAAAACCGATGCTGTTTGCATTATTTCGCAAGCCGAATTAACAACCTCAAATACGGGGACAGTTATAACCGCCGCCGATACTGCCGTAACCGCAAAATCTGCTGTTTTTGCCGAAGCGCTGTTTCCAATGGCGGTTAAACTGCTACTAAGTAATATTACACCTAAAATTAAAGCCATTGTAGATAAAGGAACTGTTATTTTAGATTTTAAAATATTCCAGATGTCTTTTATAATCTTTGAGAAACTAAAGTTTTTTATCCAACTTGTTTTCCCTGCTTCAATTTCACCATCGTTCATATATTCCTGAGCATCATATGGCAAAGCTTCTTCTAAACTGTCTAAGCCAAAATCTTCACTAAAATTATCACTTAATGTTTCTTTAGCCGAAACAGGTATGGCAAACAAAAACAAAAGCAAAAAAACAATTATTAATCTTCTCATTTCACAAAACCTAAAGCCGTTTCCAAAACTGACATTAAAACCGGCACCGATAAAAGAAAAATCACCGCTTTGCCCGCCAGTTCCGCCTTTGATGCAATAGAAGTTTGTCCTGCATCTCTTGAAACATCGGCAATAAAATCGGTGATATAGGCCACTCCAACCGCCTTAAGGGCAATTTTAAAATATTCGGTTTTAACACCGCTATCCTTTAATTTTTCAAATATTAAATTTATCGGTTCGGCAATTGATTTAAGGACAAAAGCAATAACAATAACAGCCGTTACAACAGCCACCGCAAAAGAATATTCCGCCGATTTTTGCCTTAAAATCAAAGCGAAAGCGCTTGCCAAAATACAAATAGCCATTATTTTCCAAACTTCCGCCATCATAATCCGAATAATGATTTAACGGTTGTAAATAAATCGGCTACTGCATTTACAACCATTAAGAGCACTACAACCAATCCCGCCAAGGTGGTAAGCAAGGCTTGTTCTTCCCTGCCCGAGCGAACGAGCACTAAATTGAGCACCGTAACAATAATACCAATAGCGGCAATTCTAAAAATAAAATCAACATCCATATCCTTCACCTAAATCAAAAATATACAAACAAAAACACCGCCTAAAAATCCTAAAGAACGATAAAGTTTTGAAAGTGACTCATACTCTTCTTTTGCATCCGCATATTGTTTTTCAAGCAGTTTTTTACATAAAATCACATTATCGTATTCCCTTTTACGATTAGAAACGCCTATTGTAAAAATTAAATTTTCTAAAATTTCTTTATCGCTGTTTAAAAGCCCAAATGTATCAATTTCGCCACCCTTAAAACATTCTTTTAAGAGAATATCTAAATCTTTAACCGACGAAACAATCAAGTGGGCCAGTTTATCCAAACCGTTGCAAATATCCAAAAGTTTTCTTTTTCTCAGCCCCAACAAATATGATTTATAAAATCCCATTGCTGTTGCCGAAATCACCAAACTTAAAAGTCCTAAAAATTTAAGGAACATTTTCTATAATCTCCTGCGCTGTATATACCTTTATTTCGCCTGACAAGACCTTTGACAAAATAGCCACCCGTTTTATTGCCCCCGACGTTAAAAGTTCTCTTGTGACCTCTCTGGCCATCAGTTCAGACACTTTTCCAATATGGGCAGTAGTTATTACCGAAACTCCCCCGTTAAAACTTTGCTTAACCTGTATAAGTTCTTCAGTGTTTCCAATCTCATCAAAAGCCACAACTTCGGGAAACATAGTGCGAAGCGCTATTTCCATTCCTAAGGCTTTATCGCTTGTATTGAGCACATCGGTTGCTATCCCTAAATCATTACATCCGTTTGCCGACAATTCTCCTCTTGAGTCAATAACCGCAACCCGATAACTTTTTCCGCCCACGCCGTTTGAAATAAGTCTTATAAAGTCGCGCAAAATTGTGGTTTTACCGCTGGCGGGCGGTCCTGCTATAAGCCATCCTTCCCCTCTGAAAGCTGTCGCAATTTTATTGGCAACACCTTTGATTTCACGGGCAATTCTAATGTTAATGCAGGTAATATCTTCCATATCACCACCGGCATTTACCGTTCCAAAAATACCGGCTCGGCATCCATTATCAAGTTTTAAATAACCCTTTTTCAGTTCTTCTTCGTGGGCAAAAGCCGAGTTTTTGCAAAGACCCCTAAAACTGTTTTCCACATTGGCTTTAGTGACAAATTGCAAATTGCCATCAGGAAACAGCGAAGTTTGTCCGTTTTGTTTTACAAAGACCGTTTCCCCTGCAATAGTGATAGCCAATGGCAGTCCTTGCCTTAATCTTATTTCCTGAGTATTCGCCTTTGCAATTGGCGAAAGTTTGTTAAGTATAGTTCTAAGCTCGCCATCAATACTCCCAAGAAGATGTTCAAACTGCTGTCCCACAACCGTTCTCCTTTACATTAGTTTGTTAAATACTATGACACGGTTGTCCTAAATAGAACAAAAAAAGCACCCGCAAATCTGCGAGTGCTTTTAAACTTAAAATGTTTTCTTATCCTCCGAACTTGTGACAGGCATTGAAACATCAGGTGTTTCAGGTTTTTGAGAAGGCGTCTCAGGTTCTTGGATCGGGGGCTCAGGTTCACTTTCAATTATCGGAGTATACTGTATTGATATAAAGTAATCCGCGATACCTCTTACTATAGCCTTAGCCTTGGTCGTATTAATTGCTTCGTTTACAATATTATTAAAATCATTAGTATTAGTAAAATAGCCGTTTTCGGTTAAAACTACGGGGCAGGTTGTAATTCGTGATAAAAAGAAATAATGTGATTGGAATTTAGATTTTTGATAAATTCCCGTACTCATTGTTCTATCATGCACCATTTTAGCCGCCGCTCTTGAAAACGCATTAAAATGGTATCCTTCAAAACCGTTTGGAGAAGCCACCGATGCAGCATTATGATGTATTGCTATACAGTAATCGGGGCGCTGATTTTTCATAAAAAGCCGTCTTTCATCAGAGGTAACTGTGTAATCCCCTGTTCTGGTCATTATTACTGTGGCGCCTATACTTTCAAGTTCCGCCTTTATTTTTCTAGCAAGACTTAAATTTCTTTCTTCTTCCTCAACACTGCCTCTCACAGCGCCCGGGTCTACACCGCCGTGTCCCGCATCTATAAGTATTTTCGCGCCCGTTAAATCAACACCGTAAGGATTAGAGGAAAGTTTAGTATTTACAGGATTCAAAAACTCAAAACAAAGTTGATTATCGCTATTATAATAACTATCCCATCCGTAAAATTTTCCTTGAGATTTAAGATGAAGTCTTAAAATATGTTTGTCACCTGAGGGTATAATTTCAGCTTTACTAAAAACAGGATTACTTGCGGGAATTATAATTTCTCCCGCAAACTTAGTAGCATAGCAAAAAGTTATATCAACATAATTAAATGTTGCATTTGAAAAAGAAAAATCTTGAACTAAGGGATTATTATAACTTTGTGGATAAATATCAAGCAAAAACGGTGCCTTCCACATTGTATCAAATTTTATAATAGTATGCCTTCCCGACTGTTCAAAAGAAGCCACTGAAATCTCATTATGGTCCGGTAGTGTGGCTTTATAACGAGTAGTAACAGCTGTACGGCTTTTTTTATCATCGGTAGGTTTATCAACATATACTCTTCTGCCACATCTAAGCTTTATAAAAGTGTTTTTGCTTGAAGGGTCGTATATAAGTCCGCTATCACAGTAATCTACCGTTCCTTGTGGTAAATAATTGTTGCGTGGGTCAGAAAAATCATCGGCAGTGTTTCCGTTAAAGGTTTCGGCAGTAAATGCAACCACCTCGGCAACATAAGTTTTACCTGCTAAAATTTCATTTTTAAGACACACTATATTTCCACTATAAAAAACTTCGGTGATGCCGTTGCAAACGCCCGTGAATTTTACTTTACCTAAATTAATATCTGTATCATTTTTATCCGTCAAAGTAAAACTGCCTGTAAAATTTATAAATTCCTTGTCATCTGCTTTTTCCGTCTGTTTAAGTGTTATAGTAGTTCCGTTGAATGTTGCGTTGACACTACTGCCCACACGCGCCATAACAGATACAACAAAGGTTGATCCAGATGGATATTTTTCCTGCTTATTTGGCGAGTAAGAATTTATAACAACATATCGGTAATTGATTTTACAAACGGTAGTAACGCCCTTATGCTCAAAAGTAAAAACATTCGTACCTTTGTTTAATTCAACATCAATTGCGAAACTGCCGTCTGAACTGCGTTCTACATCAACACCGTTCATTAAAAGAGGAAAGGCGATATCAGATGTTCCGGTTATAACTGTTTTTGAAGTGGTAACAGTTGAATCTAAAGAAACAGGAGAAGTAATAACAAGTCCTGTTTCAATATTTTGCTCTGAAGATACTTGTTGGCTTAGAGCAGAAGAAAGATTACTGCTGTTGGGTTCATTTATTTTGTTTTTGCCTAATTTTACAATAAAAATAACAGCCAACACGGCTAATAAAACTGCCAAAACGCCACTGACTGATATTAAGGCAATATTCTTTTTAGTCCATGGGAATTTCAAAAATAACACCTCATCAAAATACTGATTTAACTATATCATATTTGGTTGTTTTTTGCAATAAATAAAGCCCGAATTCTATGAATTCGAGCCTTAATTTTACTTTTCAATTTCGGTTATCATATCAACTCTTCTTTGATGACGGCCACCTTCAAATTTGGTGTCAACAAACAAATCAGCGAGTTCTAGTGCAGTACCCACACCAATTACTCTGCCACCTAAGCAAAGGATGTTGGAGTTATTGTGAAGTCTTGTGTATTTAGCGGAGAAATGCTCACTTACAGCCGCCGCTCTGATGCCCTTAACCTTGTTTGCCGCAAGACTCATTCCAATACCTGTACCGCAAACCAAAATGCCAAGTTCGTTTTCGCCACCTGCAACGCTGTTTGCCACCTTTAAAGCAATTTCGGGATAATCAACCGAAACCTGCTCGTAAATGCCGAAGTCTTGAACCTCAAAACCTCTTTCTTTCAAATGTTCGGCAATGGCATTTTTATGTTCTAAACCGCCGTGGTCACAACCGATTGCTATTTTCATTTTTGTTCCTCTTTTCTTTTAAGTTCTCTTTCCGCCTGAGGCAGTCTTAAATATTTTGGTAAAAGTTTTGCAGGGGTGGTCACATTTTCATTTTGCAATTCTTTTTGCGCCACCACCGAAACACCCACCGCATTTTGAAAACGGCGATGTTCATCCGCAATAGAAATATTTTTAATTCCCTTTATATGGGAATAAAAAATCTCAGCCCCGTCACCAACTATGTACACAGGCAACTTCTTTTTAGAAAGTTTCTTAACCTCTGCCATCAAATCATCAATGGCCATTGCCCTATCTTCACAAAGGCGAGTGATTTCACCATTTTTACAGGTAAAAAGACCGTTATAAACCTGTTTACATCTGGCATCCATAACAGCGCAAACAATACAGTTTGTATCGGAATAATTTTGGGCCATCGCCTCTAATGTGGAAACCTCTACGCAAGGAAGATTTCCGGCCTGCGCCATACCCTTAATCGCGCTGATACCAATTCTTACACCGGTGAAAGAACCGGGGCCGTTACTGACAGCAAAAGCATCAATTTCCTTAATATCAATCAATGCAGATTTCAAAACTGATTCAACCATTGGCATTAAGGTTTGAGAATGGGTTAGTTTCACATTTGAAAATGCCGAAGCCAAAACCTTACCGTTTTCACTAATTGCTACCGAACAAGGGGTTGCCGAACACTCAACACTAAGTAGTTTCATATTTGCTCCCCTTTTCTATAAATATTAATTTCTCTTGCTTCATTTTCCAAAGATTTAATTTCCACAAAAACAGTATTATCGGGCAAAGCGTTTTCAATATTTTCGCTCCACTCAACCGCAACGATTCCGTTTTCTTCCACATACTCGAAAAAACCGCTGGAATAAAGATCTTCCCAACTTTCAATACGGTACATATCAAAATGGTAAAGATTAAGCCTACCGCCTAAATATTCATTTATTAAAGCAAAAGTAGGAGAAGTTACATCACCTTTAAATCCAAGTCCCTTGGCTAAGCCCCTCGTAAAACAGGTTTTGCCCATACCAAGACCGCCGATAAAGGCGACCACTTCGCCACCTTTTAGCCCTTCGGCAAATAAGGCGCCAATCTTTTCGGTTTCCTCTCTGGAATTCGAAATGAATTTTTCCATAAAACACTCACTTAAATTAATGTTTTTTACAATAAAACATTATATCATAAGGATACACTAAAATCAACCAACTAAAAATATTTATATTTTTAGCAAAATTCCTTACTTTCTTGACATATAATGTAATTAATGATAAAATAATGTTGAAAAATGTAAAAAATCCTCCGCCGAAACGGAAGGATTTTGGAGCTGAAGATGGGACTCGAACCCACGATCTGCTGATTACGAATCAGCTGCTCTGCCAACTGAGCCACTTCAGCATTTAATACCGTTAAATTATATCAATTAATCCATATTTAGTCAAGAAAAATAATAGAAACGAGGTTTATTAAATGAGCGCCCTTAACGACCGTATTGCAAAATGTCGTAAACTTGCAAATTTAACCCAAACCGATATGGCCGAAAAACTCAACATAAAATGCAGCACCTATTCTCAAATGGAAAGAAAAGGTCTTATTAGTGCTGAACGTCTTTTTGAAATGGCAAAAATTTTCGGCGTGACTCCCTGTTATTTATTTGATGAAACCGAACCTTGTCGCGAAGAAAAGAAGAATTCTTTGATTCCCGAAATTGAAAATGCTCCCACTACTTTAAATCAACCTGAAGTACCTTTCTTTAAAAAGGAAATTTTTGTTATTACCAAAAAAGAAGAAAACCTAATCAAAATTCTTCGCGAACTTTCAAAAGACGATTACAACAAAACTATGAAATTTATTGAAGAAATTAATAGGAAACCAAAAAAGTAAATGCAACTGACTATTAAAAACGGCTCTCTCGATTTATCGGGGGAGCAAATATTATCCCTTGTTAACTTTGAAATTACCGATAATTCCCGTATTGCCCTTGTTGGCCGAAACGGTTGCGGTAAAACATCATTGTTAAAAATAATAAGCGGTGAATATTCCATAACAAACGGCACCTTAACCCTTTCGGGCAAACCCAAAATAGGCACCCTTTCCCAAATGACATTCAAGGATGAAAATGTCACCTTGGTAGAAGAAATCCGCAGTGCTTATGAGGAGATTTTGTCACTTAAAGAAAGGCTTAACAATGCACAAGAAGATATGGAGTCTTGCGGCGATACCCAAAGCATCAAGAAATACACCGATTTGTTGGACACCTTTACAAATATGGGTGGCTTTTATTTTGAAAAGGAATACGAAGCCGCTATAAAGAAATTCGGTTTCACAGCCGAGGAAAGACTTAAAAAGGTTTCGGATTTTTCGGGTGGACAGCGCACCAAAATTGCCTTTTTGAAACTTCTTCTTTCAAAGCCTGATATTCTTCTTTTAGACGAGCCCACCAACCACCTTGATATTGAAGCAATTGCTTGGCTTGAAGATTATTTGAAAAACTACAAAAAAGCATTTGTAGTAGTTTCCCATGACCGTATGTTTTTGGATAATGTTGCTAATATCACCTATGAAATCGAATACGGCAAAACCGAAAAATACATTGGTAATTACACCGAATTTACCACTCAAAAAAAGATAAAGAAAGAACAACAACTTAAGGAATATAACGCCCAACAAAAAGAAATCGCAGAGCTTGAAGGCGTTATTGAACGATTTAGATATAAAGCCACCAAAGCGGCAATGGCACAATCTAAAATTAAACAATTAGAAAAAATTGAGCGAATAGAGGCTCCTGACCGTGATGATAACCGCACATTTTACACTTCCTTTACCCCCGAAGACTTAGGTGTAAAAGATGTTTTTAGCGCTGAAAATCTTGAAATAGGTTATACTTCCACCCTTTCAACCCTCTCCTTAGATGTTAAGAGGGGTGATAGAATTGGTATTATCGGCGGTAACGGACTCGGAAAATCTACCTTTATTAAAACTATCGTGGGTAAAATCCCACCCATTTCAGGTAGTTTCACCTTTGGTTCAAGAATTAAAATCGGCTATTTCGACCAGCAAATGGCCGAATATAAAAGCAACGATACACTTCTTGAAGATTTCGGTAAAGCCTATCCCCTACTTACCGATTTTGAAGCAAGAAGCGCCTTGGGCGCCTTTATGTTTAGTGGTGAAGATGTTTTTAAAACTGTAAGTATGTTGTCGGGTGGCGAGCGTGTTCGCCTTGCCCTTTGTAAACTATTTTTGCAAAGACCCAATTTACTTATACTCGACGAGCCTACTAATCACTTGGACATTGTTAGCAAAGAAACTTTGGAAGATATTTTGGATGAATTTGAAGGAACGATTATTTTTGTTTCACACGATAGATATTTCATCAAAAAAATTGCCGATAAAATTTTGGCTTTTGAAAAAGATAAGGTTACACTTTTTGATTTTGGCTATGAACAGTATCTTGAAAGTTTGCAAAACAAACATGAAATAGAAACACCGAAAGAAAGCGAAACAAAACCCAAACGCAAGTTTACAACTCCCCTTAAAGAACGGCAAAAAAAAGAACGCGCCGTTAAAAAAGCAGAAGAAAAAATTGCTCTTTTAGAAGAACAAATTGAGCAAAAAAGCACCGAACTCGGTTTAGAAGAAAATCAATCAGATTACCAAAAGCTTACCGAGCTTCAAACTGAGTTAGAAAATCTCAATACCGAGCTTGAACTTGCTATGGATGAATGGGAAACCCTTACCAACGAATTGGAAGAACTTATTTCCTTGACATAAATAAGTCAAAATGTTAAAATAATCTTACCAAAACATAAGGTCTACGGTAGCTTGAAGTTCAAGCTTTAAACTGGAATAGAGGTGCAAATCCTCTGCGAACTCGTCGCCGTAATTATATGAGGTTTTTCATTATGTCACTGCCTTTTGGTGGGAAGGCGAAAAACCAAAAGCCTATTACCCCAAGGCTTGCATATATAAGTCGGAATACTCGCCTTAGACTGTCAGTACAAGGATGTCACGAGTAATTGACAGTGTACAAAAAAACGCAACGCTTACCGTATTGTGGGCGCTGTGGCTATTTTACATTTTCTCCTTTGTATTGGCCTATGTTTTAGTACAATACAAAGGAGTTTTTTTATGAAAAACAAGAAGTTAATTTTAGGAATGGTCGCAGGTTTAATAATACTTATTGCCACATTTTCAACAATATTTATTTTAAACCGACCAAAAGTGCAAGAAGGCTCAAAGGAAATCGGCGTTACGGTTGTTTTTGCCGATAAATCGGAAAAAGAATATAAATTCAAAACCGATGCCGAATATTTGGCCGATGCCTTACTCGAAGAAAAAATCATCGATGAAAAATCTACCGACGGAATGTACACCGTAATTGCCGGAGAACGAGCCGACTACACCTTAGACGGTTCTTGGTGGTGCCTTACTGTAAACGGAGAAATGGCAAGTGTTGGCATTAATGACCAACCCGTAACAGACGGAGAAAACTATGAACTCACAAACACGCCGAGCTAAATTATTTGAAATTCTCATTTTAACACTTTTAGGGGTTTTAATGTATGTGACACAGGTAATTTTAGCTCCTCTTCCGAACATAGAAACCGTTTCTCTTTTAATTATAATTGCAACAAGCGTCTTTGGGGTAAAGGCGCTTTGCTCGGTTTATATTTTTGTTATTTGTGAACTCTTCACATACGGGCTTCATATTTGGTCTATAAACTATCTTTATGTATGGACCATATTGTGTCTTGCAGTTTTATTGACAAAAAAGGTTGAAAACCCGTTGTTTTTTGCCCTTTTATCAGCAATATTCGGTTTGCTTTTCGGTACTTTTTGCTCAATTCCCTATTTTATAACAGGAGGATTTGCTGGTGGAATAGCCTATATAATTCAAGGTTTTGTGTATGATTTATTACACTGCGCAGGTAATTTTTTTATTGCAATTTTGCTTTTTGCACCGCTAAAAAACGTACTGGAAAAAACTGTAAAAAAGTACCTGTAAACAACCTTTGTTTTTAAACATCTTGTTGCAAGTTTGATACATATTTTTGGTGATTTTATATACTTGACTTTTAACCAGTATTAATGTAATATAATAAATATAATTGTCATTTGGCACTAAATGAGGTAAAAATGGGAGAAAAAATTGTAAAAAATTACGAAAATTTAACCGATGAAGCAATTGTTTCTCTTATATGTGGTGGCGACTTTGAACCGTTAGGCATTTTAATTAAACGCCTATACCCCACCATCCTTTATTACATAAAT
>JAZOXF010000045.1:0-2867 GCA_045659605.1 Acutalibacteraceae bacterium
GTATTTTCAATGGTTGCCGTAACATAATTGTATTTCGGCTGTGTTTCAGCCGGAGTACTATTTGTAACATCGTTCGTTGTATTGTTGGCGGAAGTTGAGGTACCGGGTGTAGGATCGGGTGTGGTCGTGCCGGAAGAAGAACTGTTTTCAGTCGTATTGTTTGAAGTGTTGCTATTTTGTGAGCTGCTGCTTGGATTTGTATTATTGGTGGAAGTTGAGGTGCTTGGTGTAGAATTATTTGTGGTCGTACCGGAGGATGAGTTGTTTGTTGTATTATTTGAGGTGGTACTATTTTGTGAATTGCTGCTTGGAGTTGTATTATTGGTTATTGTGCTGTTAGACGGCTTTTTGGCTGTATCATTCTCGTTTTTTGAGTTGGTTTGTGTTTGGCTATTGCTTGCCGGAGTAGATGTTTCATTGCCTTCAGACTCGCCGTTTTGCTGTTCTGTTGATGTGGTGCTTTCGTTGTCTCCTGCGACATTTAAATCAATACTAATAGATGAGCTTGAAGATGTATCATTTTCTCCATTTGTCGGGTTGTCCTTTTGTGCAAAAAAGAAGACACTTAATACAATAAGAACAAGCACAAAAACGGTGGCTATTACATATATCCACCGTCTATTATTTTCTTTTGGAGTTTCAATAGTTTGTTTTTCCTCAAACGAGGTCATACAATAAAGGCAAAAGCGAGCTTCTTCTTGAATTGCTGCCTTGCATTTAGGACATTTCTTCATTTTTATTACCCCAAAGTTTCCAAACCGTATTCATAAAGGATTTCATTGATTTCCACAACCGAGAGTTTTTTGCAAATGCCGTATAAAATGACGCTGTCAAAAGGCAGTTTTACATAAAGGGTTGAATAACCGGCGCATTTTAACAAGGTTTGAACCTCATCCAAGGTTAGTCTCATCGCAATAGCCAGACATAAAAGTTTTTTGCGTTCAGGTACCCTAAGCCCTGAAAAAATCTGATATGCGTAAACCTCGCTCATTTCTGCCCCACGAATAACCTGTGATTTTTTAAGATTATATTTTTTGATAAGTTGGTCTAAAAGGGTAGATAGATCTTCTTTTACCATATAATCCTTATTTTCACTATAAAAGGTCTTGAAATCGGGGCTAAGTCCAAGTTCTTCTACAATTTTTGTCGTATCTTTAATCATTTTTTTCACCACATTTCCAAACTGTAATTATTATAATAAACAAGCCGTGCTTTGTCAACTTGCGACAAAACACGGCATTTTTCTTGCGAGTATGCTGACAGCATAAGATTCTTGAGGTTTTCACTGGTAAAATGTTTTTAACCATTTATGGGTTAAAAATAAAAGAAAGGAGGATGGTTATGAAAAAAATTTTAGCAGTGGCACTGGCATTGGTAATGACTGTTTCGCTTTGTGCGTGCGGAGGTAGCGATAGCGTTGTCGGAAAGTGGGCGTTTGGTGGAAATACCTACGAATTTAAAGAGGATAACAGCCTTTCGGTTTCTATAAACGGTACACTCAACTATGATGGTACATATGAAATCGATGGAGACAAAATCACCGTTAATGTGTCTGGTATGTTAGGTGAAAAAACAGAGGAACTAACTTATTCTTTAAAGGGCGACACCTTAAAGCTTGATGGCGATGTAACTCTCACGGGCGCAGATATGTCATTAGAATTCACAAGGGTTGAGGAATAGTATTTACTACAACCAAGTGAAAAACCAAAACAAACAACTCCTTTGCTGACGAATAACAAAGTGTTATCAAAAGGCAAAGGAGTTGTTTTGAGTTTGTGCTGACAGCATAAGACTTTTAGAAGTTAATGTCTTAACCTTAAAAAAGAACGGAGGCATACAAATGGAAAACATCATAAATAAATTATTTTCGGACTACCTTGCAAATCAAAGCATAGCTTTAAAACCAGACTATTCTGCTCTTGCAAAACGTACATTAGAAAAAGAAAAAGAACTCAGAAACCAATTAAACGAAGAACAAACGTCCTGCTTTGAAGAACTGTTTGAACTCACATCCCAAATACACTTTTTAGAGGTTAAGGACGCTTTTTTTAATGCCTGTAAATTAGGTGCAAAAGCCTCAAAAGAGTTCATTACTTAAGTTCTTGTTCGAGATTTTTATATTTGGGAGTATCAAAAAATTCCATTACAGTAATCTCAAGCCCATCGCAAATCTTTTTAAGGGTTACGATACCGGGATTTTTACTCTCACCATTTAAAATGCTTTTAATGGTTGATTGGGAAACCCCGCACATATAACTCAAAGCATTCGGCGTAATCTTGCGCTCACGGCAAAGTTCATAAATTCTGTTTACTGTAAATTCGTAAATACCCATACATATCACCTACATCGTTAGTATTTCTATATATAAATGATATATCACTACAAAAAACTTTGTTAGTTATTTATCACTAATTTCAGTTGACATATCCTGTCGAAAGATGTATAATCAGTGATATATAACTGACCGTTATTCGTGTTACGGAGGAATTGCTGTGTCAAAAATAGCTGACATAATAAAATACGAAGGCGATAATGCCACATTTGTTTGGAAACATCCTTGCGAGGATTTTAATAGCCTAACTCAACTTATTGTTCACGAAAGTCAAGAAGCCATATTCTTTATGAATGGTCAAGCGCTTGATTTGTTCGGCCCTGGACGGCACACACTTGAAACTCAAAACATCCCGCTACTCAGAAAATTTATCAATATTCCCACCGGCGGCGAAACACCTTTCCACTGTGAAGTTTATTTTATCAATAAGACCGAACAAATGAATATTAAATGGGGCACCGACTCTCGTGTTCAGTACCTAGAGCCGACTTACGGTTTCCCACTTTCTATCGGTGCATCGGGTGAGATGACACT
>JAZOXF010000046.1:0-4848 GCA_045659605.1 Acutalibacteraceae bacterium
CCTTTGATTATAAAACAAAAAGATGGACAATCATCAAAAGATGATTGCCCATCTTTGGCACCCCCAGTAGGAATCGAACCTGCATCTAAGTCTTAGGAGGACCTTATTCTATCCGTTGAACTATACGGGCAAATATTTAAGGCTGACAGAAAACTGTCAGCCTTTGTATTTTACACCGAATTTTACCTCTTGTCAACTAAAACATGGACATTTGGTTTGTATCGGGAAGGTCATTCAAAGCGCCCAAATCGGCAAGATTTTGAATGATAGTTTTGGAAACACCTGCTTCAATTTGGAAATCTTCCTTAGAAACAAAGTTTCCTTTTTGAGCCGCCTCGTAAATGGAGTAAGCCGCCTTTTCACCAACGCCACCCAAAGCACCGAAAGGCAAACGCATTTTGCCGTCTTCGGGCACATATTTCATAGCGTGGGACTTTCTTATATCAATAGGCAAAACTTCAATTCCTCTTGCCATCATCTCGTTGAAAATGAGCATATTTTCATATACATCAAGTTCCTTTTTGGTGGCCTCCTTGCCCTTTGCCTTAATATCTCTAAGATATTTTTGGACAGCAGTTCTACCACCCATAAGCACGGGAACATCAACATCTTCAGGTCGGGCTGTGAAGTACGCACAGTAGAATTCGAGAGGTCTGTAAACCTTGTACCAAGCAACCCTTATAGCAGCAGTAACATAGGCTGCAGCGTGGGCTTTGGGGAACATATACTTAATCTTATAGCAACTGCCGATATACCACTCGGGCACACCAACCTTGCGCATATCTTCCTCCATTGCCTCCCAGTCTTCCTTGGAAACCTTACCTTTAGCAACCAAACCTTTACGAACGGTCTCGGTAATCTTGAAGGCTCTGCCCTCTTCCATACCCTGGTGGATTAGATATACCATGATATTATCACGGGTACCGATAACCTCTGAAATGGTACAGGTACCGTTATCAATCAAATCTTTCGCGTTACCAAGGTAAACGTCGGTACCGTGGGAAAGACCCGAAATTTGCAAAAGGTCGGAGAAGTTCTTGGGTTTACAGTCAGCAAGCATTCCTCGAACAAAGGATGTTCCAAACTCAGGGATACAGTAGGTTCCGGTTTGGGACTCAATATCCTCGGGAGTAACCCCCAAAGCCTCGGTGGAAGTGAACAAACTATAAACTTTTGGGTCACTCATGGAAACCTTGCTTACAGGTATTCCCGAATACTCTTCCAAGTACTTATATGTAGTCGGAATAACGTGACCCAGTTCGTCCAATTTCAAAATGGTATCGTGAATAGAATGGAAGTCGAAGTGGGTTGTTACAACATCGGAATTAACATCATCGGCAGGGTGTTGCACAGGGCAAAAATCGTAAATTTCCTTATCCCTTGGCACAACAATCATACCTGCAGGGTGCTGACCTGTTGTTTGCTTGATCTTTGCCTTTTCCACCAGCTTTGCCAATCGGTTAAGCTCGGCGGAGCTGAGTGTTATACCCTTTTTCTCGGCATAAGCCTTAGCAAAACCGAAAGCGGTTTTCTCGGCAATGGTTGTAATGGTTCCTGCCTTAAACACGTTTTCGCTACCGAATAAACTTTCGGTATACTTTTGAACCTCGGTTTGGAATTCATTGGAGAAGTTAAGGTCTATATCAGGAACCTTGTCACCCTTGAACCCTAAGAAGGTTTCGAAAGGAATATCGTGGCCGTCGCGGTCAAGCATTTCACCACAAACAGGACACTTCTTTTCGGGCAAGTCAAAGCCTGAACCAACACTACCGTCGTTGAAAAATTCACTGTAACAACACTTGGGGCAAACATAATGTGGCGCCAAGGGATTAACCTCGGAAATTCCTGCCATTGTTGCAACAAAGGAAGAACCAACCGATCCACGGGAACCAACCAAATAGCCGTGTTCCTCGCTGTAAGCCACCAACTTTTGAGCCGAAATATACATTATGGAGAAGCCGTTATTGATAATTGAGTTAAGTTCCTTTTCAAGTCGCTTTTCAACAATTTCGGGCACATTTTCGCCGTAGCGCTTATGGGCATTATCCCAACAAATATCCCTTAATAAATCATCCGAACCCTCAATTACAGGTGGGAAGTTTCCATCGGGCACGGGGATAACATCCCCATCCACCATATCGGCAATTTTATTAGGGTTATCAATAACAAATTCTTTTGCACGGTCGCCAAAATATGAAAAATCTTCAAGCATTTCGGCAGTTGTTTTAAGGTACAAAGGCGCTTGATTATCAAAATCATCAAAACCCTGACCCGCCATTAAGATTTTACGGATTATATCATCGCTCTTTTTAAGGAAGTGAACATCACCCGTAGCCACAACAGGTTTGCCGAGCTCATCAGCCAACTCTACAACCTTGCGATTAAAGTCCTTAATAACATCAAGACTTTTAACCTTACGGAATTTATTTGGTATAACTGCTCCTGTTTTCTTGTCGGTTCTGTCAGGTGCCGAAGACTCTCTAACCATAAACTGGTTATTGCCAAGGGGCTGAATTTCCAAATAATCGTAGAATGAAGCAATTCTAACAAGTTCCTCGTGAGGCTTTTCTTCAATAATTGCTTGGTAAAGATCACCTTGTTCACAAGCGGAGCCGATAATCAAACCTTCACGCAACTCTTCGAGTTTTGAGCGAAGGGTTAAAGGTTTGCCCTTAAAATCTTTCAAATGGGCCTCGGAAACCAATTTATAAAGGTTCTTAAGACCTGTAAGATTTTTAACCAAGATAATTTGGTGGTGGCGAAGTTTTGAAAGTTCTTTAGCGCCCAAGCCGTCAACCTTGTGAACACTATCATCCACAAAATAGGCTTCAACACCGTAAATTACCTTGAAATCTCCACCCGATTTGCGAATACCCTTAACAGCGCCTGCTGCGGCAGGATAGGCTTGAACAACGCCGTGGTCGGTAATGGCAACAGCCTTGTGACCCCATTTGTAAGCCTGATTAATAATATCTTCAGCCGAACTTACGGCATCCTTTGAAGACATATTGGTATGGCAATGGAGTTCAACCCTCTTAAGACCTTCGTAATCATCGGTCTCGGTATATTTTTGAAGTAAAGCGATTGAACGGGGTTTTACAATAAACTCTTTTTTGTAATTATCAAACTCATAACCACCGTTAACCAAAATGAAACTACCCTTTTTTATGGGCGCAATATCCCCCATTCTTTTGGGGTCCATAAACATAGAAGCAGTCAAGGAGTTAGTATAATCGCTAAAGGAAAAATTAAAAATAACTGCTTCTCCACGCTTAGTATTGATTGTTCGGCTGTCGGTATCAAAAACCTCGCCCCAACAAACAATTTCGGTATCCTCGTCACTAACCTCAATCATAGGTTTAGTGTTGTTGTCAATTCTTCTGCCATAAAAAAGTTTTGGGTCATCCAAATAAACTATACCATTTTGAGGTTTTTCATTTCTCTTTTCAAAGGAGATTTTAGTCTCCTTCACAACCTCTTTTTTGGGCGCAGGTTGAGGTGCCGGTTTTGGAGGTTCGGGAAGTGGCATTTCCACATCTTCAAGTTGGCCGTCAAAAGTAAGAATAACATTCCTTCCAAAAAGTTCTTTAACACGAAGTTTAAACAACTTTTCAAATCCACTTTCCTCAATTTTCTTAAAACCACCATGTTTTAATGAGATTTTAACGTTATTTCCATCTACAATATAATCCGCACCGTTTAAATATCCGTTAATTAAGGTATTTTTATATCTGATTTCTTCGGATACATCCATTAATGCTTGTAAGCAAAAAGCATCATCGGTGAAAGTGAAACTAACCTTACAATCCTTTAATTGCAAGGTTGATTTTATGTAGGTTACTACCTGTCTTCTGATAGCCAAAGAAATATATTCCTTAGCCTCTAAATTTAAATCTATGGTTCTATCTTCAATATTTAATGCACATTTAACTACTGTACAGCTGTCGATTAAATTTCCGATGTCCGCTTCTGGGAATTTACCGAAAATATCACTGTAACTGGGTTTTGACATCTTTTACAACTCCATTACATCTTTTCTATTTCTTCACACAACGCATTTAAAAGTTCATTTTCATTAAGTTTCTTAAATATCTCGCCTTTTTTGAAAAGCACACCGCAACCGTCTCCGCCGGCAATTCCAATATCTGCCGACGAAGCCTCACCGGGTCCGTTTACAACACAACCCATTATTGCAACGGTTATGTCCTTATTAACATTTTCAAGGCGTTCTTCTGCCGCTTTGGCAATTCCTATTAAATCAATTTTTGTTCTTCCGCAAGTGGGGCAAGAAACAAATTTAATACCACCCTTACGAATAGACAAGGCTTTTAGTAATTTAATTCCTGCCTCAACCTCTTTTACGGGGTCGTCAGTCAAGGAAATACGGATTGTGTCGCCAATCCCTCTAAGTAACAAACCGCCCATTGCGGCAGAGGATTTTATTACACCCATATTTTCAGTTCCCGCCTCGGTTACACCTAAATGCAATGGGTATGGGCATTTTTCTGCCGCCAACTCATAAGCCTTATACATAATTTGAGGGTCGGAGGATTTAAGGGATAAAACAATATCACTAAAATCAAACTTCTCCAAAAGGGAAATGTGATAAAGACCGCTTTCCACCAAAGCCTCGGGGGTAACACCGCCGTATTTAGCCAAGATGTTCTTTTCAAGTGAGCCTGAATTTACACCAATTCTGATGGGAACACCTGCGTTTTTACAAGCATTTGCCACAAGTCTTACCTTTTCATCATCGCCGATATTACCGGGGTTAATTCTAACCTTGTCGACACCTGCTAAAACGCTATCAATAGCCAATTTGTAATCAAAATGAATATCAGCAACCAA
>JAZOXF010000047.1:0-19535 GCA_045659605.1 Acutalibacteraceae bacterium
GTGGGCCACCTTTATGGATCTAACAAGTGTCTTCGTAAGGAGTTTAGAGGTGTTCTTACCGGTAAGGGCCGTTCATACGGCGGTTCACTTATTCGTCCTGAGGCTACAGGTTTTGGTGCAGTTTACTATGTAGAAGAAATGCTTAAGCACTTCGGCGAAGACATTAAGGGTAAAACCTTCGCAGTTTCCGGTTTCGGTAATGTTGCTTGGGGTACTGTTAAGAAGCTTACCGAACTTGGCGGTAAGGTTGTAACAATTTCCGGTCCTGACGGGTATGTTTACGATAAAGACGGTATTAATACCGATGAAAAGATTAACTACTTACTTGAGATGCGTGCTTCCGGTCACGATATGGTTAAGGACTATGCTGATAAGTTCGGTGTAGAGTACTTCCCCGGTCAACGTCCTTGGAACACTAAGGTTGATATCGTAATGCCTTGCGCTACTCAAAACGAAGTTGGCATTGAAGATGCTAAGAACATAGTTGCAAACGGCGTTAAATATTATGTTGAGGTTGCTAACATGCCTACCACCGAAGAGGCTATGTCCTACCTCAGAAACAGCGGTATCCCCGTTGCTCCTTCTAAGGCTGTTAATGCCGGCGGTGTTGCTGTTTCCGGTCTCGAAATGAGCCAAAACTCTATGAGATACAGCTGGACTGCTGAAGAAGTTGACGCTAAACTTTATCAAATTATGGCTAACATTGTTAAGAACTCCTATGATGCTGCAGCTAAATACGGCATGGATGGAGACCTTGTTGCAGGCGCTAACATTGCAGGTTTCGAAAAGGTTGCCGAAGCAATGATCGCTCAAGGTATCGCTTACTAATATTTTTACATATTAAAAGACCGCTTTTGCGGTCTTTTTTTATTTTGCGTGCTTGTATAAAAGATTACCTTCGTTATCGTAAACATTAAGTTTGTGTTTTTGGGCGGTTTTGACTGCCACCTCAAAAAGAAAAAAAGCGCCCTTTTGGGATTTTATGTCAGTAAAACTTTTTCTTACCCTATAAATTGTAATTTCAGTCATAATAAATACCCCCTCAAGACTTCTATTGCTCGGTTTTTTATGCGATTAACGGCTTGACGGCTGATATTTAATTTTGTGGAAATTTCACTGTCACTGTAATTATATATGTATTTAAGAGAAATAACCGCCTTTTGTTTTAGGGTTAAAAATTTAAAAGCCTCCTTTAAATAGGTGCGCTTTAAAAAATCTTCGGCGTAGTAAGTATCATCGGTTTCGTTTAAAAATTTTGATTTTTTGTAATTTGTGTTTTGGGTGGAATAGGCGATGTATTTGTTTCGCAATGAAACGGCAATATATCTTGAAAGCCCGTCGCCGCATACTCCCATAAAGGGGGAAAGGTCTAGCTTGTATAAAAGTTCTAAAAGAAATACCGAAAGTTATTCGGCGGTGTCTTCGGCATCGCTTTTTTCTTTGTAGTGATTTATAAGACCCTCAAATTCCGAGAAAATCACGGGGAAAACCCCCATATCTCCTTTTTTAAATTGCCCTAATAGGGCTAACAAGCAACTGTTTTCCATAATTTTCCAACTTTCATTTTTTTAAATAGTAGAAAGAGGAAAATCCGCGGTTTGTAAACCCCAAATTTTTCCAAATCTTTCTTTGTAAACAACATATTTGCAAAAAAGAAAGAATTTTGTAAAAAAATGGAGTAAAAGGTAAAAAACAGGGAGCAAAAAGCAAAAAATACATAATTTTAGTTTAAGTATTGACATTATTTGGATATTATCGTATAATCATAGCAAAAAAATAAACAATCTACTGTAAAAAGCAGATTGTTTATGATGGAGAGGTATAATGGTAACAAATAATATTTTTAATTATTACATGCGGTTTTAAAATGAGAATAGCGGTTTGCGATGCGGATGAAATTTTTTTATTACAATTAAAAAAAGAAATCTACCGTTATGCCGAAAAAAATCGATTTGAAATTGTAGTGGAAAGTTTTGTTTGCGGAGAAGAAATTTTGAAATCCGAATATAATTATCATTTAATATTTTTGGGATATCATTTAAAGGATATAAATGGGTTGGAAACGGCAATGACCTTTAGAAATAAAGGAATGAATACACCCATTATATTCATAAGTGATTGTATGGATTTTATTTTAGATGCATTCAAGGTCAGTCCTTACGGTTTTCTTTTAAAGGCTGAATGGAAAAAAAGGATATGTCCTATTTTAATGGAGTTTTTTGCTCAAAAGGGTGATAATTATCCTTTGTGGATAAAGGATGGAAACGATGTGGTTTGTGTCAGCACTGAAAACATCTATTATTTGGAAGCCTATAATAAATATTGTTACATACATCTTTTTGAGGAAACTATTTGCTGTCATAAAACTATGGCGCAGGTTTTTGAATGTTTGCCTAAGAATCATTTTTGCAAAACCAACCGCGCTTTTGTGGTTAATTTAAGCCATATAAGCCGTTACAGCACCGAAAGTATAAAATTAAAAAACGGCAAGGAAATACATCCCGGCCGTAAATATTATAAAAGTTTTAAAGAGGATTATCGCCGTTTTTTAAAACCGGTTGAGGTTTAAAGTTTTCTGCAAATGTAGAAGATTCTTTCCTCGGTATCAGCAGGAGGCGTTTCACTCATATCGCCGAAAATTGCTTCAATTTTAAAACCTGCGTTTTGCAAAAGAACTCCAAGTTCCTCATTTGTATATGCCTTTTCGCTGAATTCCTCGCCGCTTCGCACATATATATCATCTTCTTTTGTAAAAAAGTCCAATGAAATATTAGTTATTTTATGTTCAGGGTCAAATTCATTTTGCCAAACACAGTAAACATCTTCCTCGTCTAAAACAAAGGTATTGTTGGCGAGGATTTTTTCTTGTTTATATAATGTGTTGACATCAAAAATAAAAAGACGCTCGGGTTCCAAGAAAAGGGAAATTTTTTCGAAAGCAGTTTTTAGAGTTTTGGGGTCGGTTATGTGGTTGATGCTGTCCATACAACAAACTGCGCCGTCCACCGTGCCGTAAAGGTCAAGCTCTTCCGCGCTTTGGCAAAGATAGAGAATATCAAGCCCCTCTTCGGCAGTTTTCTCCCTTGCAATGGCAAGCATATCTTCCGACATATCGGTTCCGATAACCTCGACGCCCTTTTTGGCAAATTCAAGGGAAAATCCGCCTGTGCCGCAGGCAACATCTAATAATAAAGTGGGTTTTCGGTCAAACTTTTTGAAAAGTTTCAAAAGATATTTGGTGCGTGACGGGTAATCAACATCGCTCATCAGCCCATCGTAAACATAGGCGAAATCGTTATATGACATTATTTAAGTCTCCCGAAAGCGGTTTGAAAACCTTCGTTAATGGCACGGGAAACACGGCTGATGGTAGCGGTAGATGCGCCGGTTGCTTCGATTATTTCGTTGTAAACTTTTTTATCATTTAACAATTTTGCAACGACAAAGCGTTGGGCTATTGTATTAATTTCTTTGGGGGTACAGGCATCCGCAAAGAATTTTTCCAGTTCCTCACGGGTTTTAAGGGTTAAAATTGCATCGTAAAAATCGGCGGTAAAGTCCATTTTTGCCATAAAAAAATCCTCCTTTAGATACTTTCTCAGTTTAACACATAAAAGCGCTAAAGTCAAGAAATTGGAGACTATAAAAAAATACTTGCATTTTGATAACAGTTGTGATATACTATATCGGCTAATGGAAATTAGCAAATAAATAACACACATTTTGCTCTTTAACGGCTTTTGGCTGTCACCCAAGCTGTCGGGTGTTTTCGAACGGGCAAGATGGAGGAAAATTCTTAGGAGGAAAAAGAAATGGCAGTAGTATCAATGAAACAACTTCTTGAAGCCGGCGTTCATTTTGGACACCAGACAAGACGTTGGAACCCGAAAATGGCTGAGTACATTTTCACAGAAAGAAACGGTATTTACATTATCGACCTTCAAAAAACCGTTAAGAAACTTAACGACGCTTACATGTTCGTTCGCGACATCGCAGCTGAAGGCGGAGACATTCTCTTCGTAGGTACCAAGAAACAAGCTCAAGACTCTATTAAAGAGGAAGCTGAGCATTGCGGTATGCCCTATGTTAACGCTCGTTGGCTTGGCGGTATGCTCACAAACTTCACAACCATCAAAACCCGTATTGCTCGTTTAAATCAACTTCGCGCAATGCGTGACGACGGAACATTCGAGCTTCTCCCCAAGAAGGAAGTTATCAAACTTAACCTTGAAATCGAGAAACTTGAGAAGTTCTTAGGCGGTATCCAAGAGATGAAAAAGACTCCTGCCGCTATGTTTATCGTTGACCCTCGCAAAGAGAGAATCGCTGTTGCTGAGGCTAAGAAACTCGGTATCCCGATTATCGCTATCGTTGATACCAACTGTGACCCTGACGAAATCGATGCTGTTATCCCCGGTAATGATGACGCTATCCGTGCTGTAAAACTTATTGCTGAGACTATGGCTGCTGCTGTAATCGAGGGAAGACAAGGCACCGAAATGGGCGCCGCTGCTGAAGAAGCAGAAGAAGTAGCTGAAGAAGCTGCTGAATAATTAAATTTACGGAGGAAACTAAAATGGCTTTTACTGCTAAAGATGTTCAGGCTTTAAGAGAGAAAACCGGTTGCGGTATGATGGACTGTAAAAAGGCTCTTACCGAAACAAACGGTGATATGGACGCTGCTACCGATTACCTTCGTGAAAAGGGCTTAGCTTCTCAAGCTAAGAAGGCTGGCAGAATTGCTGCTGAAGGTACAGTTTGTGCTTACACTAAAGATGGTGTTGGCGTTGTTGTAGAATTAAACAGCGAAACCGACTTCGTTGCTAACGGAGATGGCTTCAAGGCTTTGGCTGCTGAGGTTGCTGAGGTTGTTGCTGAGCAAAATCCTGCTGACGTTGATGCTTTACTTGCTTGCGAGAAAGACGGTATGACCGTTGAGGCTAAGGTTCAAGAGTTGTTCCTTGCTATTCGCGAGAACATTAAAATCCGCAGATTTGCAAGAATGGAAGGAAAGGTTGTTTCCTACGTTCACGCCGGCGGTAAAATCGGCGTTCTTGTAAACTTTGACACCGATTTAGCTGCTGATAATGCAGACCTTATTGCTATGGGTAAAAACGTTGCAATGCAAGTTGCTGCTATGAACCCTGCTTACCTTGACGAGGCTTCTGTTCCTGCAGAAGTTTTAGATAAGGAAAAGGAAATCCTTATCGCTCAAATGAAGGAAGACCCCAAAATGGCTAACAAGCCTGAGATGGTTCTTGCTAAAATCGTTGAAGGTAAAATCGGAAAATACTACAAGGAAAACTGCCTTGTTGAGCAACAATATGTTATCGATGGTGATTTGACCGTTGGTAAGTACATTGCTAACACTGCTAAGGACCTTGGCGCTAACATTACTCTTACCTCTTTCGTTCGTTTCGAAAAGGGTGAGGGCATTGAAAAGCGTGTTGACGACTTCGCTGCTGAAGTTGCTGCAATGGCAAAATAATTAATCCTTAAATTCAACCCCCACTTGTGTGGGGGTTTGTTTTTTTTTCTAAATTATGAAGTTTCTTTAAAGGTTTTATGTTTTTATTGAAAATTCAGGTTATTTGTGGTAAAATACATACTGGATAATGCCGTTTAAAGGAGAGTGACGAAATGGCTTTTTTAAATAAGGTAAAAGAAAAAGCTGTTGCACTTAAAAATATAATAGTAAAATTTGTGAAGGATATGGTTCCCGTTGTTAAGGAGAAGGCTCCTATAGTCAGGGACCAGGTTGTTGATTTCTTCAAGAAAACCTTTGAGATAACTTCATCTAAAAAGAGTAAAATCACAGGTGTTATTTTCCTTTTTATAACCCTTGTTTGGGTTGCACTAAGTGTAAATACCTTTACTTCAATGGAAACTGCAAGAAAATGGACCCTTTTGGCCGTTGCTCTTGCTTGTCCCTTTATAATCGGTTTAAATATTGCCTTTACAGTTAGAATTAAAAATGATTTAATTGATAAAATTTGGCATTTGGTATTTCTGTTTTTAATGCCTATTGTAACTATAACAATGACCGAAGCCTTAAATAATATATTTATTTACGATATGACTTATCTAGGCTTTTGGGGCAACTATTTGGTAATACTTATAATGTATTTTATCTTCTTTGCATTAACCGGAAGTTTAAAGGTATCTTATATCGTTGTTCCGCCTATACTTTACGGTTTTGCTTTAGCCCATAGTTATATTATGGACTTCAGAGGCACTCCCTTTATTCCTATGGACTTTTTAAGCGTTACTACCGCGGCAGGTGTTGCCAGCACATATAATTTTGTTCCAAATTATAAGGTCATAATGGGCACCTTTGTCTTTCTATTTATTATGACTATAGCATTTAAAACAAAAACGCCTAAATTCAATATTATAACCAAGATTATTTCCAGAACCTTTACTTCTACTTTTAGCATCGTGCTTTTAACACTTTTCTTCGCTACAAGTGTTTTTGCAAAAATGGGCGTTAAACCCGACTTCTGGAATCAAACAAGAGGTTACAAAAACTATGGTTTTGTTTTTAGTTTCTTCTCTAATACAAAATATTTGTATATGTCCGAACCCAATGAATATGACCCCAATTCTGTTGGCAACGATGTTGACCAAACAATTGATAAGGACACCGAAAAGGAACCTGTCGAGAAGACTCCAAATATTATTTGCATTATGAACGAAACCTTATCTGATTTGAGGGTTTTGGGTGATTTGCAAACCAATGCTGCATTTATGCCTTATTTGGAAAGTTTGACCGAAAATACCGTTCGGGGTAATCTTTATGTTCCGGTTATCGGCGCAGGTACTTCTAATACCGAGTTTGAATTTTTAACCGGCCATTCAACTGCTTTCTTACCTTCGGGCAGTAATGCATATATGCTTTATATCAAAAATCATATTGCTTCTTTGGTATCGACATTAGAGTCCCAAGGTTATTCTTCCTGGGCGCTTCACCCTTATTATCGTGACGGTTGGAAGAGACCTGAGGTTTATAAAAACTTAGGATTTAATAGTTTCTTTGCCCTTGAGGATATTTTGGGTGAGACTTTAACTGCCGAGTTCAGAGCAAACGGCAGTAATCCAGATTATTTGCAACAACTGGTTGACCAAACTTTCCCCAATAGTGGTATGCTTCTTCGCCAATATGTAAGCGATAAGTATAACTACAATTTGCTTATAAAGGATTTCGAAAACCGAGATAAATCGAAGCCTTATTTTGCATTTAATGTTACAATGCAAAACCACGGTGGATATACCATTGATGCTGCAAACTTTGTTGAGGAAATTTACGCAACAAATACAACCAAGGCATACCCCAAGGCAAATAAATATCTATCCCTTATCAAGCATACCGATGAAGCCTTTAAGGGACTTATTGAGTATTTCTCAAAGGTTAAGGAGCCTACCGTTATTTGTATGTTTGGCGACCATCAACCTTCTATTGAGACCAAGTTCGTGGAGGAAATTATCGGCAACAAAATTGCCGACCTTACCCCCGAGCAGGAACAAAGCCGTTATTGTACACCTTTCTATATCTGGGCAAACTACGACATCGAAGAAAAAACAGTTGAGCGACTCAGTTCCAACTACCTTTCCTCTTTAGTGCTCGATACTGCAGGTGTTAAACTCACAAAATATAATCAATATCTCTTAAAACTCGCCGAAACTTTACCCGTTATTAACAATGCCGGTTATATTGATAAGGATGGAAATTATTATAAGTGGAGTGACGAGTCTCCTTATTCCGAAATTCTTGACAAGTACGAGAAAATTCAGTACAACAATATTTTCGACCGTGAAAATGTAAATCTTGATACCTTCTATATCGACGGTCAAATTCCCGAACAACCCGAAACCGAGGAAGAAACAAATGATTAATACCTGTCTTTGCTATATTGAAAAAGAGGGTAAATATTTAATGCTTCATCGGGTCAAAAAGGAAAATGACCTTAACCACGATAAATGGGTTGGCATCGGTGGTAAGTTCGAAAAGGGCGAAACCCCTGAAGATGCCTGCCTTAGGGAAAGTTTTGAAGAAACGGGACTTACCCTTAAAAATTTAAGTTATCGCGGTTTGGTTACCTTTGTTTCAAACGAATGGGGCACCGAATATATGCACCTTTTCCACAGTAATTCTTTCGAAGGTGATTTGAAAGAGTGCGATGAAGGAAATTTGGAATGGGTGGAAAAATCCGAGGTTTATAATCTGCCTTTGTGGGCGGGGGATAAAATTTTCTTAAAACTTTTGGAAAAGGATATCCCATTTTTCTCCCTTAAACTTGTTTACGAGGGCGAAAAATTGATAAATGCTGTTTTAAACCGAGAAAATCTAAATTTAGGTGAAGTTTAATGAATATTTGTGTTTACGGAGCTTCAAGCAATAATATTGACAAGAGCTATATAACCGCCATGGAAAATTTAGGCGTGGAAATGGCAAAAAGAGGTCACACCTTGGTTTTCGGCGGCGGCGCTAACGGACTTATGGGAGCGGTGGCTCGTGGTATGACCAAGGGTGGGGGCAAAATTGTTGGAATTTCCCCCAAGTTTTTCGATGTTGACGGTGTTTTGTACGATAAATGCACCGAGTTTATCTATACCGAAACAATGCGAGAGCGAAAACAACTTTTAGAGGATATGTCCGAAGCCTTTATCGTTATGCCCGGTGGTCCAGGAACTTTGGACGAGTATTTTGAAACCTTGTGTTTAAGACAACTCGGTCACCACAATAAACCTATGGCAGTTTTTAATGTCAACGGATATTATGATAACTTAAAGGGTATGCTTGAAACGGCCTTCAATGGTGGATTTATGAGCGATGAAATGTTGGAATTATCCCCATTTTACGATGATGAAACCGCCCTTTTAAAGTATTTAGAGGACAATAAGGGCGGCACCGGGGACTTTTCCATACTTAAGGATTTAAAATAATATGGAAAACGCCATATACCTTTTAAAATCAAAGGATAAAACTAAAAAAGCCGTTTCAAAAATTGCTTATGACTTTGTTAGCGTTTTGGCAATGAAACAGCTTAAAATAAGTCAAAAACCAAGGCTTACCTGTGAAAGCAACGGCAAGCCTTTTTTTGAGGATTACCCCGATTTTTATTTCAACATTTCCCACAGTGAAAATCTAATCGCGGTGGCAGTGGCGGATTCACCCGTTGGTGTTGATATTGAAAAAAAGAGAGAAGCAAACCTGAAAATTGCCGAGCGTTTTTTCTCAGAGAGGGAAAAAGACTTTGTGAAGGACAGCGACAGCTTTTTTTATGTTTGGACAAGAAAAGAAGCCCTCCTTAAAAAAACGGGGGAAGGCTTAAAGGATATTTCAAAGGCTCAAGTTTTGAAAAACAGTGAAATTAAAACCTTTGAAGAAAACGAATTTATATTGTCGGTATGCTCAAATAATCCCGACAGTTTTAAGATTATTTACGAGGAGAATTTTTAGTGGCAGACCTAAGAAAAGAAATTGAAAGGCGCAGGACTTTTGCGATAATTTCCCACCCTGACGCAGGTAAAACAACCTTAACCGAAAAGTTTTTGCTTTACGGTGGCGCAATTCAAACTGCAGGTTCGGTAAAGGGAAAGGCAACTGCTAAACACGCTGTCAGCGACTGGATGGAACTTGAAAAACAAAGAGGTATTTCAATTACATCTTCGGTTATGCAGTTTGAGTATGAGGGTTATTGCATTAATATTCTTGATACTCCGGGACACCAAGACTTCTCGGAAGATACCTACCGTACCCTTATGGCAGCCGACAGTGTTGTTATGGTAATTGACGCTGCAAAGGGTATCGAGGCACAAACCCGTAAACTTTTTAAGGTTTGCGCTATGCGAAATATCCCTATTTTCACCTTTATCAACAAACTCGACCGTGAGGCTCGTGACCCATTTGAACTTTTGGACGAGGTTGAAAAGGAATTCGGCATCGGTACCTATCCTATTAACTGGCCTATTGGATGTGGCGTTAGTTTTAAGGGCGTTTTTGACCGAGAAAAGCGTGAAATTTTAACCTTTAATGAGTTCCATAAGGGTCAAAATAAAATCAAACCCATCCAGTGCGATATTACCGATACCGAGAAGTTGGATGAGTTAATCGGACCTTATCAAAGGGAAGAATTGGTTGACCAAATTGAACTTTTGGATGGCGCAAGTTTCGAATTTGACCTTGAAAAGGTCAGATGTGGAAAACTTACCCCTGTTTTCTTCGGTTCGGCCCTTACAAACTTTGGTATTGAGCCATTTTTGGAAAACTTCCTTAAAATGACCACCTCTCCCTTGGCTCGTAAATCGGGGGATGAGGAGGTAAGTCCCTTTGAAGAAACATTTTCAGCCTTTGCCTTTAAAATTCAGGCAAATATGAATAAAAACCACCGTGACAGAATAACATTTTTCCGTATTTGTTCGGGTAAGTTTGAGCGTGGCGCTGACTATTTCCATATGCAAGCAGGCAAACCTGTCAGACTTTCTCAACCCCAACAAATGATGGCGGATGACCGACAAATTATTAACGAAGCCTATGCAGGTGATATTATCGGTGTTTTCGATCCCGGTATTTATTCCATTGGCGACACCGTTTGTTCTGCTAAAAGAAAGGTTACTTTTGAGGGTATTCCCACCTTTGCTCCCGAGCATTTTTGCCAAATTGAGCAAAAGGACTCTTTGAAGAGAAAGCAGTTTGTAAAGGGCGTTGAACAAATCGCCCAAGAGGGTGCAATCCAAATTTTTCACGACCCCGGAACAGGTATGGAAAGGGTAATTGTGGGCGTTGTTGGTGTCCTTCAGTTTGAGGTGCTTGAATATCGCCTTAAAAATGAATACAATGTCGACGTTATCCGTAACGACCTTCCTTATAGTTATATTCGTTGGGTTAAGAACAAGGATATTGATATAAAGAAACTTAACCTCACCTCAGATACCAAGTGGGTTCAGGACTTTAAGGGTAATAACCTGCTTATATTCACAAGCGAGTGGAACATTAACTGGGCCCTTGAGCGTAACGAAGGCCTTATTTTAGAGGATTTCAGTAAAGATTAATAATTTAAAACGGTTGGTGTTAAAGCCAACCGTTTTTGCTTCTTGCGAAGGATAGAAAAATGTATTATACTTAAAATAGCAATATTAATATTATCAATATTCAAGGAGAGAGTATATGAAAAGCAAAAAAACTAAAATCATAACTATTATTTCTATAATTGTTGTGATAGTTATTTATATAACTGTAAGTCACAGGATGTCTTTACAAAAATCAGTGGATATTGATACTGAATATTTATCTTCCATAGATGGTGATGTAAAAGAAGTATTATATGTAGAAAAATTTACAGATAAAGAGTCTGTAGTAATTGCACTTGCTAAAAAAGATGATGGTTTGATAAATGTTTATGCTTTATGGGATACACATGTGAGGTATGGGTATCAAAGAACGTATGAAGTATATTCTACCGAGCAGTTTAATAATATTGAACAGTATAAGACAATAGCTTCGACAAAATTTGGTGATTTATATTGTTGTATATTCCCAAATCCTACAGATGATACTGTAACAGTAAACGGTAAAGAACATGATGTGTTTAAATTTTCTGCTACCATTGATGGTGTGCGTTATGATTTGGGATTTTATTGTGGATTGAAAGATTGAATAAGCTAAAAGCCTTTGCCATTAACGGCAAAGGCTTTCTTTTTCGATTATGAGAAGTCGGTTGTATTTGGCGACACGGTCGCTGCGACAGGGGGCGCCTGTCTTGATTTGACCCGAATTTACGGCTACGGAAATATCGGCAATAGTGGTGTCCTCGGTTTCCCCCGAACGGTGGGAAATTATTGTTTTATATCCGTTTTCGTGGGCTAAGTTTATAACATCAAGGGTCTCAGTCAGAGTGCCTATTTGGTTTGGCTTTATTAAAATTGCGTTGCCGCATTTTCTTTCAATTCCTGTTCTGAGTCGGCTCGTATTGGTAACAAAAAGGTCATCGCCTACAAGTTGGAGCCGGTCTCCCAGTTTTGCGGTCAGTATCTTCCAAGCCTCCCAGTCCTCCTCGGCAACACCGTCTTCAATGGAGATTATTGGGTATTTTTCGCAAAGGGCCTCATAGTAAACAATAAGCTCATCGGCAGTCAAGGTTTTTTGCCTTTTTGGAAGGGTGTATTTGCCGTTTTCATACCACTCGCTTGAGGCAATATCAAGGGCAATTTTAATTTGGGTTTCATCATACCCTGCGTTTTTGACAGCCTTCATTATATAGTCAAGGGCTTCCTCATCAGAAGCAAGATTGGGAGCGAAACCGCCCTCATCTCCAACACCCGAGGCGAGACCCTCACTCTTTAATAGTTTGCCCAAACTCATATAAATTTCACTGCAAACACGAAGGGACTCGGCAAAGGTTTCGGTTTTTACGGGGATTATCATAAACTCCTGAATATCAATGTTGTTACTTGCGTGGGCGCCACCGTTTAGGATGTTCATCATAGGTCGGGGCATTACTTTTGCGTTGTCGCCACCTAAAAATTTGTATAGTGGCAAATTGTGGGACACTGCCGCCGCCTTGGCTGTGGCTAAAGACACTGCCAAAATGGCGTTTGCACCCAAACGGGATTTGTTTTTTGTGCCGTCAAGTTCTATCATAGTTTGGTCGATAAGGCGTTGGTTACAAGCATCAAGGCCAATTAACGCATTGGCAATTTCAGTGTTAACGCTTTCCACTGCATTTAAAACACCTGCGCCGCCGTAACGACTGCCACCGTCTCGCTTTTCATAAGCCTCAAACTCACCTGTTGATGCGCCCGAGGGTACGGTTGCAAAGCCAATGCTAGAATCCTTAAGTGTAACTCTAGCACCTACTGTAGGTCGGCTTCTTGAGTCTAAAAGCTCAAAGCCCTCCACCTTTATAATTTCTGTTTTACACATAAAATCACTCCTTTTAGAGTATTGTTCCAAAAAGTGCTATAATTATTTGACTTTTTATTAGAGTTTAGGTATAATTTTTTTGTTATGAAGATAGGAAATATTGAAATTAAAGGTTATGCTGCTCTGGCTCCTATGGCGGGTGTTGCCGATAGGGCTATGAGAGAAATATGTAAAGAACACGGCTCGGCGTTCAGCGTTGGCGAACTCACAAGTTCCAAGGGTATCAGCGTTGGGGATAAAAAGTCCCACACCCTTCTTTTTTGTGGGGACAAGGAGCGCCCAATGGCCTCCCAACTTTTTGGCCGTGAGCCCGAAACAATGGCCGAAGCTGCCAAAAAGGCGCTTGAGTTCAACCCCGATTTTATTGATATAAATATGGGTTGTCCTGCCCCAAAGGTTTCGGGAAATGGTGGTGGAAGTGCCCTTTTAAAAGATTTACCCTTGGCTGAGAAAATTGTCAAGGCTGTGGTAGATGCTGTGGATATTCCCGATACGGTTAAAATGCGAACAGGTTGGGATGATGACAGTTTGGTTTCTCCCGAACTAGCGAGAATGTGCGAAAGTGCCGGCGCCAAGGCTATTACCATCCACGGCCGAACAAAAAAGCAAATGTATGCCGAAGGGATAGACTTTAAAACCATTACCGAAACGGTTAAGGCAGTTAAAATTCCCGTTATTGCAAACGGTGATATTTGCGATGGCAAGAGCGCTAAATTTATGTACGAAACCACAGGCTGTGATTTTGTAATGGTGGGTCGTGCTGCCCGTGGAAACCCCTTTGTTTTTGAAGAAATTAATGCCTTTATGGAAAATAAAGATTTTGCTCCACCAAGTTTGGAAAAACGCTTTGAGGTTTTAATGGAGCAGGTGCGCCGAATGGTGGAATACAAGGCTGACCACCGTGCATTTTTAGAGGCAAGAAAGCATACCGCTTGGTATATGCAAGGTTTAAAGGGTGCTGCCGAACTCCGTAGACTTGCAGGGGCAGTCAGTTCTTGGAGTGATATTGAAAATGTCTGCCAAAAGGCACTTGAACTAAACCGAGATTTGTGGTAATATGTTAGGGTTGAAAGGAAGTTGTATTTATGTCAGGACATTCTAAATGGAACAATATAAAAAAGAAAAAGGAAAAAACCGATGCTGCCAAAGCCAAAATTTTTACCAAAATTGGTAGAGAGATTGCAGTTATCGTTAAAACCGGCGGTGCTAACCCCAACGAAAACAGCAAGTTAAAGGATGCTATTGCCAAGGCGAAGGCTAATAATGTGCCTAACGAGAATATTGAGCGTATCATCAAAAAGGCTGCAGGCGATGGCGAGGCTAACAACTACGAAGAATTAATTTACGAAGGTTACGGTCCTAACGGCATTGCCGTTGTGGTTGAAACCTTGTCGGATAACCGTAACAGAACTGCCGGTGAAATGCGCCACTATTTTGACAAGTGTGGTGGTAACTTGGGTCAAAGTGGCTCGGTTATGTTTATGTTTGACCGTAAGGGTATTATTAATATTGAGGCAGAGGGTCTTGATGAAGATACCGTTATGGAAGCGGCCCTCGAGTGTGGCGCCGAAGATTTCGAGTTTGACGGCGATGTTTTCTGCATTACCTGTGAACCTAATGATTTAGGAACGGTTCGTGACGGTTTAGAGAGTCAAGGTTATAAATTCCTCTCGGCTGAGGTTGAGTATATTCCCCAAACTATGTCCGCTCTTGATGATGAGGAATCTATCAAGAAGATGGAAAAACTTATTGATATGCTTGAAGAAAACGATGATGTTCAAGCCGTATGGCACAACTGGGAAATGCCCGAAGAATAATATTCTATATAATTATAGCATACACCTTGAAAAAGGTGTATGCTTTTTTATATAACTTACGGATTATTTTAGGATAAATTGTAGGGGACGATGCCCACATCGTCCCGCAAAACTCGGGTCATAAAATATTTTTCTTATTGTCGCCCTAACCCCCTTAAACGACAAGGGCTACGCCCTAGACCCGTTAGGAGGGTTAATATTTATTCTTACAAGTGTAAAGAAAAAAACTTGACAGCAGTTAAAAGATGTGTTATAATCCATACTCGGTGAGATTATATGGGAAAAGATTTAGCATTTTCCGCACTTTTGGATGTTTACGGAAGATTTTTAAGTCAAAAGCAAAAAAGTCTTACGGAACATTATTATAACGAGGACCTTTCCCTTTCGGAAATTGCCGAAAATGAGGGCATTACAAGGCAGGGTGTCAGCGATAATATCCGCCGTGCCGAAAACAAAATGCTTTCTTGGGAAAAGGAATGTGGCTTTTGCGAAAGTTTTTTAAGACTAAAAGAACTTGTCGAAACTGCTGAAAAGGGCGACAAAAAGGCTATTAAAGAAATTCTTGAAATAATTGAAAAGTTGTAAAGGGGTGAGACGTAGTGGCATTTGAAAATTTATCCGATAAATTGGCAGGCGTGTTTAAAAAATTGCGTTCTAAAGGTAAACTTACCGAGTCGGATGTTAAAACAGCCATGCGCGAAGTGCGTTTAGCTTTGCTTGAGGCCGATGTCAACTACAAGGTAGCCAAAGATTTTACCAATGCTGTTGCCGAAAAATGTATCGGCGCAAATGTTATGGAAAGTCTTACAGCCCCACAAATGGTTGTTAAAATTGTTAAGGAAGAACTTACTGCTTTAATGGGCAGTGAGCATACTCGCCTTAAAACAGCCAACAAAATTCCCACAATTATTATGATGTGTGGTTTGCAGGGTTCGGGTAAAACAACCCACTCGGCAAAACTTGCAAAATATTTAAAATCTCAGGGTCATAGGCCTCTACTTGCAGCCTGTGATATTTACCGTCCTGCCGCTATTGAGCAGTTAAAGGTTGTGGGCAAGGCAGTTGATACTCCCGTTTTCGAAATGGGTACCGAAAAGCCTGAGAAAATTGTTAAAAAGGCAGTGGCCTTTGCGAGAGATTACGGCCATGATTACCTTATTATAGATACTGCCGGTCGACTTCATGTTGACACCGAACTTATGGATGAACTTAAACGTATCACCCAAACGGTTGAGGTTGATAACATTTTGCTTGTTGTTGACTCGATGGTAGGTCAGGATGCAGTTAATATCGCCAAGGCTTTCAATGATATTTTGGAAATTGACGGTATTATTTTGACCAAACTTGACGGTGATACCCGTGGTGGTTCGGCCCTTTCGGTTAAAGCAGTTACAGGCAAACCCATTATGTTTGCAGGTGTGGGCGAAAAACTTGACCAGTTGGATGAGTTCCACCCCGACCGCATGGCTTCGAGAATTCTCGGTATGGGCGATGTGTTGTCACTAATTGAGAGAGCGGAAACTCAGCTTGATGAGAAAAAGGCCGAGGAAACCGCAAAACGCTTGGCCGAAAACAAGTTTGATATGAACGATTTGTTAGACCAGTTCCATCAAATTAAAAAAATGGGCTCCTTAAAGAGTATTCTTTCAATGATGCCCGGTATGGAAAAGCAGTTAAGAGATGTTGATATTGATGACAGGCAGTTGCTTCGCATTGAGGCTGTTATAACCTCGATGACCAAAAAGGAAAGAGCCAAACCTGACATTATAAATGCTTCTCGCCGCAAACGAATTGCTGCAGGTGCAGGCGTTAAGGTTGAGGATGTAAATCGCCTTATGAAACAGTATGAACAAATGAAAAAAATGTTCAAACAAATGAATGCCAAGGGCGGCAAAAAGAAAATGCTGAGGGGTATGAATATGCCCGGAGGCTTTGGTAATTTTGGTTTTTAAGGTTTAAAATCTTAAATATATTATAAATTTCACAAACGGAGGTGGAAAAACAATGGCAGTTAAAATCAGACTTCGCAGAATGGGTGCTAAGCGTGCTCCTTTCTACCGTGTAGTTGTTGCTGATTCTCGTTACCCCAGAGATGGTCGTTTCATCGAGGAAATCGGTACCTACGATCCCACTAAGGATCCCGCTATCGTAAATATTGACAGCGAGAAGGCTAAAAAGTGGATTTCTAACGGTGCTCAACCTACTGATACCGTTAAGGCATTACTCAAGAAGAACGGCGTTCTTTAATTTTTACAGAGGATTTAACAATGAAAGAACTTTTAGTATCTTTGGCTTCCGGATTGGTTGAAAATCCTGAGGCTGTAGAGGTAACTGTTGACGAGCCCAACGAGGCCGGCGTTACAGTTTACCATCTTCACGTTGCTGAAGGCGATATGGGTCGTGTTATTGGTAAGCAAGGCAGAATTGCTAATGCTATTCGTGTTGTAATGCGTGCCGCCGCCAACAGAAAAAATGAGACAGTTTCGGTTGAAATTGACTAATTAAAAAAACCACCCTTTTGGGTGGTTTTAATTTTTGTAAAGTATAATGATTGTAGTTTGTCGAAACGCGAAAAAGCGCTTCGACAATCCACTTTACAAGTGGATTTGGCAAAATTGAATTTATAAATTCAATTTTGCACAACACTCATTGCAATGGATATGAACAAATTTCAAAAGAAATTTGTTGCAAAATCAAAGATTTTGTGTCGAAACATTATTGTTTCGACTAATCATAACCATTATAATGGCTGTGCCTTTGTGGGCTGTGATTTTAGCTTTCCTGCCTATAAATTCGTTGCTGACACCAAGGGGAAAATCATAGGTGATTTTTTTATTTTCCAAAGTATAAAGTAAGCCTTCAATGGAAATTTCGCACTCACTTGTGGCGGCAAAAACCGAAATGTTGCCCTTATTTTCTTCCGAAAACTCGATACTTTCATCCTTAATGGCAGTGGCAACGAAATCTTCGCCAAACAAGTATCCACGGCAACCACGCTCGGCTAAAAAAGACAAGTTTTGCAAAGCACCTAATGTGTGGTCTAAGCGGTTTCCCGTGCAACCGTAAAAATGAAATTCCCGAAAACCTTTTTCGATGCCGATTTTAATGGCCAAAAGGGCATCGGTATCGTCCTTTTTAACGGGGTGTTTTATAATTTCGGTGTCGGTGGGGATTTGACCCAAGGAGTCAAAGTCGCCCACGGCTAAATCGGGGGTAAAACCAAGATTTTTAATCTTTAAATATCCTGCATCAGCAGCAATAACCAAGTCATTTTCGGTGGGAGCAAAGTTTTTAGGGTCTCCTAGCGCTGACCCGAAGATGTAACAAATACTCATACAAGTTCTCCTAAAGCAGTTTCACCCACAGAAGACAAAATCTTAACATTTCGAAGTTTTCCGCCAAGGTCATCCGAAGATGTAACTTCAACATGGGCATAGTTTTTGGTATAGCCTGTCCATTTGCCATTTTCCTCGGTCTCGAACAAAACTTCAACCGTTTTGCCTACCAAAGAGCCTATAAAATCAGCCTCGCTTTTAAGGGTGGCTTCTATCATTTCACGGCTTCTTTTGGATTTTATCTCATTTGAAATTTGACCATCCATTTTGTCGGCTACCGTGCCTTCTCTTCTTGAATAGGCAAAAACGTGGGTCTTGGCAAAGCCGATTTTTTTGGCAAATTCTAAACTTTCTTTAAATTCTTCATTGGTTTCTTTCGGAAAACCTACCATAATGTCGGTGGAAATGGAGGAGTCGGGGAAAATTTTGCGAATTCGGTTTACCAAATCCTCGTAAAATGCCGAATCATAGTGGCGATTCATGCGTTTTAGAACGCCGTCGCTACCCGACTGGAGTGACAAATGGAATTGTGGGCAAAATTTTTCTTGTTGTGAAAAGCGTATTAGCATTTCATCGCTAATGTGGTCGGGTTCTAATGAGCCCAAACGGACCCTTTCAATACCGGCAGTACCACAAACAGCATCAACAGCATCGCAAAGGTTAATTTCTTCCCCCTTGCCGTAAGCCGAAAGGTTAATTCCAACCAAAACAATTTCCTTAAAACCTTTAAGGCTCAAATTCAAAGCCTCGGCTTTAATATTTTCAATGGGTTTGGAACGAACAAAACCTCGGGCATAGGGAATCATACAGTAGGAACAATAGCGTTCGCAACCGTCCTCAATTTTAAGGTATGCCCTTGTTCGCTCGGCAAAATCCGAAATGGTGGGGGTGTTAAAACAAGCCTTGCGTTCATGGGGGTTGATAATAACGGTCTTCTCACCTTTTTCAACCAAATCAACTATTTGAGAGAGGTCGGTGTTGCCCATGATAATATCGGCATTTATGTTGGATGTATCCTTTAAAACCTGCGCCATACATCCTGTCAGCACAATAAGGGCATCGGGATTTTCACGGCGAAAACGGTTTAAAAGCTGACGAGCCTTTCGGTCGCTTTCGGCGGTAACGGTGCAAGAATTTAAAATTATGCAGTCAAAATCGCTGCGGTGGGAAACCACAGTGTGACCTTTATTTGTAAAAAGTTCTCTAAGACTTTGGGTTTCGTATTGGTTAACTTTGCAACCCAATGTGTAAAAAGCAATTTTCATTATTTCACCTCTAACTTAAATATTATACAATAAAACCTTTGCAGTTTCAACACACATAAATAAAAACTTGACTATGGAAATTTTAAGTGGTATAATCAATTTGCAATAGGGAGCTCGATGAAACTCGGGCTGAGAGGAAATCCTGTTTATGATTTCGACCTTTAACCTGATGCGGATAATGCCGCCGTAGGGAAAT
>JAZOXF010000048.1:0-23972 GCA_045659605.1 Acutalibacteraceae bacterium
TTGTCCTTTTCGGATAAGGTTTCCATAAGTTTTTTGGGGTCTTTTGTGGCGAGTAGTTTCGGGTCTATGTTATTCATTTTCTTTCCTCCTAAATGTACTTGTAAATAATATGAAACTGTTGTAAAATATATGAAAGAGGTGATTAAAATGCGTGTGGTTGTAATATCCGATTCTCACGGCAGAACAGGTGTTATTGATAAAATTTTGGCTGCTCAACCTGATGCAAAAGTGGTTTTCTTTTTGGGAGACTGCGCAAGGGATATTGAGGATTTTGAATTTATATATAGTGACAAAACCTTTTATACTGTTTCGGGCAATTGTGATTTTAATTCTTTTTTACCGACCACAGGTGTTGCAACGGTAGAAGGTGTTAAAATTTTCTACACCCACGGTCACACTTTAAATGTTAAATATTCCACCGGTCATCTTTTAAAGGCTATGGAACAAAACGAGTGTGCCATCGGTCTTTACGGACATACGCATATAGCTAATATATTATATGAAGATGGAAAGTATATTGTGAATCCCGGTTCGGTTTCAAGATCAAGGAACGGCCCTAATTCTTATGCGGTAATTGATATTACCGAAAAAGGGATAATGCCTATCATTATAACAATTTAAGTTGTTTGGCTTGACAAACTCCGCGGTCTATAATAAAATAAAATATAGTAAATTTTGGAGGTATTACTATGGCAATTTTAGTTACCGGAGGCGCTGGTTACATAGGAAGTCATACCTGTATAGAAATGCTTAATGCAGGTTATGATGTTGTGGTTATTGATAATCTTGATAACAGTAGCGCTGAGTCTTTAAAAAGAGTTGAAAAAATCACGGGTAAAAGCGTTAAATTTTACAAAGAAGATGTAAGATGTAAAGATGCTTTAAGAAAGATTTTTACTGAAAATAAAATTGAGGCTGCGATTCATTTTGCAGGTCTTAAGGCAGTAGGCGAGTCGGTTAGAGAGCCTATTATGTATTATGATAACAACCTTAAAAACACCATCGCTTTGTTAGAAGTTATGGATGAGTTCGGTGTTAAGAAAATCGTATTTTCTTCTTCGGCTACTGTTTACGGTGTTGCAACCGAAATGCCTTTGGTTGAGGGTATGCCTTTAGGCGCAATTAACCCTTATGGCAGAACAAAATATTTCATTGAAGAAATCTTGCGTGACCTTTATGTTGCTGATAAAGAGTGGTCTATTGCTTTACTTAGATACTTTAATCCCATCGGCGCTCATAAGAGCGGTCTTATCGGTGTGGACCCCAAGGGTATCCCCAATAACTTAATGCCTTATATCGCACAGGTTGCAGTTGGTAAGCTTGAAAAACTTCACGTTTTCGGTAACGATTACAAGACTGTTGACGGTACAGGTGTCAGAGACTATATCCACGTTGTTGACTTGGCTGACGGTCATGTTAAGGCTATTGACTGGGCTTTGGCAAACACCGGTTGTGAAGCATTTAACTTGGGAACAGGTAACGGTGTCAGCGTTCTTCAACTTCGTGACGCTTTCGTAAAGGCTAGCGGAATTGACGTTCCTTATGTAATTGACCCCCGTCGTCCCGGAGACCCTGATGAAGTTTACGCTAATGCTGAAAAGGCAAAGGCAGTGCTTGGTTGGGAAGCTAAACGCGGTATTGAAGAAATGTGCGAAGATACTTGGCGTTGGCAAAGCGGCAACCCTAAAGGTTACGAAGAATAATTAAAATGTTTTAAATAGTGAAGAGGTAAGATGTTAAAATAAGTTACTTATTACCTCTTCACTTTTACTTATTACTTGAAATATGTCTGCCCGTGGCGCAGCTGGATAACGCAGCAGATTCCGATTCTGAAGAACGGGGGTTCGAATCCCTTCGGGCAGGCCAAAAAGAAACGACAATTTATCGATCGATAAGTTGTCGTTTCTTTTTGTTTTCTTCACTATTCTCTTTTCACTTTTCTCTCTTCTCTAAAATTGCCGTTTCCAGATAAAAGATAAGAGAGAAGAGATAAAAGAAAAGGTGCTTTGCTTCGCAAAGTGTTGATTTAAAAAGTGAATTATGATATAATTCGTTTAGAGGTGAACATAATGAGCAGTCCATTACTTGAAAAATCTCTTGACTTTGCAACACAAATGGTTTTGTTTTATGAAGAATTTTCTAAAACAAGAAAAGATACAACTATTGCAAAACAATTACTTCGTTCTGCTACAAGTATTGGTGCTAATATAAACGAAGCTATATATGGCAACAGTAAAGCTGATTTTATTTCTAAATTACATATTTCACTTAAAGAAACAAGTGAAAGTATTTATTGGCTTACTCTTTTAAAAAGAACAAACTTGATTAATTATAATTTTGATGAACAACTTTCACTTGCCGAAGAAATAAAAAGAATGTTGATTGCATCGTTAAATACTGCAAAGGAGAATAATAAATGAAAAATAGATTACTCGGGTTTATTCTTGTGTTATCGGTTTTGTTGTTATCTTCCTGTGGTCAAAAGGAAAACAAATATTACAAACTTAAAGGCGAATTTCAAACATCCAAAACATTGAAAATTGTCACCAAAGAATCTTTTGAAGAGAATTGCACGGTAATAGATTACTATATATCAAATGTTGGTTTTGAAGAACATAGTATTGCGGGCGATGATAACTGTTTCGAACTTCATAAACTCGTTGATGGAGAGTGGAAACGGGTTGGCACAAAAACTGATCACGCATGGAATTCGATTGCACTAATTTTAGAACCTCATCAAGTCGAGGAACGCCAAATCAAATTGGATGATTATTTTTATTTGCCCTTGGAAAGCGGCGAATACCGAATTGCAGTAGGGGAGTATCTTTCCAATACCTTTACAATTTCTTAAAATTTGGACAAAAAAGAACCAACCGAAAAGGTTGGTTCTTTTGATTTAAAGTAAGTATAGATTATTTGGTTTTTATATTACTTCACTATTTTTTATCGCGTAATCTAAGAGAATGTTTATAAGTTCGTTTCGTGAACGATTTGTTTCATCTGATAATTTATCTAAATTGGTAACAGTTTCTTCTTTTATGCGAATAGAAAAGGTTTTATAACCATCTTCGCCTTTTAAAGATTTCTTGTTTATGATGAGTTTCTCTTTCATAAAATCACCTCACCATTATTATGCCTTGACAAATGTTATAAATATATGTTATAATTTATAACATAAAAGGAGGGGGAATTTTGAAGAATAAATCAATATTCGCAAAAATTATGACAGTTATAATAATAGCACTGATTTGTTTGATTCTAACAATAACGGTAGCTTTATTGTTTGGTTCAAGTAACACGGATTTTTTTGATTTTTCAAATTTGAATATATCAAATATGCTACCTATAATCATAATAGGTGGGTTTGTAAGCTGTGTTATCATTGGAATATTGGTGATTATTTTAGCTAAAGATGTTTTTGTAAAAATAAAAGATGAACTATTTGAAGATGAAAATGGAGGAAAATAAAAATGAATTGTACAAATCATCCTGAGGTAGAAGCGCAAGGTATGTGCGCATATTGTGGCAAACCGTTTTGTAAGGATTGTCTTGTTGAAGTAAAAGGTAGAATGTATTGTAAAAATGATTTAGGAAATGTTTTGGATGAAGCTAAAAACACAGCTTCATCACAACCGACAATTAATATTACAAATACTAACGATAATGTCAATACAAATGCCAATATTAATTCTGGCTTTATGGGCGCTCCTCGCAAGAGCAAAACGGTTGCATTAATACTTTGCTTAATAGGTTTCTTTGGTATTGGTGGTTTACATAGAATGTATGTCGGAAAAGTTGGTAGTGGTGTATTGCATTTCTTAACTTATGGATTGTGTGCGATTGGTACTATCATTGATTTAATATCTATTTTATCTGGTGCATTTAGAGATAGTTATGGACAACCCTTGGTATAAGATTAAAGAAAATATAAAAAATAAAAAATATTCCCTGCGCTGTATAAGTGCAGGGATTGTGCTTTTTGCAATTTTATATGTTTTAACTAAAATATTTAAATGCTCTTTGTGTCCAATTAAAAACTTATTTGGAATTTCGTGTTTTGGTTGTGGCATGACACGTGGTTTTATATGTATTTTGCAATTGAAATTTGTTTCGGCAATGGAATACAATGTCTTGTCTATACCATTGTTTTTTGGCATAATGTTATACCTATTTATGTGTTTTTTTGATATATTATTTGGTAAAAATGTAATTGAAAAAATAGAAAAAATTTTATCAAAAAAACACATGTATATTGTATATGTTGCAGTTTTATTTTTGAGTATTTATTTTAATGATTTATAGGCAAAAATATGATTTTGCAATTTAAAAGAGCCAACCACAAAGGTTGACACTTTTTTTTTGTTTATTCACTTCTAAGTGCGGTTACGGGGTCTTTTTTGGCGGCTATTTTTGAGGGGATTAAACCTGCGATAAAGGTTAATACCATACTAATAATAACCAAAATTACACCACCGTTTAAGGGGAGCGCTGCCAAACCGCCAATATCGGTTACAGCTTTAATTATAGCGTTAATCGGTATTAGTAACAGTAGTGTAACTCCAATTCCCAGAGCACCTGCTACAAAGCCCACGATTAAGGTTTCAGCATTGAACACACGGGAAATATCCTTTTTGGAAGCGCCCATAGCGCGTAAAATACCGATTTCTTTTGTTCTTTCCAAAACCGAGATATAGGTGATAATTCCTATCATAATGGAGGAAACGATAAGTGAAATACTAACAAAAGCAATAAGAATATAACTGATAGCATTAATAATGGTTGTAACCGAGGACATCATAAGTCCGATATAATCGGTGTAGGTAATTTCTTTGTTTTCCTCAGCCGACTCGTTATATTCATTTATAAGTCGTGAAATTTCCTCTTTTGCTTCAAAATCTTTTGGATAAATGTTTATGGTAACGGGTTTTTTAAGATCGGAAACACCCATAAGTTTAAGGTTGCCTTCATAGGTTGCATCTTTGCTTTGGGATTTCATGGAATCAACAAACAACTTTGTAATTTCTTCTTCGGTTTTGCCTTGTTGTTTCATACCTTCAATATAACCCATATACTGTGCCTGTTGCTCGGTGGGGAGGGTAGAAATATAACCTAATACCTGTTGGTAGGTCATATTGTCATAGTTATTTTCAAAAGGACGACCAGTGAAAATGTTGATTTTTTCATTTTCTTTTTGCGCTTTAACAATTTCGCTGTTGTTAACCTTGGTGATAAGTTCTTCCATAAGTTCCTTTTTGTAACCAACGAAACCGCTTGTTTGTTCGTTGATGGATTCTTCGGAAGGTCTTAAAATTCCCACAACCTTAATTTTTTCGGCATTTTCAAGTTGGGAATTGATAAATAAAGTATCATCGGTTTTATTGGTCCAAATGGGATTTTTACTGTCTTGGTCACTCTTTTGGAAGTAATCGCTGTTTAAAAGCAATTTAAATTCCAAATCAAGGATTTGGTCGTAGGTGTAAGAAGTTTTTTCGGTGGCTTCAATTTTTTCGCCTTTTTTGGCTTTTTCCATCATTTCTTCAAGCTCGGAAGAGTCTTTGAGTCCCAAGGAATAAAGTGTGTAGTCACTGATTTGATTGTTGCGGTTTACAACAATAACAACTTCATTGTATTTTTCGGGGAGCTTACCTGCAACTACTTCGTATTGATTGTCAAGTAATTCATCATTGCTTGTTAGTTGATGCCAAACTTCGGTGCTTGACATCATATATCCGCCACCCATAGGGGAAGCATTAGTGTCAACATTGCTGCCCAAACTACCCATAATTTTATTAAATACTTGATTTGGGTTTATGTGTTCACCATCAATGCTGTAAATGTTAAGGTCGGTAGCATAGGAATATTGAATATCACTAATATATTCTTTAATTTCGGCGTTTGTGTCTAAATATTCCTTAAATGCTTCCAAATTGTTTACTGAAATACCATTTACCATTGTGGTCATCATTTCGGTCATAATATTGTTAGAATAAATCTTGTTAGGTTGTTTTTCGCCAGTGTCCTCAACTTCACCCATAAGGTCATCGGCAAGACCCGACATATCCATTCCCGCTTCTTCAATAGTCAAAGGATAACTGGAAAGGGTTTCTTCTTCGACACGGTTTATATAAGCGTTAACGCCGTTGGATAAAGAAAGAATAAGGGCAATACCTATAATTCCTATGGACCCTGCAAACGATGTTAAGAAGGTACGGGCTTTTTTGGTCATTAGGTTGTTAAGAGAAAGGGAAAGCGCGGTAAAAAAGGACATTGAAGGTTTCTTTTGTTGACTCTTTTTCTCACTTTTTTCTTCTGTTTCGGATGAATAGGGAGCGGTATCCGAAATAACCTCACCGTCTAAAAGACGAACAATGCGGGTAGAATATTCATCGGCAAGTTCGGGATTATGGGTAACCATAATAACGAGGCGGTCCTTGGCGATTTCTTTCAAAAGACCCATAATTTGAACCGATGTTTCACTGTCCAAAGCGCCGGTAGGTTCATCGGCCAAAAGAATTTTGGGGTTATTAACAAGAGCGCGGGCAATGGCAACTCGTTGCATTTGTCCGCCCGACATTTGGTTTGGTTTTTTATCAACCTGGTCGGCAAGACCTACCTTTTCCAATGCTTCGAGGGCACGTTTTTTGCGTTCGGCTTTGGAAACACCTGATAAAGTAAGTGCAAGTTCAACATTGGCAAGTACTGTTTGGTGGGGGATTAGGTTATAACTTTGAAAAATAAAACCAATAGTGTGATTGCGGTAGGTATCCCAATCACTGTCGCGGTAAAGTTTGGTACTTTTCCCATTGATTATAAGGTCACCGTCCGAATAACGGTCGAGACCTCCTATAATGTTAAGAAGGGTGGTTTTTCCGCAACCAGACTGACCGAGTATAGAAACAAACTCATTGCTACGAAACTCAATATCAACGCCTTTAAGGGCGGGTACGGAAGTGTCACCTAAGTAGTAATCTTTTTTAATTCCTACTAATTTGAGGATGGTATCAAATCCTTTCTTAAATATTTTACTACATTTTTCCATAAAAATATATATAAATTATTAATTTTTGCAAATAAAAGGTAAAAATCATTGAAATAGTAGTATTTAAGTCATAAAATAACATATAATTAAGAGAATTTTTATAAGGAGGAGTATGTGTGATTGAAAAAATCTTTAAAAAGATGACTGTATATATGTCTCTTTTGTTGGTGATTTGTATTATAATTACCCTTTGTTGCATACCCTCTGCTAAGTATACCGAGGAATTTATTGATATTTTCGGTGCAAAAGCTATTGCTGAAAATATTAAAAATATGGAACTTAATATGACCTCGGTGGTTTATGCTAAGAATTATGACGGTGAGTGGGAGGAATACCACAGAATTCACGGTGAGGAAAACCGTCTTTGGGTTAGCATTGATAAAATGCCAAAGCAATTAATTGATGCTTTTATTGCTATTGAGGATGAAACTTTTGAAAAGAATTCGGGTATAAATTGGAAAAGAACTTTGGGTGCGATAGGTAATATGCTATTTAAGTTCGATGATACCGAATTTGGAGGTTCTACCATTACTCAACAGCTTATAAAAAATGTTACGGGCGATAAAGGCAGAAATGCCACAAGAAAAATGAGGGAAATTGTCCGCGCCCTTGTAATTGATAAAAGACTCAGCAAAAAGCAGATTTTAGAGGCGTATTTGAATACTATTGCGCTTGGTAACGGTATATGTGGGGTTCAGGTTGCAGCTAACTATTATTTTAATAAAGATGTTAGTGAACTTGATTTGTTAGAAAGTGTTACTATTGCCGCCATAACCAAAAATCCATCAAAATATAATCCTGTTACAGGTATGGAGGAAAATAAAAAACGTCGTAATGTTGTTCTCGAAAAAATGAGGGAAAATGACCTTATAAGCGTAGACGAGTTATTGGAAGTTTACAACGAGGATATTGATATTGACGTTTCTCAGAAAGAAAATTTAGACCCCGAAATAAATGATTATTTTATTGACACTCTTATACAACAGGTCACAAAAGATTTGATGGAGGAGTATGACTGTTCTGAGTCTATGGCCTCTACCATGATTTATAACGGCGGTCTTAAAATCTATGCAACCGTAAATGCTGATGTTCAGCAAAAAATGGAAAAAGTTTATGAAAATGTCGACAGATATTTTTATTTAAAAGGCAAGAATTTGCAGGGTGAGAGGGTTCATGCTCAGTCGGGTATGACTATTATGGATTACCAAGGCGGAATTGTGGGCTTGGTTGGCGGCGCCGGTGAAAAAACCGTTAACCGTGGACTTAACCGCGCATATAATATTCCTCAACAACCGGGCTCAACTATGAAGCCTATCGGCGTTTATGCTTTGGCTGTTGAAAAGGGTCTTATTCATTATTCTTCTAAAGTTGTGGATGAACCGATACCCCATTATACCCCTGATGGTAAACCGGGTCCTAAGGAGTGGTACGGTGAATATAGAGGTACTATGACGGTGGATTATGCCGTAAGAAAATCGGCAAATACCATTCCTGTTATCCTTTTGCAAAAGTTGGGTGTTAAAGAATCGTATAACTTCTTAACTAAAAAACTGGGTCTTAAATACTTGACTAAAGATGATAAAAATCTTTCTTCTTTGGCTTTGGGTGGTTGTGTTTATGGTATGACACCAACCGAGTCTGCAGCGGCCTATGCTATTTTTGGAAATGGTGGTGTATATCACACCCCTACAACGTACACGAAAATCGTAAATATTGACGGAGATACTGTCTTAAAATATAAATCCAAAGGCAAACAGGTTATTAGCCCTGAAACCGCTACGATTATGAACCGACTTTTACAAGGTGTTGTTTATGGAAGCGAAGGCACCGGTGGTGGTATTGCGGGTTACAGCGGTATGAAGGCTTACGCTAAAACGGGTACTTCCAGCGAGTCAAACGACCTTTGGATGGTTGCCGGTACACCCTACTATGTTGGTTCGGTTTGGTATGGTTTTGATTTGCGACAAACGGTGCACAGCACATCGGCGGCAGCTACTATTTGGCGTGATGTTATGCGTGATGTTCATCGACCTTTGAAATATAAAGATTTCACATATAGCGAGAATGTTGTTAAAATGGCTTCCGGATATTATAAAAAAGGCTCCAATCCTGATAATTTGGAACTTTTAGTTGGCCAGTCAAGTTCCGAGGAAACGCCAACCGAATCACAGTTAGCTCCCACTCCTGAGGGAGAACAGTCCGGTGTTCAAAGCGGTACAACTTCATCTGAGGTGGTATCTTCGGATGATGGCAGCACCAGTGAAAATTCTTCGGTGAATAGTGAAGTGGATAGTAGCTTATCTTCCAGTGCGGGAGATGGTTCATCCAACAGTTCGGGTAGTAATTCTTCAAAAGACGAATCATCAACTTCACCGCCCGATTCCTCTAAAAAAGAAGAAGCAAATACACATGAATATTAGTTAATAAATCGGTCCTTTGGGGCCGATTTATTTTTTATAAAAAAAGGGAATATGCTATTGAAAAAAATAGGGTTTTATGGTATTATTTAATAGAATATATATATATTTAGGGGTGACCTTAATGGCAAACAGCCGTCCCATAGGTGTTTTTGATTCCGGATTAGGCGGTTTAACGGTTGTAAAAGAACTTAATCTTTTGCTTCCTTTTGAAGATATAATATATTTTGGTGATACTGGTCGTGTGCCTTACGGTAACCGAAGTATTGAGACAATAAAGCGATACGCTAAAGAAGATGAGGATTTTCTTTTAAGCCGTGATGTAAAAGCAATTATTGCGGCTTGCGGAACGGTATCTTCGGTAGCAGGGGATGTTTCAAGTGAACTCACGATTCCTTTCTTTGAGGTTGTTTCTCATGCGGCAAAAATGGCTTGCGAAACCACTAAAAACAAAAAGATTGGTGTAATCGGCACTTCGGCTACTGTTAAGAGTGGCAAACATAGAGAATATATTTCGAAATTTTTGCCCGATGCTAAGGTAGTTTGCCAAAGCTGTCCGCTTTTCGTTCCTTTGGTTGAAGAAGGTTGGTATTCGGCCGAAGATGTGGTTGTAAAAGAAACCATTAAAAGATATTTACAGCCGATGATTGAAGAGGGTGTGGATACATTGATTTTGGGATGTACCCACTATCCCATTCTTGAAAAGGCTATTTTGGCTGTGCTTGGTGATGGCGTTAAACTTATTAATGCAGGAACCGCCACCGCACAGGCTGTTTTAGAGTTTTTAAAAGAAAAAGATATGCTTAAAGGCGAAGGAAATGGAAATCTGGAGTTTTTTGTAAGCGACAAGGCTGATTCTTTCAGACATCAAGCATCCATTCTTTTAGGAAAAGAAATTGATGACAGCAAGGTGAAAACGGTAAGTTTATGATGAAAAATGTTATGATTACCGTTAAGGGTGTTCAGGGTATTGACAATGAAAAGGATACCGTTGAACTTACCACTGAAGGTAAATTTGGTAAAAAAGAGGGAAAATATTTTATTTCTTATGAAGAGGGTCAATTAATGGACTCGGCTTCGGCTAAGACCAATATATATATTAACTCTCCAAAATCTTTGATATTGACCCGAAAGGGAGATATAAACAGCCGTTTGGAAATTGAGGAAGATTTGAGAAAAACCTGTTTCTATTCCACCCCTATTGGTGAACTTAATATGGGGATTTACGGTGAAAAGGTTGATATTAATTTAAATGAAAACGGCGGAAGTGTAAGTTTGGTTTATACCATTGATTCCGACTTAAAACTTCTAAGCCGAAATGAAGTAGAAATTACAGTTAAAGAGGTATAAGAATGTCAGTTATTGTTGATGTATCAAAAGAACAAATTAAAAATTTAATTTTGGCTGCAGCCGAAACTGCAGTTAAAAACGGTGAGTTTGAAGCCGCTGAACTTCCTGATTTTACTACCGAAATTCCTGCAAATCGTGACCATGGTGATTATGCAGTTAACGCAGCAATGGTTTGGGCAAGAGCGTTTAGAAAAGCGCCAAGACAAATTGCTGAGATATTGGTTAAAAACATTAACACCGAAAACACCTATATCAAGGGATGTGAAATTGCAGGTCCCGGATTTATTAACTTCTTTTTGGAAGATACTTATTATGCTGACATTGTAACCGATGTTTTAGACAAGAAGGAAAACTACGGTAAAAGTGATTTCGGTCAGGGCAAAAAAGTGTTGGTTGAATTCGTTTCGGCTAACCCCACAGGACCAATGCACATCGGTAATGCTCGTGGTGGTGCTTTGGGTGACTGTTTGGCGGCTGTTATGGAAGCGGCAGGATATTACACCGAGCGTGAATTTTATATCAACGACGCAGGTAACCAAATTAACAAATTTGGACTTTCACTTGATTTAAGATATTTGCAGTTATATACCGAGGGCGTTGAAATGCCTGAGGATTCCTATCACGGCGAGGATATTATAAACCACGCTAAGGCTTTTGCCGAAATTTATGGTGATAGTTTTGTTGCTAAGCGTGAAGAGGAAAGAAGAAAGGCTTTGGTTGAGTTTGCGCTTCCTAAAAACATTGAAGGCTTAAAAACCGACCTTGCAAAATACAGAATCACCTATAACACTTGGTTTAAGGAAAGTACCTTGCACAATAACGGTGAAACCGCAAAGATAATTGAACTTTTAAAACAAAGTGGTTATACCTATGAAACCGAGGGTGCCCTTTGGTTTAAGGCTACCGAGTTTGGTTGCGATAAAGACTTCGTTCTTGTTCGTGCAAATGGTGTTCCAACTTATGTTGTTCCCGATATTGCTTATCATTACAACAAGTTAGTTACTCGTGGATTTGATAAGGCTATTGATATTTTGGGTGCCGACCACCATGGTTACGTTCCTCGTTTAAAGGGTGCTCTTACTGCTTTGGGTGTTGATGCTGACAAGTTGGATGTTGTTTTAATGCAAATGGTAAGACTTGTTCGCGATGGCGAGGTTATTAAGGCTTCCAAGCGTTCAGGTAAGGCAATAACCTTGGTTACTTTACTTGATGAAGTGCCCATTGACGCTGCAAGATTTTTCTTTAACTTGCGTGAGCCTAACAGCCACTTTGACTTTGACCTTGATTTGGCAGTTAACGAGTCTAACAGTAACCCGGTTTACTATGTTCAATATGCTTATGCCAGAATTTGCAGTATTATAAGAAACCTTGAAAGCGAGGGTGTTACCCTTAGAGAGTGCACAAGAGATGAACTTGTTAAACTCACTGCTTCGGAAGAAAAGGAACTTATAATTCATATTGCAGGTCTTACAAATGAAATTATTGCTTCGGCCAAGGCTTATGACCCTGCAAAAATTACCCACTATGTTGAAGATTTGGCAACCAAGTTCCATAAATTCTACTCGGCTTGTAGAGTAAAGGGCGAGGATGAAGGTCTTATGATGGCAAGACTTAACCTTTGTAAAGCCACTGCAGTTGTAATTAAAAATGTACTCGATTTACTTAAAATCGAGGCGCCTGAAAAGATGTAAAGGATGTTTGAAATGGGAAATTCAAGTCTTAATCTTACAATGATAATGGACCTTTATGAACTTACTATGGCAAATGGTGTGTTCGGTAGTGATATGAAGGATACCATAACATATTTTGATATGTTCTTCCGCCGTGTACCCGATAAGGGTGGTTATGCCATTATGGCAGGGTTGGAACAACTTATTGAATATATGAATAACTTAAAATTCACTGAGGAAGATATTGAGTATTTAACCTCATTAAACCTCTTTAGACCTGAATTTATTGATTATTTGAGGGACTTTAAATTCACTTGTGATGTTTGGGCTGTTCCCGAGGGAACGGTTATATTCCCACACGAGCCTATCGTTACTGTCAGAGGTCCCATTATGCAGGCTTTGATGGTGGAGACTATGCTTTTGGTTACCATTAACCATCAGTCGCTTATTGCCACAAAGGCAAACCGTATTGTAAGAGCGGCTGCAGGCAAACCTGTTATGGAATTTGGCGCTCGCCGTGCTCACGGACACGGCGCATCTTACTATGGCGCGAGAGCGGCTATAATCGGTGGTTGCACAGGTACATCTTGTCTTCTTACCGCTAAAGATTTTGGCGTTAAGGCAAGTGGAACAATGGCCCACAGTTGGGTGCAACTTTTCCCTGATGAATATACTGCCTTTAAAACCTATGCTGAGGAGTATCCTGACAGTTGTATGTTGCTTGTTGATACCTATAATGTTTTAAAATCGGGTATTCCAAATGCTATTAAGGTGTTTGATGAGGTGCTTAAACCATTAGGCAAACGCCCTGTTGGTATCAGAATTGATAGCGGTGATATTACCTATATCACCAAAAAAGCCCGTAAAATGTTGGATGATGCAGGTTATCCTGATTGTCAAATTTGTGTCTCCAACTCCTTGGATGAGCACCTTATTCGTGATATGAATTTCCAAGGCGCTAAAGTGGATAGTTACGGTGTTGGTGAGCGTTTGATTACCGCTACCAGTGAAGCTGTTTTTGGTGGTGTTTATAAACTTTCGGCTGTTGATAAAAATGGCGAGATTATCCCTAAAATTAAAATCAGCGAAAACGATGCCAAGATTACTATTCCCGGTGTTAAAATACCTTGGAGACTTTATGACCGTGAAACAGGCAAGGCTATTGCCGATGTTATAACAATGGGTCACGAGAAAATTGACAGTAGCGAACCTTATGAAATTTTCAGCCCAAATCACACCTGGAAACGTAAGATTGTAACTAATTTTGTGGCTAAAAAACTTCAAGAAAAGATTTTTGAAAAGGGCAAACAGGTTTACGAGTGTCCTTCTGTAAAGAAAATTTCCGAGTATAGAAAAGAACAGGTTGACTCTATGTGGGATGAAGTTACACGTTTCGAAAACCCCCACACCTATTATGTTGACCTTTCGGAAGAGTTATATCAACTTCGTTTAGACCTTTTAAATAAACACAGCAAATAATAGGAGTTTAAAATGAAAAAAGTTTTAGCATTAATGCTTAGTTGTTTATTTCTTTTTTGTTTGACCGGATGTAAAGATGGTGAAACAAAGAAAAACGGTTCCGGTGGCGTGGATATTGAATATTACGCCAAGTTGGGACAAATCCCTGAGTGTGAAATAACCTTGGGAACTAAACCTGAAAAGGTTAAGGAAACCATAGAAAACAGGGAAAACGAGTCGGGGGATGACCACGAACACGGTGGTTACAATGAAATCGAAGGTACCAACAATGTTTTAATAGAGGAAGGTTCTTACGATTACTATTATAAAAAGGCTAACCCTGAAAAAGGCGTGGGATATATGGTGTCCTATGCCGAGTCCTTTGGTTTTAAAACAGGGGATATTATAAGTGAAGTGGAAACTGCATTAAAGTCTTACGATGTTAAAAAAGAAAAGGCAAGTGAGCAAAACGCATTTTTCTACTTTGGGGATTATTCCAATGCGCAAATACTTAAAATTACTTTTGAAAAAAACAGCGTTTTGTTCTTGTTTGAGAATAACGCACTTTGCGCAACAGCAATTTTCAGCAACGATTTTTAGGAGAATATAATGTCAGAAATTTTAGAAACAGCGGTTAGACTGCCACTTTTAGCCCTCAGGGGTTTGGTGGTTTTTCCGAAAACTGTGGCATCCTTTGATGTGGCGAGAAAGAAATCTTCCAATGCATTAAAGGCCGCAATGGACCGAGACCAAATTTTATTCGTAACAACTCAAAAAGATTTTTATGTGGAAGACCCTGAAGAAAAGGATTTATACGAAATTGGAACGGTTGTTAGAATTAAACAGGTTTTAAAGGTTTCGGATAATGTGGTAAAGGTTTTGGTTGAAGGTCTTTACCGTGCAAAGAGACTCACCTTTAAAAATGGCACCCATTATATGGTGGCCGATGTTTTGGAGTGTGATGAAAAAGATGTTGCCAACCGTGAGGTTTATAAAGAAAGCCTTTTAAGAAGAATTAAAACTAAATTCAAGGAATATGCAGCAGTGCTTCCAAATGTTGCACCCGATGTTTTAATGACGGTTGAAAGCAGCACAAATATCGGTTTTTTATGCGATTACATTGCTTTTAATGTACCTGCGCCTTTTGATGATAAACAGTATGTTTTAGAACAAACCTCTATTTCCAAGAGGGCTAAAATTTTACTCCAAATGCTTCAAAAAGAGCGTGAAATTACCGAAATTGACCGTAAAATAAACGAAAAAACCCGTGCTTCCATTGATGAGGCGCAAAAACAGTATTATTTACGAGAGCAAATGAAGGTAATAAGCACCGAACTTTACGGTGATGACTCGGCCGATGAAATTGATGAATACTACAATAAATTAAATAAACTGGATGCTAAAACTTCGGTTAAAGATGCTATTGCAGTACACATTTCAAAACTTTCAAAAATGCCTCAAGGTTCCCACGAAGGCACGGTTGAGAGAAATTATCTTGATACCTGTTTGGAACTTCCTTGGAATATAACCACTCCGATTTTTGACAACCTTTTAAAGGCTGAAAAAATCCTGGGTCGTGATATTTACGGTATGGATAAGGTTAAAGAAAGAATTTTGGAACTTTTATCGGTTTTCAAACTTTCGGGTGAAATTAAAGGTCAAATTATTTGTCTTGTAGGTCCTCCAGGTGTGGGTAAAACATCTATCGGCAAAACCATTGCCGAGTGTATGGGAAGAAGGTTTGCCCGTATTTCTTTGGGTGGTGTTCACGATGAGGCTGAAATCAGGGGACACAGAAAAACATATATCGGAGCAATGCCCGGTAAGATTATTACTGCGTTAAAACAAGCAGGTTCTTCTAATCCACTTATTTTATTAGATGAAGTTGACAAGTTAGGCAACGATTACAAAGGCGACCCTGCTTCGGCGCTTTTAGAGGTTTTAGACCCTGAGCAAAATGGTACATTTGTTGACCATTATCTTGAGATACCTTTTGATTTAAGCAAAACCTTATTTGTGGCAACGGCTAACACTTTGGATACTATTCCCGCACCTTTGCGTGACAGAATGGAGATTATTGAACTTTCTTCTTACACAAGGGAAGAAAAGTGGAATATTGCTAAACTTCATTTGGTACCAAAGCAGTTAGAACGCCATGGAATTAAAAAGGCCCAACTTAATATTACCGATGATGCCCTTTATGGCTTAATTGATTTTTATACACGAGAAGCCGGTGTCAGAAAACTTGAACGCAGTATTGCTTCTCTTTGCCGAAAATCGGCTAAAGTTTTGGCAAGTGGCGAGAAAAAGAGGGTAATGCTCAAGGGTAGCGACCTTGAAACATTGCTTGGCAAACATAAATATAAGCCTGAGGTTATACTTCCTCAAAATGAGGTCGGTATCATTAACGGTCTTGCCTGGACTTCGGTTGGCGGTGAAATAATGCAACTTGAAGTGGCTTCTATGAAGGGTACGGGAAAGACCGAGCTTACAGGTTCTTTGGGTGATGTTATGAAGGAATCGGCAAAGGCAGCAGTAAGTTTTGTTCGCGCTAATGCTGAAAAGTATGGAATTGACCCTGACTTTTATAAGGAACAGGATATCCATATCCACGCTACCGAAGCAGCCGTTCCAAAGGATGGCCCATCGGCAGGTGTTACAATTACAACAGGTCTTATTTCGGCCTTGACCAACCGACCTGTAAGGCGTGATGTCGCCATGACGGGCGAGGTTACTATCCGTGGTCGTGTTTTACCCATTGGCGGACTGAAAGAAAAGACTATGGCCGCTTATACAGGTGGAGTTAAAACCGTCTTTTTCCCAAAAGCCAACATCCCTGATTTGGATGAGGTTGATCCTAAGGTTAAGGAAAATATTGAGTTTGTTCCTGTTGAGTTTGTGGGTGAAATTATAGAAAAAGCACTTATGCCTTTGGAGAGCAACTTCAAGGATGAGTGGAAAATTGGAAACGAGGTTGTGGTTTCTAATAGTAAGAGACCTACCTTGAGGTGAGTTATGAATTTTAACAATGCAAGTTTTGAAAAAGCCTTTGGCACAGCTGAACAGTTGGATACATCCGATTTGCCCGAAATTTGTTTTTCGGGCAGGTCTAATGTGGGAAAATCTTCCCTTATTAATAAGGTGTTAAATCGTAAGTCCATCGCTCGTGTAAGTTCCAAACCCGGCAAAACAGTTACCATCAATTTTTATAAGGTTGATACTGTTCGCCTTGTAGATTTGCCCGGTTACGGTTATGCAAAGGTTCCTTTTAGCGAGCGTACCCGTTGGTCGGATTTGATGGAGAGTTATTTCGGCTCGGGAAGAAATATTAAAATGGTTTTTCAGCTTATTGATATGCGCCATCCGGCAACCGATTTCGATATTTCCATGCTTGAGTTTTTAAGACATTACGATATGCCTTATACCGTTGTTTTGACCAAGTCGGACAAACTCAATAAAACTGAAACCGAGGAAAGACTAAGACTTATAAGGGAAGAATTAGGCGACCTGGGTGAAGATATTGAAATTATTCCTTTTTCTGCAACTAAGGGTAATGGAGCCGAGAGAATAAGGGAAATTATAGAAAACATTTAAAAAGTTGACAATTTGGATTGTCAATGATATAATGTAGTGGTTAAAAAGCTATGATAAAGACAGGCTGACGTTTAATCAGGTGCAAAGAGAGTCGCAGTTAGGTGAGAGTGCGGTCATACATTAACGGCAGTAACACTTTGGAGCTTCAAACTGAAAGGATGTTAAAATCTTATTAGGGGCGACGGTTTTCGGCACGTTAAGCCGATAGAGAGTGACCGATTATTTCGGTAATTTAGGTGGCACCGCGGATACCAAGCGTTTATTCGTCCTAATTTTATTAGGATAATAAGCGCTTTTTTTAATTTTCAAGAGGTGATTTTAATGAAACACATTGACATTATTGACATTTTTCAAAATAAGGAATTAATTGGCACAAAGGTTACTGTTTGTGGCTGGGTTAGAACCTCTCGTGATTCCAAAAATATGGCCTTCATTGAACTTAATGACGGTACTTCTTTAAAACATTTACAAATCGTAATTGATAAGGCTGTTCTTACCGATATTAGCGATTTTATGAAGCTTGGTACATCCTTAAAAATTGAGGGTACTTTGGTTAATTCGGCTGTTGCTGAGGATTCGGTTGAGATTAATGCTGAAAATATTGTTATGCTTGGTGAGTGCCCTCCCGAGTATCCTTTACAAAAGAAGAGACATACTCTTGAGTATTTAAGAACAATTCCTCATTTGCGTGTCAGAACCAACACCTTTAATGCTGTTCTTCGTGTTCGTTCGGTTGTTTCGGCTGCTGTTCACGAATTCTTCCAAAACCGTCATTTCACATATATTCACACCCCTTTAATCACTGCAAGTGACTGTGAGGGTGCAGGTGAGATGTTTAAGGTTACAACCATTGGTTACAGCAATGATTATAAAAACGAGGAAGACTATAATGCTGATGATTTCTTTGGCCGTCGCGCTGCTTTGAGCGTTTCGGGTCAGCTTGAGGGTGAAGTTGCCGCTATGGCAATGGGTAAGATTTACACCTTCGGTCCTTCATTTAGAGCTGAAAAGAGTAATACACCCCGTCACGTTGCCGAATTCTGGCACGTTGAACCCGAGGTTGCTTTTGCTGAACTTCCCGATATTATTGAAATTGCTGAAGATATGATTAAATACATTATCAAGGCGGTTTTAACCAAGTGCCCCGAAGAAATGAAGTTCTTTAATGCACATTTCGAAAAGGGTCTTATCGAAAAACTTGAAAATGTTATTAATAACGATTTCGCAATTATGACCTATACCGAGGCCATCGAGTTGCTAAAGAAATCGGGCAAAGATTTCCAATATCCTGTTGAATGGGGTTGCGACTTGCAAACCGAACACGAGAAATACATTTCCGAAGAGATTTGCAAAAAGCCTGTTTTCTTAACCGATTATCCAAAGGAAATTAAGTCTTTCTATATGAAACAAAATCCCGACGGCAAAACCGTTGCTGCCACCGACCTTTTGGTTCCCGGTGTTGGTGAGATTATCGGTTGTAGTGAGCGTGAGGCTGATTTGGATAAACTTCTTGAGGCTATGGAAATCAGAGGAATGACCACTGAAGATTACGAGCATTACATTGCGCTTCGCCGTTTTGGTTCCGTTCCCCACAGTGGATTTGGTTTAGGTCTTGAAAGAATTATTCTTTATATAACCGGTATGCAAAACATCCGTGATGTTATTTTGTACCCCAGAACAGTTGGAAGTATTTATTAATCGGAGTTGATATAAGTGTTAAAATACACATCAAAGCTTAGCGATTTTGAAACCCAAAAGGCTATATCCTTAATTAAGGATAAATTTTCAGCCGAGCTTTGCGATAGTTTGGATTTAACAAGGGTTACAGCCCCTTTGTTTGTTAAAACCGAAAGTGGACTTAATGACAATTTAAACGGTGTTGAAAGACCTGTTTCTTTTGATATTTTGGAAACAGGGGAGATTGCCGAAGTTGTGCACAGCCTTGCAAAATGGAAACGCTTGGCACTTCATAAATACGGTTTCCCAATGCACACAGGTCTTTATACCGATATGAATGCCATTCGCCGTGATGAAGAATGTGATAATATCCATTCAATTTATGTTGACCAGTGGGACTGGGAGAAGATTATCACTGCTGAGGATAGAAATGAGGAGTATTTAAAAGCAACCGTTAGAAGTATTTTCGGCGCTTTGAAAAGAACTGCCGAGGCAGTTTGCAAGGAATATCCTCAAATCGAAAATTATTTGCCCGAGCATATAGCTTTTGTTACATCGCAAGAGTTATTGGATAGATATCCCAATTCAACTGCAAAACAGCGTGAATATGAGGCTGCAAAGGAATACGGCGCAGTTTTCATTATGCAAATTGGCGGACTTTTAAGCAACGGTGAAAAACACGATGGTCGAGCCCCTGACTATGATGATTGGACCTTGAATGGTGATATATTATTATATAATAAGGTGTTAGACTCTGCTTTTGAGATTTCTTCCATGGGAATTAGAGTTGACCGTGAGGCTTTGATTAAACAATTAAAGGCTAAAAATGCCGAAGATAGATTAGAGTTTGATTTCCACAAAATGTTACTTAACGGGGCGTTGCCCTTGACAGTTGGCGGTGGAATCGGTCAATCAAGACTTTGTATGTATTTATTACATAAAGCTCACGTTGGCGAAGTTCAGGTATCAATTTGGCCCGAAAAGGAAATTGCCAAATGTAAGAAAATGGGAATTAATTTACTTTAGAGAGTGAAATTATGAAACTTAAATATAATTTTATTACCAATGAAGTTGCCGGTAAAATCGTGGCTGTTGCTGTTGGCGAAAGCGCAGGGCAGTTTAACGGTTTTATTAAAATGAATTCCACAGGCGCTAAAATTTTTGAAATTTTAAAAGAAGATGTTTCTAAAGAAGAACTTGTTTTAAAACTTAAAGAAATATATTACGACCAAACTGAAGAGGTTTTGCGCCAAAGCGCCGAAAGTTTTTTAGGCGAACTTGAAAAAGCCGGAGTATTAATCAATGATTAGTAATGTTGAAGAGGTACTCAAAAGTACCGGTATTGCTGTTAGTGGTTTCAGTGGAACAAGTATGATGCCAATGCTTAGGCAGGGGAAGGATAAGGTTGTTATTTCAGCTTTGGACCGACCTTTAAAGATTCATGATGTGCCGCTTTATAAATCGGGAGACAATAAATATATTCTCCATCGTATTATAAAGATGAAACCCGACGGTTATGTCATCAGGGGAGATAATCTTTATAATAATGAGTATGATGTGACCGACCAAGATGTAATTGGCGTATTAAAAGCTTTTTATCGCGGTGAAAAACTGATTGATTGCAATAGTTTAGGTTACAAAATTTATGTCTGGTATGTAAGATTTAGTTATCCTTTAAGATGGCTTCTTTTCAAGTTTTTAAAGCCAAAGTTATGGGTTTTAAAACAAAAATTATTAGGAAAATCTAAAGATAAATAAATTTTAAAAAACTTTAAAAAAAGTGTTGCATTTTGCAAGTGTTTGTGTTATTATATCATTTGCGTGAGTTGGCGTATGCCGACTTGTCACTATTTATTTGGAGGTGTCATAATGCCCAATATTAAATCTGCTAAGAAGAGAGTACTCGTAAGCAAAGCAAACTATGAGCGCAATAAGGCTTATCGTTCTGATTTAAGAACTGCTATTAAAAAGGCTGATGCCGCTATCAATGCTAAAGCTGACGATATGGCAGCAGTTGTTGAAGTTGCTGTTAAGAAAATTGATAAGGCTGCTTCCAAGGGTATTATTCACAAGAATAATGCTGCAAGAAAGAAGTCTGCAATCGTTACTCGTTTCAACAAAGCTAACGCTTAATTTTTGTTAAAGAATTAATGACCGTTGCAACGATAAAATTGTAACGGTCTGTTTGCTTTAATTAAGGAAAAATTCTTTAATTTTATGCTTGACATCCATAGGCATTTGTGTTATATTATTTAGGCGCTGAAAATGCTGGTGTAGCTCAGTTGGTAGAGCAGCTGATTTGTAATCAGCAGGTCGGGGGTTCGAGTCCGTCCACCAGCTCCATTGTTTTTTGAGTCCTTAATTCGGCCTCGAAGCCTGAGAGGGTGCGCGGCGTTAAGAAAATATCACGGTGTGATGTTTTTAGACGCGAAGTGTGAAGTGGCTATGCCACGAGCACGGCAGACTTTTGAAAAAAGGCTGCGTCCGTCCACCAGCTCCATTAAATTTAATATGGGAGATTTCCCGAGTGGCCAAAGGGGACAGACTGTAAATCTGCTGGCTTCGCCTTCGGTGGTTCGAATCCACCATCTCCCACCAGAAAAAAAGACTTGCTTTTGCAGGTCTTTTTTGTTTTACTTACCTTTTAAAAAATCTTGCCTTTTTATAGTGCTTATGGTAGAATTTAGTCGATAAGTCAGCAGTTGAAGGGTAGGGGATATTGGGTGACAGCGACATTAAAAAGACTTTTTAGTTTTATAAAGAAGAATCCTGTTCTTTTCATTGCTTTTTTTGCGGCTCTGATAACAAGTTTTATTGTTCCGATTAATAAGGAATATATAGGTTATTTTGATTTTAAAACTCTTACTTGCCTTTTTTGTGTTTTAGCGGTTGTTTGCGCATTGAAGAACATCAACTTCTTTTATATATTGGCGCAAAAAATAGTAAAAGCCTTTAAGACTGCCCGTACTTGCGTTTTGGTGTTGGTTTATATAACATTTATAGGTTCAATGCTTATCGCTAATGATATGGCTTTGCTAACCTTTCTGCCCTTGGGATATTTTGTTTTGGGAAGTACCCAAAAACAAAAGTATATGGCGGTCACATTTATTCTTCAAAATATTGCCGCAAATTTAGGCGGTATGCTTACACCTTTTGGAAATCCCCAAAACCTTTATTTGTATTCTAAATTTACCATTGATAATTTAGAATTTATGAAAATAATGGCGCCTACATTTATTCTTTCGGTTGCGCTTATAACAATTTGCTGTTTGGTTTTTATAAAACCCGAACCTATGAGTTTGCAGGGAAGTAAGGTTTATTTGGATTTTAATAAAACCGCATGGTATTTGTGCTTGTTTGCACTTTCAATTGCTATTGTTTTTCGTGGCATACCTTATTATATAGGTTTAATTGTAATTCCCGCCGCTTTATTCTATTTTGACCGCAAGGCTCTAAAAGATGTGGATTACGGTCTTTTGATGACATTTGTTTTCTTCTTTATTTTTGCGGGAAATATGGCTAAGATAGATGTTATAAGGGAAACCGTTTCAGCCCTACTTCAAAAAAACACTCTTTTGGTTAGTGTGGCTTCTTGCCAAGTTATAAGTAATGTGCCAACCGCAATATTGCTTTCGCAGTTCACAACAGATTATCCAAATTTGTTGGTTGGTGTTAACATTGGTGGCGCAGGAACACTTATTGCTTCATTGGCAAGTTTAATTACATTTAGAGAATACAAAAAACACAACCCAAATAAAATTGGCAAGTATATTGTACTCTTTAGTGCATTTAACTTTGGATTTTTAATTGTGTTGACAATATTTTCGCTACTTATTTAAAGGCTCTATTAAGGGCCTTTTTCTTTTGCTTTAAAATAAAGGAACAGTTATGCAAAACATACAAAAAAAATCAATTGTATATAATTAATAGTTGACATTATAAACTAAAAGTGGTAAAATTATTGTGTAATTTTATAGGTATACATATATACCTAAATTTGAAAGGGGAAAAATTATGAAAAAAACTCTTCGTTTGGCTTTTGCTGCTATTCTTATGGTAGCACTTGTTTTGTGGAGCTTCGTTTTCGCTCATGCTGTAAGTGTTGCTTCAGCAGATGATTTTTTGGCAGCAATTACGGCTGGTGAACCTGAAATCACAATTACGGGTGATTTCAATTTAACAAGCAAGGTAACCATTACCGAATCCGTTAAAATTAATGGTGGTGATTACACTGTTACTTGCACAGGTCAAAATGGCGAATATTTCGTATTTGCAGGAGCAGGTACATATGAGTTTAACGGCGGTACATTCACAACTACCGGTGGCGACCCGATTTACGCCGCCCCTGCTTTCACTGGAACTATAAAGCTTACAAATGGTGCTAAGTTTGTATCTAACGCACCAGTTAATTTTGGTGCTGGGGCGCAAGGAACCTTTATTTTGGATGGCGGTATACTTGAATCAAGTGCAGTTGCTATTAAAAACCAGGCTGCTACTAGTGTACAACTTCTTAGTGGTAATGTTGTGGCTTCTGGTTCCAAAAGTGCAATTGACACTACTGGTAATGCCTCTGGTTCTTGGACTTTTGGTAAACCTGATGGAACAGGACCTACCATAACTGCTACCAGTACTTCAAATAGCAACTCACTTATTTATTTAAATGCTGGTGTGGATACTTTGACCCATACATTCTATGGTGGTACTTATGAACACAAAGGTACCGGTAAAACCTTTAATATGGGAAAAGCTGCCACTGTAAAAATTGAG
>JAZOXF010000049.1:0-6138 GCA_045659605.1 Acutalibacteraceae bacterium
TTCGGCGATTTAGGCGATATTTTCGGTTCCATTTTCGGTGGTGGCTTCGGTGGAGGCTTTGGTGGTGGACAACGAAGAAATCCCAATGCACCAAGACGAGGAAATGATACTGCCGCAACGGTTAATCTTTCTTTTGAAGAGGCAGCAAAGGGTTGCCAAAAGACTGTTAAGGTTACCAAAATTGAAAACTGTAGTGATTGTGGTGGAACTGGTGCTGAAAAGGGTAGCGAGGCTAAAACCTGTCCCGTTTGTCATGGTACCGGTCAAGTGGCTTCCACACAAAGAACACCTTTTGGCGTAATGCAAACTCAAAGGGTTTGTGACCACTGTCACGGTAGTGGTAAAATTATTGATAAACCTTGTCGTACTTGCGCCGGTAAGGGTAGAATTCGCCATACCGTTGAACAAACTGTTAAAATTCCTGCCGGTATTGATGACGGTCAGGTAATTAATGTTCGTGGCGGTGGCGATGCAGGTGCAAACGGTGGACCTGCCGGTGATTTAAGAATAAATGTTAATGTTCGCCCCCATCCCATATTTGAGCGCAGTGGCTATGATGTTTATTGTGAAATTCCCATCACCTTCGCTCAAGCAGCTTTGGGTGATGAAATAACCGTTCCCACCCTTGACGGAAAGGTTAAATTTACAATTCATGAAGGCACACAGCCCAATGATGAGTTTAAATTAAAGGGCAAGGGAATTCAACGACTTAACTATAGTGGCAAAGGTGACCAGTATGTTAAGGTTATAGTTGAAGTGCCGAAAGACTTGTCAAAACAGCAAAAGGAAAAACTCAAGGAGTTTGATAAGGCTTGTGATGAAAAGAATTATAAAAAGCGCAAAACCTTTGCTGAAAAAATTAAAGATTTATTCTAATAATAAAAACTCCCTTAAAATAAGGGAGTTTAATTTTTCTATACTTCGTCGCTCACGCCGCGACGGGCGTGCCATTTCTTGTGTAGGCGAAAAGAAATGGCAGAAAGATTCGCCTTTAAGGGGGATTTCGATTCCCCCTTATGTTATCGGTTTTTAAATTCATGTTAATGTTTTTCACAAGTGGCTTTGCCAAGTGAAAAACAAGTCTTATGATGAGCAAAAATTATCTTTCCGATAACGTTAACCCCCTAAACGACAAGGGTTACACCCTTGAACCGAATTTTTTTCAGACTGAAAATTTTTATAATAAAAAATGCTTGACAAATGGGATGATTTAGTATATAATCATCGTGTTGCATTCCGAAGACAGTAGGTGACCAATGGTCGTAAGCTTAGCGCCTACCGAGGTTAGCGTATAAAATATCACTGGATTTTTATGCCTGTCCTCACTTTCGGGGTCAGGCATTTTTTAATGTATATGACATTTTCGGAGGTGAATACATTGCCAAACGCATTAGTTTTAGAGAAAAAACAACAACAGGTTGCCCAGTTGAAAGAAAAACTTTCTGCTGCTATCACCGGTGTTGTTGTTGACTACAAGGGAACTTCCGTTGCTGATGACACAAAGCTCCGTAAGGAACTTCGTGAAAACGGTGTTGAGTACTTTGTTGTAAAGAACACTATCCTTGGTCGTGCTATTGAGGGTACTGACCTTGCTGATATGAGCAGTGTCCTTGAGGGTACTACCGCTATTGCTCTTTCTAACGAGGATTACACCGCAGCTGCAAGAATTCTTTCTAAGTTTGCTGAGTCTCATGAGAATTTCAAGGTTAAGACCGGTTTCTTAGACGGAAAGGTTGTAGACGCTGCAACTATCGATTCTCTTGCAAAACTTCCCAGCAAGGAAGTACTTCTTGCAACCGTATGCAGTGCTTTCCAAGCACCCATCGCTGCCTTTGCTCGTGCAGTACAGGCTATCGTAGATAAGGGCGAGGAAGAATAATCCTTATCAAAAATATTAATTAAAAAAACAAAATTTATAAAATTTATTGGAGGAAAATAAAATGGCATCTGAGAAAATTACAGCTATGATTGAAGAGTTAAAGACTCTTACCGTTCTTGAGCTTTCTGAGCTCGTTAAAGCAGTAGAAGAGGAGTTTGGCGTATCTGCAGCAGCTGCAGTAGCAGTAGCAGCACCCGCAGCTGGCGGCGCAGCAGCAGCTGAAGAGAAGACCGAGTTCGACGTTATCCTTAAAGAGGCTGGCGCTGAGAAGATTAAGGTTATTAAGGCTGTTCGTGAAATCACCGGTCTTGGTCTTGCTGAGGCAAAGGCTGTTGTTGACGGCGCTCCCAAGACTCTTAAAGAGGCTGTTGCTAAAGAAGAAGCTGAAGAAATCAAAGCTAAGCTTTCTGAAGTTGGCGCAACTGTTGAGCTTGCTTAATTTAAGCTTAATTTACATTTTAAAAGACTGTGCAAATTTGCACAGTCTTTTTTTATTTATTGTTTATTAACAATTCCTTGCTGTTTTATGGTATAATAGATAAAAAGAAGGGGATTAAATATGAATTTCAGATATAGATTAATGCAGTTTATGTATGGCAGATACGGAACTGATGAACTGACTTATGCGCTTTTTATTTTTGCGGCAATACTTTCCTTTATTAACATCTTTTTAAGGTCAGGTATTTTGCAACTTGTTGTATATGCTTTGGTGATTTATGCTGTTTTTAGAATTTTGTCAAGAAATCACGAAGCAAGACGCCGTGAAAATAGATTTTTTAAAGATAAAATCAACTTTTTAAAAAGTAAAAAAGAAATGTACGAAACCCGTAAAAATGATACTCTTCACGTTTACCGAAAATGTCCTAGGTGTAAGGCGGTTTTAAGACTTCCTCATAGAATAGGCACCCATACAACTATTTGTCCCCGTTGTAATAAAGAGTTTAAAGTTAAGGTTAGAAAGTGAACAAAACCCTCGCTCCTAGCGAGGGTTTTGTTTTAAAAATAATTGACTTTAAAGCCTTATTAATGGTATAATAAATTGATTAGGAGGGATAAAATGAGACTGCTTTGTATAGGTGATGTTTGTGGTCAAATCGGTTGCGAAAAGGTTCGCAATATCTTGCCCAAACTAAAGAGAGAAGAAAACATTGATGTTGTTATAATAAATGGCGAAAACTCTGCCGATACAAATGGTGTTACTCCTTATAGCGCTGATTATTTGTTTGCTTGTGGCGCCGATGTTATAACCGGTGGTAATCACTCTTTTAGAAACAGTCAAATTGTGCCCTATTTAGACTCTAATCCCTTCATTTTAAGACCCCATAATCTGCCCGATGCCGAAAGTGGGAGCGGTTATTGTTTACTGGATAAAGGAAGGTATTCGGTAGCGGTTATTAACCTTTCGGGTGCCATTTATTTAGATAAACTTAAAGCCACAAATCCTTTTGTTTGTGCTGATGAATTAATTGAAAAGGCAAAAAGTGATGGCGCTAATATAATTGTTGTGGATTTTCATGCTGAAGCAACAAGTGAAAAACGCGCTTTGGGATTTTATTTAGACGGTAAAGTTTCGGCTGTTTTCGGCACCCACACCCATATTCAAACTGCCGATAATAAGATTTTACCCTTGGGTACAGGTTATATAACCGACCTTGGAATGACCGGCCCTGAGGATTCGGTTTTGGGTGTTAAAAAGGAAATTATAATTAATCGCCTCAAATCTAACGATATGTCTAAATTCGAGTTGGCAACCGGCGAGTGCACCATTAACGGTTGCATTTTTGAAATTGATGAAAAAACAGGTAAAACCCTTAAAACACAAAGAATTTTAGTGGGAGAAAATAATGAGATTTAAAACACTTATATGCGCGGTGTTGGTATTTTGCTTATTTTTTACCGCTTGCGGTAAAAGTGATGCGCCATCAAAGGATGTTTCCTCTAATAAAAGCGAAAGCGCATCAAAAGGAAGCCGAGATTATTTAACACTTTTGTATTCGAATGCGGATAGTTTTAATCCCTATACTGTTAAAACCGATACAAACCGTCAAATAGTTAAACTTTTATACGAGTCATTGGTTAAAATAAATGATAGGTTTGAGGCTGTTAACAGTCTTGCATCTTCGGTAAAGGTAGAAGGAAATGTTTGCACCGTATCTCTCAAATCGGTCAAGTTTTCCGACGGTACATCTTTAACAGCAGAAGATGTGGTTTATTCTTGTGAGTTGGCAAGAAATTCCGAAACTGGATATAAAGATAAACTTTACGAAGTTCAGTCGGTTAAGTCCGAGGGTGGCAAAGTTGTATTTACCCTTACTAAAAACGACCCGTATTTCGCCAATGTGTTGGATTTCCCGATAATCAAAAAGGGAAGTGACACATTAACCGACTCGGACAGTGTTAGTCTTCCACCTATAGGTTGCGGAAGATTTAAGTTAAACGAAAATTTAGATGGTATGGTGCAAAATGAGCACTACCATGGAAAAATTGAAAATATTAAAAAAATCAAACTAATAAACGCTCCCGATACCGAATCGGTAGCCCATTATACCGAAATCGGCGCTGCGGATATGTATTACACCGAAATTTCCGACGGTCAAATTACCCGAATGAGCGGTAACCGTGCCGAAGTTAATTTGAACAACTTGGTTTATATTGGAATAAATCAAAACTATGCACCTTTAAATCAACCTAATTTGAGACAAGCAATTTCTTCGGCGGTGGACCGAACAAAACTTTGCAAAACCGCTTATTACAATAATGCTTTGCCTGCAACAGGTTTTTTCCATCCTTATTGGAAGGAAACAAATTCCGTGCAAAATTTACAAATTAGCGCAAATGGAGAAATAACTGTTGAGAATTTAGAAGAAATAGGTTATAATAAATTAGATGGAGAGGGAGTAAGGGTGAATTCTAACGGAATACCCCTCAAATTCACTCTTCTTGTAAACAGTGAAAATCGCATAAGAGTTTTGGCAGCCAATACGGTTGCATCTCAGTTAAAGGCGGTGGGAATTGGTGTTACGGTTATAGAAAAACCTTATGACCAATACTTAGCAGCGTTACAAAGCGGTAGTTTTCAACTGTATTTAGGCGAAATTAAACTTACCGATAATATGGATATTTCTCCATTGCTCACTTCGGGCGGATCGGCAGGTTTTGGTATGCCTAATATTCCTCAAGTATCTGACCAAGAAAAAGTGGAAGCCGAGGAAGAAAACGGTGAAGAAACAAACACTGTTTTACGTGGTTCTTCATCCGAAACTGTGTTAAAGGAGTTTTACAACTCTAATGCCACAATTAAGGATGTTGCTTCGGTTTTACAAACCGATATGCCTGTGGTACCTTTGTGTTACCGTACAGGAGTTTTGTTCTATAATAAGAACATCAGAAATGTAAAAAAATCATCTTCAGGTGATATTTATTTTTCCATTGAATCATATTTAATTAAGTGAAAGGGTAGGGTGGTCTAATGATTTCTTACGAAACAAGATTAGGAACTATTGGTTTTGCGGAGAGTTATCTTTCAAAATTAATTGGTGATGAGGTTACATCCTGCTTCGGTGTTGCGGGTATGGTTGCTCGTGACTCTAAGCAAATGATATTTAATAAATTCAGCAAAGAAGATTCGGTTGATACCGGTATTAAGGTATATGGAAATTCCGAATTTGTTACGGTTGAAATTCACATTGTTGTAACTTATGGTATGAATATTAATGCAATTGCTTCCAGTATTACCGAGAAGGTACAGTACGTTGTAAAAGAAAAAACCGGAATTACTGTTGACAAGGTTATTGTTAAGGTAGACGGAATTAAAGAATAGTAGTAAATTATTTTGGTAAGTAATTACCCCTTTAAGGAGTGTTATATTTTGATTAACGGCGATATATTGCGCGACGCAATGATTTCCGCAACTAATAATCTTGCGAATAATAAAAAACAAACTGACGATTTAAACGTTTTCCCTGTACCCGATGGGGATACAGGTACCAATATGTCCTTAACCGTGAACAATGCCGCTCGTATGATTTCCCGTATGGAAGGTGACCTTTCCAAAGTTTCCGGGGAAACCGCTTCGGCACTTCTTCGCGGTGCTCGCGGCAACTCGGGGGTTATTTTATCCTTGTTCTTCCGTGGTATTGCCAAAGGGATGAATGGCTTGGAAGAAGCTGATGGTGCACAACTTGCCTCCGCATTGAACGCAGGGGTAGATACCGCATATAAAGCAGTTATGAAACCCACCGAAGGTACCATTTTAACCG
>JAZOXF010000050.1:0-5196 GCA_045659605.1 Acutalibacteraceae bacterium
GAAAGCATAAAAGAATGCGTTGATATGGGCGTTCAGGTTGCTATCGTTGTTGGCGGCGGAAACTTCTGGAGAGGAAGAAGGTCCGGCAAAATGGACCGCACAAGAGCCGACCATATGGGAATGCTTGCAACCTCTATTAACTCTTTGGCTTTGGCCGATGCTTTAGAACAATTAGGCGTAACTGCAAGAGTTCAAACAGCTATTGAAATGCGCCAGATTGCAGAGCCTTACATCAGAAACAAGGCTGTTCGTCACTTAGAAAAGGGAAGAGTTGTTATTTTCGGTTGCGGAACCGGTAACCCCTTCTTCTCAACCGATACTGCCGCAGCGCTTAGAGCTGCTGAAATCGGCGCTGATGTTATTTTCAAGGCAACTAATGTTGACGGCGTTTATGATAGCGACCCCAAACTTAATCCCGATGCTAAAAAATATGATACCCTTTCTCATATTGATGTTTTACAACAAGGACTTCATGTTATGGATAGCACAGCCGCTTCCCTTTGTATGGATAACGGCATTGAGATTTTGGTATTTAACCTTGATAATCCTAAGAATATTATTTCCGCCGTTGTGGGTGAAACTATTGGTACAACCGTTAAGTAAGGAGAAAGTTTATGAACGAACTTATTAAAAATACTGAAGAAAAAATGAATAAATCTATTGCTGTTTTAGAGAGAGATTATAAAGCAGTTAGAGCAGGAAGAGCCAACGCTTCGGTTCTCGATAGAATTACTGTTGATTATTATGGTGCTCCCACCCCAATTCAACAAATGGCTGCTATTTCTATTCCCGAACCCAGAGTTTTAATGATTCAACCTTGGGATGCTTCAACCTTGAAAGAAATTGAAAAAGCAATTTTAATTTCCGATATTGGTATTAACCCTCAAAACGACGGCCGTGTTATCCGTCTTGCTTTCCCACCCCTTACCGAGGAACGCCGTAAGGAAATCGTAAAGGAAGTTAAAAAACTTGCCGAGGAAAACAAGGTGGCTGTTAGAAACACCCGCCGTGATGCTTTGGAAAAGTTAAAGGGTCTTAAGAAGGCCAATACTATCACCGAGGATGACCAAGCAAACGGTGAAAAGAAAATCCAAACCTTAACCGACAAGGCTTGCAAGGAAATTGATGAACTTTGCGCATTTAAGGAAAAGGAAATTTTAGATATTTAAGGTTTAAAGCAGGCTCGATGTTAACATCGAGCCTAAATTCACATTTTAGGCGGTGGTTAAAATTAATATTTTCAAGAAAAAGACCAAAAACCGAATGTTGCCACAGCACATTGCAATTATAATGGATGGCAACGGAAGATGGGCAAAAAAACGCTCAATGCCAAGAACAGCAGGTCATATTGCAGGGGCTAAAACCTTCAAGAATATTGCAAGATATTGCAACAAAATTGGACTTAAATATTTAACCGTTTATGCCTTTACTACCGAGAATTGGAAGCGTCCTGCCGATGAAGTTAAAGGCATAATGAATTTGCTTAGGGATTATCTGAAAGATGCCGAAAACTTTAAGGATGAAAATATCCGTGTTAACTTTATTGGCGACCGCACACCCCTTGATGATGATATTAAGGCTTTGATGGAGAAGAACGAAAAGGCATCAGCCGATGCTACGGGACTTACCCTTAATATTGCCATTAACTATGGCGGAAGAGATGAAATTACAACCGCCGTTAAGAAGATTGTAAATTCAGGTCTTAAAGCCGAGGATATAACCGAGCAAGTAATAACCGATAATTTATACACAGCCGGTATGCCCGACCCCGATTTTATTATAAGACCCAGTGGGGAGTATCGACTTTCCAATTACTTAATTTGGCAGTCGGCTTATGCGGAATATTGGTTTTCTGATATTCTTTGGCCCGATTTTACCGAAAAGCATTTAGAAAAAGCAATTGATGAATATAATCATAGAAACCGTAGATTTGGAGGAGTTTAAAAAATGAAAACTCGTATAATTTCAGGAATTGTAATGGGCGTTATTGTAGCTTGTGTTTTAGCAGTGGGATTTTTATGGAACACTGCAGTTATTACAGTAGCGATTGCTTTACTTGCCGCTGTTGCGATTTACGAACTTTTACACAACGCTGCAAAGATAGACTCGAAATACACACTTATCGGCGCTATGGTATATGTATTTTTACATACAATGGTTACTGTATCTTCAGGTTTAGCCTTGGTTTTATGCGTTTTGTATTTTATATATGCTGCTATTGGCGCTTTGAAAAATCACGATAAATTTTCTTTGGGGGATATTTGCATATCCTGTTTTGCTCCTTTGTTTTTAAGCGCTGCATTTATTTTCTTGAATATCGTAATAATCTCTAAGGAGAGCTTATATTATTTATTACTCCTCTTTAACTTCTCGTCGGTTTGTGATATGGGTGCTTACTTTAGTGGCGTAACATTAGGAAAACACAAACTTTGCCCTTCGATTAGTCCCAAGAAAACTGTTGAGGGCGCTGTGGGTGGTATTCTTTCAAGCATTGTGGTAACACTTGTTCTTGCCCTTTGCTTTAAGAAGGCAATACTCGTTCCTATGCTTTTAACCATTCCTTTATGTGTTTTAGGAATGATTGGCGACCTTTTTGCATCGGCTATTAAGAGAAGTGTTGTTTTAAAGGATTACGGCAGTTTAATTCCCGGTCACGGTGGTATTCTTGACCGACTTGACAGTATTTTAATGATTTCACCCTTGTTGGCACTCTTAATGGCAATAGGTATTATCTGATGAAAGATTTAGTTATTTTAGGTTCAACCGGTTCAATCGGCACCCAAAGTTTAGAGGTGGCTCGTCAACAGGGTTATTCGGTTTCAGGTTTGGTTGCAGGTTCTAATATTGACCTTTTGGAAAAACAGGCAAGAGAGTGGAAACCTAAAACCGTTGCCGTTTTCGATGAAGACAAGGCAAAGGAACTCAAAATCAAACTTGTCGATACATCTGTTAAGGTTTTATCGGGCAGTGAAGGTGTTTGTGAGGTGGCTGAGGGTGAAGGCGACACTGTAATTAACGCTATTGTGGGAATTGCAGGTTTAAAACCAACCCTTGCGGCTATCGAGTCGGGAAAAACAATAGCCCTTGCAAACAAGGAAACCTTGGTAACGGGTGGCGAAATTGTAAACCGAAAAGCAAAAGAAAAGTCGGTTAAAATTTTACCCGTTGACAGTGAACACTCGGCAATTTTTCAGTCTTTGCAGGGTGCTCCCGAGGGAAGCCTTAAAAAGATTTTGCTTACTGCCTCGGGTGGCCCTTTCTTTGGTAAAAAGAAAAGTGATTTGGAAAATGTAACCGTAAAGGAAGCCCTTAACCACCCCAACTGGTCAATGGGTGCTAAAATCACTATTGACTCGGCAACCCTTATGAATAAAGGTTTAGAGGTTATCGAAGCGGTGCATTTATTCGGTATTCCCGCCGATAATATTGAGGTCTTAGTTCATAGACAAAGCATAATTCATTCAGGCGTAGAGCTTTCTGATGGCGCAGTTATTGCTCAACTTGGAACCCCCGATATGCGACTTCCTATTCAGTACGCTTTAACCTATCCCAAAAGAAGCGACTATGCTTTTGAAAAGCTTGATTTGTTCAAGGTTGGAACATTAACTTTTGAAAAACCTGACACTAATACTTTCCGTTGTTTGCCCCTTTGCATTGAAGCAATAAATAAAGGCGGTATTTTACCAACAGTTGTAAACGGTGCCAATGAGGAAGCTGTAAGACTTTTCCTTGATGGCAAATGCGAGTTCTTGCAAATTGCAGAGCTTGTGGAAAAAGCCTTAAATTCAGTAAATAATATTAAAGATTTTACTTTGGATGATATTTTTGCTGCCGATAGTTTGGCTCGAGAAATCGTTAGAAAAGGTGATTGACATTTTAACTTTTTTAAACAGCGTTTGGCCATATATTGTGGCGGTACTACTCTTTTTAATTCTCATTTTAATACACGAATTTGGCCATTTTATTTCGGCAAAACTTTTGGGTGTTCGTGTAAACGAGTTTGCCATCGGTTTCGGCCCCACCTTGTTTTCAAAACAAGGCAAAGAGACCCTTTACTCCTTTAAACTCATTCCTTTGGGTGGTTATTGCGCTATGGAGGGCGAGGATGAAAACAGCACCGATGAGAGAGCCTTTTGCAATAAAAAGGCTTGGAAACGCTTTATAATTGTTGTAATGGGAGCGGTTTTCAATCTTTTACTCGGACTTATTATTGTGGCTGTTATTTTGGCTCCTTCAAAAATGTTTGCAACCACAACAATTGCCGAATTCACCGAAAATGCTAAAAGTTATGAGACCGGTCTAAAACCGAATGATACCATTCTTGAGGTGGACGGCCGAAAAATATTCACCACCTACGATTTGAGTTATGCCTTTACAAATGTGGAAGACAGCAAAATTGATATTACGGTTTTGCGAAAAGGCGAGAAGAAACTTTTAAAGAAGGTGGAATTTGATTCCCAAACTGAGGAAGGTATTAACTTTTTAAATGTTGATTTCAAGGTTTATGGCGAGAAAAAGACGGTAGGTTCTTATATTAAGCAAACCTTTAAAACCGCAATTTCTTATTGCGCTGTGATTTGGCGAAGCTTAATTGATTTAATTACAGGGAAATACGGTATAAGCACCGTTTCAGGACCTGTTGGCGTTACTGTCACTGTTGCAAACGCCGCAAAGCAAAGTCTTCAGAATTTGTTACCCATAATGGCGCTTATAACCATAAATTTGGGTATTTTCAACTTACTTCCCATACCCGCGCTTGACGGCGGAAGACTTTTGTTTATTCTTTTTGAAATGATAACAAGAAAGCCGGTTCCACAAAAATATGAGTCGGTAATTCACACAGTGGGATTTGTGGCTTTGTTTGGATTTATGATAATTATTATGGCAAAGGATATTTGGACACTTATTTTTTAAGGTGATATGATGTTTACAAATGATAAGACAAGAAAGGTAAAGGCAGGCGACCTTTATATCGGCGGTGGCAGCGAAATTTCGGTTCAGTCTATGCTGTCGGTGCCTGTTCACGATATTGAGGGTAATGTAGAGCAAGCCCGTCGTTTGCAGTCGGCAGGGTGCGATATTGTTCGTGTTACCGTGCCTGATAAAGAGGCTTTAAAGACTGTTGAAGCGTTAAAGAAAAGCATAACTATCCCTTTGGTTGCTGATATTCATTTTGATTACAAATTGGCTATTGAT
>JAZOXF010000051.1:0-24029 GCA_045659605.1 Acutalibacteraceae bacterium
GAAACAAAATAAAATTAAAAATATTTCAATTTATACTTGCATTTTCAGAAAATATATGTTAATATATATATCGTTGTTTTGGGGGTGTAGCTCAGCTGGGAGAGCGCTTGAATGGCATTCAAGAGGTCATGGGTTCGATCCCCACCATCTCCACCAAAAGACCTGATGCATATCGCATCGGGTCTTTTCTTTTTCACCTTTTCAAACCTTTAGCATAGTATAGTTTGGGAGGTGAATATTTATGTTAACATCATGCAGAAGTTGTTCATTCGGCTGTACCGTTATTGCTGTTGTAGCAAGCCTTATTATTGGCATTATCACAGCTTTTTTAAGAATTACAGCCGCTATCACTCTTACACCTGCCTTCTTATGGGTACTACTCGGCATTGCTGTAGTATATCTCGCTGTCACTCTCGTTTCGGGCGCTATCTTCCGTAAAGAATGCTGTGATGATTTATGTACTATTGTTTCAGCTGTACTTGTTGGAATTATCGGCACAGTGCTTTTATCTATCATTCTTCTCGCCATTGAGTTTGCAGCTACAAGTGTAACCGGTGCCATTCTTGCAGGCGCGCTTTTATTTTTCTTTTTCCTTGCAATAACATCAACAGCTTGTCTCGTACGTTGTTTTTTCAACTGTAATGATTAATCAATAGTCCCTGCATAAAAAAAGACCTAATGCAATCGCACTAGGTCTTTTTCTCATTTGCCTTTAAAATACATAAACAGTTGACACTTAATCATACCGTTATAAAGTTTACGGCGTTTGTCGGCCTTTTTGCCGTAGAAATCCTCAAACATATCGTGAGGACTAATAACAAAATACTTCTGCCCGTCACCTTGAACAAAACGCTCTCCCATAACAGTATACAATTCCTCGGCCCCTTTTACATCTAAAAGTCTTTCACCGTAGGGCGGATTAGTGATAATTAAGCAGCGGTCATTGGGAGGTGTAAAATCTCTTACATCCGTAATTGATGCTTTGACATATTTTTCAACACCTGCTTTTTTAGCGTTGGCTAAGGTGAGTTCCACGGCATTTTTATCAATATCAAATCCTTGAGCCAAAAAATCAACAGTGGGTCTAATCAAATCTTGTGCCCTGGTTCGTTCTTCTTGCCAAATTTTAGAATCTAAAAATCCAAATCTTTCGGCAGCAAAAAATCTTCTAAGACCGGGAGCAATATTTTTTGCCATCAAAGCTGATTCAATCAAAATAGTTCCGCTTCCACAAAATGGGTCAAAAAGCTGAGTATCGGGGTAAATTCTTGCTAAATCACACATTGAAGCCGCCAAAGTTTCCTTTAAGGGAGCGTCATTAGAATTTCTTCTATATCCCCTCTTATGAAGTCCCTCGCCCGAAGTGTCAATCATCAAGGTAACCGAATCTTTCATAATAGAAAAACGGATTTTATATTCAGGTCCGGTTTCGGCAAAATAATTGATATGATATTTAAGTTTTAATCTTTCAACTATTGCTTTTTTAATAATTGACTGGCAATCAGGAATACTGAAAAGTTTGGAATTAATGCTCCAACCGTTCACAGGAAAAGCATCGGCGCGACCGATATAATCTTCCCAAGGCAAGGCTTTAACACCTTCAAAAAGTTCGGTGAAGGTTAAAGCGGAAAATTCGCCCACATTAATTAAAATTCTCTCAGCAAAACGGGAACAAATATTAGCGCGTGCCAACATATTGCTATCACCCGAAAGCAAAACACGACCGTTTTCGGTTACAACATCTTCAAAGCCCATTCGGCGAAATTCATCCGCCGCCACGCTCTCCACACCAAAAAGACAAGGAGCTACTAAATTAATTTTTTTCATTTTTTACCTCAATTAAAAGGCGGAACTGCTTTTGCGGTTCCGCCTGATTATTATTTCATTGCGCCGCGTTTTGAACGCTTAGCTTCAGGATTTTTTCTCTTCAAATCGGAAAACTTTTCATCGCTTGTTTGTTTAAAACGATTCATCATTTCCTCGAAACTGGCCGATTCGGTTTTCTTGGGAGTCCAGACAAAAGAATTGTCAGGCTTTGGAGGAGCAGCCGGACGGCGCTCACGACGTTCTCTTGGTTCTCTCTTTTCAGGTTCAAGGGCGCGTTTCATACTAAGTGAAATTTTACCATCGTCACCAATATTTAAAATCTTTGCCTTAACTTCATCGCCAACCTTAACAAACTCATTAAGGTCACTTACATAAGTTCTCGAAACCTCAGAAATATGTACCAAACCGGACTTGCCGTCACCAATATCTAAAAACACACCAAAAGCGGTAATTCCGGTAATTTTGCCATCTACAATTTGACCCACAGTAAATTCCATAAAAGAAAGAAATCCTCCTCAAATTTTAGAAAAAATTCAAAGGCTAATCGCCTGAAATATCAACAAAAACCTGCTCGTTAGAATAAATGAACCCCAAGCGTTCTCTTGCCGCCTTTTCAATTAAAGGAATATTAGATTCATCCTTTAAAAGTTCTTTTAATTCTTTAATTTCGTTTTCTTCAAGTATTTGTTGTTGTTTTAATTCTTCAAGTTCTTTTAAACTGTCATTAAGGTCGCTCCAAAGGTTGGCCAATGTGACAGTAAAATAGCCGCAAATCAACAAAACAAACAATCTTAAAAGAATACTTTTTTGTTTTTTAGGTCTTCGCTTCATAGCACAGCTCCTAAACTTTTCTATCCTCTTTAGTATACAACAATTTACAAACATTTTTCAAGAGTTTTTTCAAATCTTTACCGCTTTTTTTAGAAAATTCACATATATTTTCAATCAAACGGTCAAAAGTGGTATAAAACCGCTTAGAAACCTTGGAAAATAGACCGTAAATTATGCTTATAACTAATTTAAAAAAGCGAACTATAACAATAGAAAGACTTACCCTTGAAATAATAAAACCTATGCCAATCCCCACAAAAACAAAGCCTCTAAGTTCACCGTTTGTAACACTTAATAAAAAAGTAAAAGTCACAAAAGCAATTGCTAAAGAATAAACCAAATCCTGAAAAAAAATACTAACAGGCGAATATTTTATCACTTTTCTAAACGCTCTGAAAATATCATAAATCAAGCAAAACAATATACCTAAAACTACCGATCTGGCAAAGTTAATCAATTGAAGACTACTGCTTATTTCCCACATAATTACTTAAATAAGCGGGAGAAAAATCCGCCGCCCGATTCTTCGGTTGTATATACAAGGGCATATATTTTCCCTGTGCCGGCAACGTCACCTTTTTGGGTGTCAAACTGCCCCAATTTCAATTCTTCTCCCCTAACCGAAATCTTACCTAAAACAGTATCCAATAAAATGGTATTTTCATCAAAAGACAAAACTTCGGTAACACCGGTCAGCATAAATTTTTTTCTATCTTCTAATATTATGTTTTGACTTTTACGAACGCCTTCTTCCACCAAATTTCCTCCTAAAACATTTTCTCTTAAAATATATTAGGAAGATGTCCCAAATATGCAAAAAACCGCAAAAATGCGGTTTTTACAAAAGTGAATATAAACTTTGAGCGTCGTCTTTTTTAACCACTTCACTAACAGCGGTTACTTGAGCTTTAAAATTTTTAGTGCCGAAAGCAATTTCAATAACATCGCCAACTTTAACATCGTAAGACGCGCGGGCAACCTTGCCATTAACAATTACCCTACCTGCATCACAAGCTTCATTAGCAACGGTACGGCGCTTAATTATTCTTGAAACCTTTAAATACTTATCTAATCCCATTATAACCTCAAAAATTTAGCCGCCTTTTCAGGCGGCTGTAAAATCAATTAGTTGATAGCATCCTTTAAAGCTTTACCAGCCTTGAATACAGGATTCTTAGAAGCAGCGATTTTAATCTTTTCGCCGGTTCTGGGGTTTTTGCCGGTTCTAGCTGCACGAGCGCGAACCTCAAAAGTACCGAAGCCTACGAGTTGGATTTTGCCACCTGCTTTAAGCTCACCGGAAACGGTGTCAACAAATGCAGCAAGAGCTTTTTCAGCGTCTTTCTTTGCAATGCCGGCTTTATCAGCAATTGCAGCTACTAATTCAGTTTTGTTCATAATAAGAACCTCCATCTTTTTATATAATTTTCCCTTGTACAAAACTTAAGTACAATATATTTTTACCACACTTTTCCCAAAAAATCAATAGATTTTTGACATTTTTTTGAAAAATTCTTAAGTTTTTTAAATATTTTACTATAATTTTAACAATTCGCGAAAATCTTCCGGTGTTACAACTCTTAATAAAAGCAAACCCGCTGCATAAACCACACCTGCGGCCCCAATTGCTAAAACATTCGTTATATTAGATGCAGAAACATCGGCAATCAAATAAGCGGTTACGCCGCATAAAAAAGCGGCAAAAAAAGGCTTTAAAAGAGTGCCGAAATTTGGTACAAATCCCAACCCTTTTATTAAAAATACCATATTCAAAAGGAAAGTTACGGCAAAACAACAAACAGATGCAATAACTGCGCCAAACACATTTAATGTTGGTATTGGTACTAATATAAAATTAAGTGCCAATTTAACTACTATGCCTGAAAAAATACTAAATAGTGCTTCTCTTTGGCGGGAAATTCCCTGAAGTAACGCCGTTGTTGGAATGGTAAGACCGGCAAAAAGTGATGCCACACTGTAAATTTGCAAAATCTTGCCTCCTAATTCGGCCGATGCATCGCCATAAAGAAGATTCATTATTCCAAAACTCAACGAAAAGCATCCAACAGCGATTGGCATCGCCAAAAGTGAAGAAAATTTGAGACATGTTTCAACATTCTTCTTTATATTTGATTTATCTTTTTGAGCAAAATACTGAGAAACCATTGGAACGGCGCCAATGCCGAAAGCCATAGTAAAGGTTGGAGCCAAATGAAAAATGGTATGCGCCTTGCTTTTAATTCCATAAATTAAAGTTGGTATTTCATCTATATTAATATTTGTATAACTTGTACCTTTAAGCAAAACTTCAGCAAATCGGTTTTCATCTTGCAAAATAGATTCAAGTAATGGTCGTAAAGTCACCGAATCAATAAGCCCTACAACAGCCATAGAAAGGGATGCAACAGCAACAGGAATAATAACACCAAGAAGTTTGCCCCTCATATTTTTATCATACTTTCTTTCATCAGCAGAAATTAAAGCAAATTGATTATTCCTTTTAAAGTTTATCTTCAAATAAATCAAAGATGCTACCGTACCTAAAGTAATACCAAAAAGTGCTGCAGCAGCGCCAAGAGCAAGATTATTGGTTAATTTTACGGTTACAATTGCGGTCAACAATCCAAGACACAATTTACCCAGAGCTTCAATAACATTTGAAATCGCAGGGAAAATCATATTCTTACGACCTTCAAAATATCCCCTATATACCGAAACTACACTACAAATTAAAACCGAAGGAGCAATAGCAATTATACAATAAAAAGCATTTTTGTCACCACTCTGAGTAAGAACCATAGGAATAGCCAGTCCGCAAAAAAGAAATGTAACAATAACACCAATTAGTGAAACCAATCTAAGTGATGAAAAATGAATTTTCGCCTGACTTTCTGAATTTCCACTTGTAATCGCATCAGCAGTAATTTTAGAAATTGCCACCGGAAACCCAGATAAAGCCAATGTATAAATTGGGGTATATAAATCATATACCGCCGAAAAATAGCCAAATCCTAAATCGCCCAAGGCATAATCGGATGATAGAGGTATTTTAAAAAGCGCGCCTATTAATTTAACTATAACTGCAGAAAGAAGTAATATCGTTCCTGCTTGAGTCAAGTTTTGTTCTTTTCTTTTCATACTTTATCATCAATAATGCAAGGAATTAAACTTAAAATCATATCGGATAATTCCATCTCACTGTGGCTCACCATTGACTTGTAACTATCCCCTGCATCATTTCCTGCATCATCGGAAATGCGTCTTAAACTTAAAAACGGGATGTTACCAAAGTTACAAACATAGGAAATTGCACCTGTTTCCATATCGCAAGACATAGCGCCGAAATCATTTTTAAGGGTGTTTCTAACAGCATCATCACAAATAAAACGGTCGCCCGAAACAGCAGTACCCATCTTAACATAAGGATATAATTCTTTCATTAAACCGTTAAGGTGTTCATCCGCCTTATAAATATATTGCTGATTTGGTTTTTCATAGGGTTTATAACCAATTACTGTAAGGTCAAAATCGTGTTCAAAGAAGGTTGTGCCAAGGGTAAACTCGCCCTTACTAATACCGCTGATTCCACCCGAAAGGCCGTAATTTAATATGATATCGCAACCAATAGTAGCGAAATGCGCTGCAGCGGCAGCCGCATTAACCATTCCAATACCACAAAGCAAGGAATATACTGTAGCGCTTCCCTTCTCGGTCTTTACAGAAAATTTGTGACCCTTTCTTCCCAAGAAATAATATTCTTCAAACTCACCCTTTTCAACAGTTTTGGCAAAGGGCACATATTCATCACTATCAGCAACAATTACTGCAATTTTTAAATCACTCATTGATTATTCAATTCCTCTTTTAATTTTTCAATTTTTGACTGTTTTTCTAAAATTGCATCCCTAAGAGCGAAAATTGAACCTTCGCCGTAACAATCTTTAATATCTTCAAAATATAAACGGCCCAATGCCTCAAAATCCTTGTTAATTTTGTTCTCCAAAGAGGCAATATCTAATCTGATTTTTCCTGTATTTACAACTTCTCCTGTTTTTTTACAGGCAACATCAAAAACATCTTTTGCTTTATTAACTGCATTTTCAAGAAAATCCATTAAAGTTCCTCCTTAAAATTTTGGTAAAATTTATATATGCCATCCTTACGGGAAATAATCTCATCAAAACGGCTTAAATATTCATACGGGTATTTGAAATTGAAGATTCTTTCAATAATTTGACCCTTTGGCTGTCGCAATTTAGTAACTGCCGAAGCACCGCAACCTAAAATGGTATGGGTTTCATCCATAATATAAACATTATACAAACATTCAAACCCTTCTTTTGCGTAACCAACATTCTCTAAATTGCCAACAGTTTTGCTTTGGCGATACATATAGTACGGTTTAATCCCTTTGAAAGACAAGGTCTCACAAGCAAAATCAACCATATCACTTGCAACCTTACCAATTTCAATTTCAGGGAATTGTCCCGTTGTAGAAAGAGTTGCCGACCTTTTCATAGAAAGTGAATGTACAGTAACACTTTCGGGGTCTAATTTTAAAATTTCATTAATCGTGGTTTTAAAACTTTCAAAAGTGTCGGTTGGCAAACCTGCAATTAAATCCATATTAATATTGTTAAACCCCAAGTTTCTTGCAAGATGGAAAGCATCTACAGTCTCGCTTGCAGTATGGCATCGGCCAATTTCCTTTAAAACTTGGTCGTTCATGGTTTGAGGATTAATGCTGATTCTGGTCGCTCCGCCATTTTTAATAGCAATTAATTTTTCTTTTGTTATAGTATCGGGTCTACCAGCTTCCACAGTGTATTCCCTTACATTTTCTAAATCAAAATTAGAATTTATTGCGCCCATAACAAGGCTTAACTGTTCAGCATTAAGGGTTGTGGGTGTGCCACCGCCAATATAAACGGTTTCCAAGTTTAAGTTTAAATCCTTTGCAATCTTGCCTGTTGCCTCAATTTCTCGGCACAAATATTCTACATAGTCGGGTATGAGCTTTTGAGCCTGTTTAACACTATGAGAAACAAAAGAACAATAAGAACATCTGGTTGGGCAAAAAGGTATTGAAACATAAAGGCTAAATGAATCAGGCTTTGAAAGACTGGTAATTTTTTCCTCATCTTCATGAGTTTTTTCACAAAGAGCAATTTTTTTATCACTAACCTTTAAAATGTTTTTAAAATATTCTCTTGTATTCTCCAAGCCATCAGCCGAAACAAGTCTTGAAAAAAGTTTTGCAGGGCGCACACCTGTTAAAATACCCCATTGGGGATAATAACCCGTAACCTGAGTAAAACAATCAAAAAGTGCTAAAGCAAGTTTTAATTCCTGTTCTTTTGGGTCACAACTTTCAAGGGAAAGTGAAGCCGAAACTTCCGCTTTATTAAGTTTAAGGATTGCTCTTGCAAAATCTTCAGACAAAATAGTAATAGCCGAGCATTCGCTGTCGGTTATTTCACTGAAAAACTCAATTTTTTCAAAGGGCATAAAAATTCGCACCAATTTTTCAAGTTCATAGCGAAAATCATGCCCAATTAAACATAAATTCATTCCTATTCCCTCACAAAGGGGTTATTTTTCTTTTCGAGACCAATGGTACTGCTTTCACCGTGACCGGAAAAAACAACGGTATCATCAGGCAATGCATAAATCTTTTTGATAGACTTCTCTAAAGTAGCAAAATCGCCACCGGGAAAATCGGTTCGACCAACCGACTGATTAAAAAGAGTATCTCCTGTAAAGATGACCTTGTCACCAAAATAGCAAACCCCACCAACAGTATGTCCCGGAGTTGAAATTACTTTAAGTTCGATATCCCCAACCTTAATAACATCGCCATCGTTATACAAAACATCGGCGCTAAAGGGGTCAACACTGCGACCGAAATTAGCAGCGCAGTTTAAGATATTATCGGATAAAGCAGGGTTATCCAAAGCGCCGATACCAATTTTAACACCCGTTTCATCACGCAAATACTCGGCGCCATCTATATGGTCAAAATGACCGTGAGTTATCAAAATTAGTCTTTCTTTTTGCTCGTTTTCCTTTAAAAAATCTACCAGTTTTTCACGCTTGAAAGCTGGGTCAATAACAATTGCAGCCTTTTCGGTTTCAAGCAAATAACAATTGGTCATCCAAATATTTAAGCAGTTAATTTTCATTGGGTTTGCTCCAAATTTTTGTGTCATAAAGTATAGTAACGGGACCGTCATTTACAAGGCTGACCTGCATATCGGCGCCAAAGACACCCTTATCAACCTTCTTGACTCCCAAATTTAAAAGGCACTCGCAAAAATAATCGTAAAGTTCTTTTGCTTTTTCGGGTTCAAGGGCATTTATAAAGGAAGGTCTATTACCCTTCTTTACATCAGCCAAAAGAGTAAATTGAGAAATGGCCAAAACTTCACCCTTGATATCTAAAATCGAACGATTCATTTTACCTTCTTCATCCGAAAAAATTCTCAGGTTGGAAGTTTTTTGGGCTAAAAGTTGGGCTTCCTTTTCGGTATCGCCTTTTTCGGCGCCTAATAATATCATATATCCGTTGCCGCAACTTCCAACGACTTCCCCTTCCACTGCAACCGAAGCAGAGGTAACTCTTTGAATTACTGCCTTCATTACTGATTAATCCTTTCCACGTGGTACGCGCCCTCAATTTTTTCAAGACGAGAAATAATACTTCTTAAATGTTCAACGCTTTCCGCGCTTACGGTCATCATTACAGAGCAATTTCCATCTTTCATTTCCTTTGCATTTATACTGTGAACAGGAACTCTCATATTATTAAGTGCATTCATAACATCAATTACAACACCATCACGGTTTATGAGCATTGCTTGTAATGTTGAGGTGAAACTTTCACTGTTCTTATTATCCCAATAAGCATTAATCCATCTCTCGGGCTCTTCGGCATCAGAAATAATGCGGGGAACGTTATTACAATCACGCTTATGAATAGAAACGCCGTGACCGCGAGTGATAAAGCCAATAATATCTTCACCCGGCAAAGGATTACAACATTTAGAAAGTTTAATAAGGCAATTGTCAATGCCCTCAACAATAACACCTTCGCTGGATTTTGTTTGTTTAACACGGCTTACGGGTACAACATTTGCGCTCTTTGCTGCAGCGTTGCGCTTAATAGCATCTTCTTTAATACGGGTAACTGTCTTAGAAAGAGATAAACCACCGTAGCCAATAGCTGCGTAAAACTCATCCGTATTGGCAAATTTAAGTTTCTTGGCAAGGTTACTAAGATAGGTATCGAAGTCTTCGTCTTGGAAACTGATTTGATTTTTACGAATTTCTCTCTCGAGTTCAAGTTTGCCTTCGGCAATATTCTCGTCCTTCTTCTCACGCTTAAACCAAGAACGAATTTTAGCCTTAGCGCTTGAAGTTACGGCAATCTTAAGCCAATCACGGCTGGGACCATGACCTGCTTGATTGGTGGTTAAAATCTCAATTACTTCGCCGGTTTTAATTTTGTGGTTAATTTGAACAATCTTACCGTCAACTTTAGCGCCAATCATTCTAGTACCGACAGCCGAATGAATAGCAAAAGCAAAGTCAACAACAGTAGCGCCCATTGGAAGGTTGATAACATCACCCTTAGGGGTAACGGCGAAAACATCATCTTCGGCCAAGTCAACCTTAATACTGCGCACAATTTCACTTGGGTCATTAGCGGTATCTTGGCTTTCCAAAATTTGTCTAATCCAAGATAGTCGCTCGTTTAATGCATCGTTATTTTCGGTAACGCCTTCCTTATATTTCCAGTGAGCCGCAATACCGAATTCTGCAGTATGATGCATTTCTGCGGTTCTGATTTGAATTTCAAAGGGTATTCCCGCACGACCGATAACCGTAGTGTGGAGAGACTGATACATATTAGGTTTGGGCGTAGAAATATAGTCCTTAAATCTATTAGGAATAGGGCGGAACATATCATGCATAATACCCAAAATATTATAACAGTTTGCCACATTATCGGTAATAACACGAATAGCGTAAATATCGTAAATTTCATCAAAATCTCTACCCTGATTGTACATCTTACGATATATACCGTGAATGGACTTGACACGGCTTTGGAATTTCATTTTAACATTTGGCATTTCCTCATTAAGTCTTGCGGCAATGTTATTTTTAATTTCCTCCAAAACCTCTTCTCTTTGAGGTTTTCTAAGTGCTAAAAGATTTTCAATTTCACTGTAGCCCACAGGGTCTAGATGTCTGATAGAAAGGTCTTCGAGTTCCTCTTTAACGGGTCTAATACCCAAACGGTGAGCAATAGGGGCATAAACCTCTAAGGTCTCAACCGATATATCTCTTTGCTTTTGTTCAGGCATTGCATCTAGGGTTCTCATATTATGCAATCTATCGGCAAGTTTAATAATGATAACCCTGATATCCTTACCCATTGCGATAAGCATTTTTCTTAGTGATTCTGCTTGTTGTTGTTCTTTTGAGGAGAAGTTCAAACGGCCGATTTTGGTAACACCGTCAACCAACAATTCAACCTCAGCGCCGAATTCACGAATGATATCTTCGGAAGTGTATTTTGTATCCTCAATTACATCGTGCAAAAGGGCGGCAGCAATTGATTCGCTGTCAAGTCCCAAAGAAACAATTATTTTCGCAACATTAAAAGGATGGATATAGTAATCTTCATTGGTGCGTCGTTTTTGGCCTTCGTGAGCCATAACACACCATTCATAAGCCTTTTTAACTAATTGGGTATTATATTTTGCGCCAAAGTTTTCCATACACCTTAGCAATTCGTTATAATTTTCAAGTTGTACAGCGTTCATATTTCCTCCCCCTTCTTCAACATAATGTATGTTTTAGATAACTCCAAATTAGTCTTTTCTCCGGTTTTAATTCCAACATAAAAGCCTTCGCTTGAAACCTTTAAAAGACTTAATTCTTGTAAAATTTTAATACTTGCCAAGGTTTTGCCGAGACCCAAAGAATTAATAAAGTAATATTCCAATTTTTCTTTTGTCTTTTCGCCTTGTAAAATATATCGGTAAACAGCGCCAACTTCTTCCCTGGTAGGGCAAATTAAGGAATAATCATCTTCCTTTCCTTGCAAAACCTTATCCCAAAGACAAAGTTCCTTGAAAAGTTTGTCATCATCGGTGCCGTGTTTCCTTAGTGATTTAATATTTATAGTTAAATTAACTTCGCCTTTGTAAACATTTTCATCTAAAAATGCCGCGATATCTAAAACATCCCCAACTTCAAAACCAAAGTTTTGAGGTGAAACACCAAAAAGCATGGCAGTAAAAGTATTGGCATTTTTACTGAAAAGTAATCTCAAATGTTTACCCGAAGATATGGGACTAACCCTTTCAAGTTTAACTCCCCAAATTCCAAATAAAGGCGCAGGGTTTCCCGAACCAAAAGGTTCCAGACTCTTTATAGCCGAGGCCAAATCAACATTTAAAGCCGATACATTTAATCGGCAATCTATATGTAAAACAGGTACTACTGTCTCCAAATTCTCTGCAAACTCATTAATGGATTTTCTAAATTTACCTATATTTTCTTCACTTAAACTAACGCCTGCCGCTTGTTCGTGACCGCCAAATTTTTCTAAAAGTGCTTCACAAGAGTTTATAGCATCGAAAAGCGGAAATCCTTCAACGCTTCTACCTGAACCATGGGCATTACCTTCGTCATCAACCGTAATTAAAACGCTTGGCTTTCCATATTTTTCGGTGATTTTAGCGGCAACAATTCCAATAATTCCTTGGTGCCAATTTTTGCCTTCACAAACGATAACTTTTTCACTGGCGTAACCATTAGCTTCAACCGAGTTAATGGCTTCCTTTAAGATTTCTTTTTCGGTTTGTTGACGAAGACTATTCTCACCATCAATTTCATTAGCAATACCCAATGCAGTAAGCATATTGTCGCAAACGAGCAACTCTAAAGCACGGGCAGCGTCACCCATTCGGCCTGCCGCATTAATACGAGGGCAAAGACCGAAAGCCACCTTTGTTGCATTAATGCTCTTTTGTTCTAAACCTGCAACACTCATAAGCGCCGACAACCCTGTCAACGGCGCTGTTTTCAGTTTTTTAATTCCGCATTTTACAATGCTGCGATTTTCTAATGTTAGGGGCATCAAATCCGCCATGACAGCCAATGTAAGCAAATCGGCAAACTGTGGCAAAAGTTCTTCGGGTTCCTTGTTTTCCATAACGCAAACCAACCTGAAAGCCACTTGCGCGCCGCAAATATCTTTAAATTCCGAAGGACAATCTTTTCGGTGAGGGTCAACAACTGCATCGGCTTGGGGCAGCACTTCCTTGGGAAGATGATGGTCGGTAACAACTACATCCATTCCAAGACTTTTAGCAAGTTCAATTTCGTGGATGGCTGAAATTCCGTTATCAACAGTAATAATCAATTGTACGCCTTGGTTATGAAGTGAGTATATTGCATCTTCATTCATACCGTAACCTTCATTAAAACGGTCAGGAATGTAGTAAACACAATCGGCATCTCGGCTTTTAAGATAATTAACCATCAATGCAGTAGCGGTAACACCGTCACAGTCATAATCACCGAAAATCGCAATTTTTCGTTTATCCTCAATTGCGGCATTAATAATTTCCGCTGCCAAAAGAATATCGGTCATCACTTGAGGGTTTGAAAACACAGGCTCATCGGATAAAAATTGTTCTAACTCCATAGGGTCACTGTATCCTCTTGCCGAAGCAATCAAGGAAACAATTGGGTCAACATCACACTCGTAAGCCAACTCTTTAGCCAAATCTTTATCAAAATCCGAAACAACCCATTTTTTAAAGCCCATATTTTCACCTCCCAAAAACTCAAAATTTTAAATTATTATTGTAAAAATAACGCTGCTAAAATTAAAGGAATGTACTGAATTGCCAACATTCCAATAAGGAAAAGAAGAAAATTCACACCGCCGAATTTACGGTAATCGGATTGAATATCAGAACTTTCACTCTTTATTTTATTAATTGTTTTAATAGTGTGTTTTTTGTAAACATAATCACCAAAAACACCGGCAAAAATTCTAACACCCAAATCAATAAAACTGCCCACAAAAGCCAAAACAATCAAAAGGTTACCGATTTCGGGTAAACTTTCAGCAATTTGATTAACAGTTTCGTAGTTATAATAGCTAATATCAATTCCCATATTGCTTAGTCTAAGCATAAGCGGATATGCCAAGAAATTTGATAAAACCGAGAGCAATACGCTGATTATTCCGCTTTTATACATCTTTCTTGAAAGCATCCAAGGAGCAGGAAACAAAAAGCCCAACCAATTCCAAGACTTTTTTCTTTTACTATTTAAAGATGCAAATTTAGGTATATAACGATGGGTATTGGCAAAAACGAAATTTTTCGCATCCTCAGCAGTAACACCGTCACCTAAATCTTGGTCAGCAGGAACACCACCTAAAAAGTCAAAAGAAGCAAAACCATTCATCCTATTAAAGTCGGAAGAAGAACACTTAGGGCATCTGCCAAGTGAAGAATCATATTCCCCACCGCAAATTTCGCATTTAGTAGTATTTTCCTTTTTCTCTTCTTTGACTTCAACCACACTGGGTCTTTTATATTCATTTTCGGTTCCATGCAACTCTTCTAAAGCGCAATGGCCTAAATCGTTATAACAACTGCGATGATGGGGAGCACCGCAAACAGGGCAGTAAACCACATCATCCTCTTCAAAAAGGTAAGCCTTGCAACGGGCGCAACTTAAACCTTTAATATCTAAACTCATAAATTTTCTCCTTTATACAAGGAAATCTTCTCGAATAATCGTTCGAAATATTCCCTTCCGTAATTATGGAATTTGTTTTCCTTAATCATTGTTTTAAACTCTTTTAAAGTCACCCATTTAGCTTCGGCAACTTCGGATTCTTGTAGTTTTAATTCCTCAATGGTTAAATCACTAACCAACATCCAAATATCAAGAAGTGAATTTCGCCTTTTAAGTCTCAAAATCTGTTTTAAGGTTGACTCATCCGATTCAATTCCTAATTCTTCGTAGAGTTCACGGGAAGCGGCTGTGAAAGAATCTTCCCCCGAAATTGCTGCGCCACCGGTTGCAGCCCATTCGCCGGGCATTAACTTTTTAGTGTCGGAACGGCGCTGTAAAAGAACCTTACCATCACTTGATATAACCCAAATATGAACCACCAAATGATATTCACCCGGTTTAAACTGTGCCTTGTTTCTAACAACGGTTTTCCCGAGGAAACTTCCGTTCTCATCAAGGAGATCCCATCTCTCAAAAAACATATATAAATTTATACCTTTCAAAATATAATAATTCAAAGTAATTATATCACCTAATTATATTTTTTTCAATATTTTATATTAATTATTTATATTTAATACTTGTAAAAAGCGAAGTTTTGTGTTAAAATTTAATTTAGAATTTGCGTACCGGAGTGTGCGAATGGGCGGGTCCTGTGCAACGGGTCGCTGTGAACCATGTCAGGCGGGGAACCGAGCAGCATTAAGCAGTATTTCCGTGTGCCGCAGTAAATCGGCTCATTCGTACACTCTAGTACGCAATTTTAATTTTAAGAGGTGAAAAAATGTCTTATCAGGCTCTTTACAGAAAATACCGCCCCGAAACCTTTTCGGATGTTGTGGGTCAAGAACACATAACCGATATTCTTAAAAAACAGGTTGCGGATAATAAAACTGTTCATGCCTACCTTTTTACAGGAACAAGAGGTACCGGTAAAACAAGTTGCGCTAAAATTTTAGCAAGAGCGGTAAACTGCTTGTGTACAAACAATGGTGATCCTTGTCTTGAGTGTGAGCAATGCAAGGCTTTTGCCGGTGAAGAAAACACCGATATTGTCGAAATTGATGCTGCATCCAACAACGGTGTTGATAATATTAGAGAATTGCGTGAACTTATTAATTTCACCCCTGCCAATTCAAAATATCGTGTTTATATCATAGATGAGGTTCATATGCTTTCTTCAGGCGCCTTTAATGCCCTTTTGAAAACCTTGGAAGAGCCTCCTGCTCATGTTATTTTCATTCTTGCAACCACCGAAGTTCACAAACTTCCCGCAACCATTCTTTCCCGTTGCCAAAGATTTGATTTTAGAAGAATCGACAGTGAGAAAATTTGCGAAAGAATTCAATTCGTTGCGCAAGAAGAAGGTTTCACTGTTACAAATGAAGCTGCAACTCTTATTGCTTCGGTTGCCGATGGTGGAATGCGCGATGCCCTTTCGATTTTGGACCTTTGCGCTTCAAGCAGTAAGGAAATTACCGAAAATATAGTTGAAGGCGTTTGCGCAATGGCGGGTAATGACTATTTGTTAGAACTCACCGATTGCCTTAAAAACGCTGATACTCAAAAAGCATTGCTTTTGCTAGACGAACTCAACAATTCCTCGGTTGATATGTTAAGGCTTTTAAACGAACTTACCTCTCATTTCAGAGATTTGATGATTATCAAAACCGTAAAGGGCGACAAAAAGCCCATCGTTTGTTCCAAGAGAAGATTTAATCAATTGGAAAGACAAGCCGAACTTTTTGATATTAAGGAAATTATTTACTGTCTTAACATTTTGCAACAAAGCGCCCTTTTAATGCAAAGCGGTAACCGCCGTTGCGAAATGGAAATGGCAATTATTAAACTTTGCAATCCTTCCCTTTCGGCGGATTTAGCTTCCTTAGAAAGAAGAATTTCGGCATTAGAAAAAGGTGGAGTTAAGGCTCAGCCTTCCAAACCACAGGTCGAGGAAAAACCTGTAATTGAGGAAGTTGATGATGAAGAAATTCCATTACCCGAACCACCCGATGAGTTGCCACCCCAACCTGTTAAGGCAAAACCTTCTCAAGATGGCGTGACCGAGGTTGAAAATTGGAATGATATTATCTATCTGATTAAACAAAAACAACCTTTAATGGGTGGTGTTTTGGCCGGTTCAAAAGCATACATTAAGGGTGACTATTTGTTGATTGATTCTAAAAACCAACAATTCAGAAGCCTTGTAAAAGGTCCTGACCCGACATATAAAAACTGTATTCGCGCTTGTGCCGAAGAGGTTTTGGGTGTTACCTATAAACTCGGACCCTACAATGCTCCCACAAATGAAAGTTCAACCGACCCACTTAATTTGATTGCACAAAGACTTAAAAATTTTGAAGTTTAGGAGAAACTAAAATGAAAGTAAGAATTCCCAACTCCGGTGGTCCCGGAAATATGAACCAAATGCTTAAACAAGCGCAAAAAATGCAGGCTGATATGACAACCCTTCAAGCCGATTTAGAGCAAAGAGAGTACACTGCTACTTCAGGCGGCGGTATGATTGAGGTTACTGTTGACGGTAAACATTTAATTAAATCAATCAAAATTAATCCCGATGCTATCGACCCCGATGATATCGAGATGCTTGAAGACCTTGTTACCGTTGCCGTAAACGAGGCTGTTACCAACGCTATAAAAACTGCTGAGGAAGAAATGGGCGCAATTACAGGCGGACTTAATATGCCCGGTTTATTTTAAAAATGAACAATAATATTGTACCCTTAACCGAGCTTATAAACCAGTTTGAAAGATTGCCGGGTATTGGCAAAAAAACTGCTCAGCGCTTGGCTTACAGCATTTTAAACCAACCACCCGAAAGGGCTCAAAAGTTTGCTGATGCCCTTGTAAACGCTCGCCAAAAAATACATTTTTGCAAAATTTGTCAAGGTTTTACCGACAAAGAAGTTTGCGATATTTGTGATAATATTGGTCGTGACAAATCGGTGATTTGCGTAGTAGCCGAACCTAAGGATATTTTCACCTTTGAAAAAACACGAGAATTCTTAGGACTTTACCATGTTCTTCACGGTCTCATCTCCCCTCTTGACGGTATCACACCCGACCAACTTAAAATTAAGGAATTAATGACCCGCCTGTCCGACGGAACAGTTAAGGAAATTATTATGGCGACAAACCCAACCGTTGAAGGTGAAGCTACTGCAAGTTATATTTCCCGACTTGTAAAACCCTTAGGCGTTAAGGTTACCCGTTTGGCTTACGGTATTCCTGTTGGTGGCGACCTTGAATACGCCGATGAATTTACCCTTGCCAGAGCATTAGAAGGCAGAAACGAGATTTAGTATGACACAAGAAAAGATTGATAGAATAAACGAACTTGCCCGCAAAAAGAAATCGGTAGGACTTACCGAAGAAGAATTGCAAGAGCAAGCTGTTTTACGAAAAGAATATATTGAAAGTTATAAGCAAAGTCTTATATCTCAATTAGAAAATACCTACATTGTTGAACCCGACGGTTCCAAAAGAAAGGTTACCCGAAAAGATGAAAATACTCTTAACTGATTGCTCAACTTTACAGTCAAATAACGACCTTGACTTAAAGGTTTTTGATAGGTTTGGCAAAACGGTTAAATACGAAAATATTACCCGCACCGACCTTCTTAGTGAAGTTATCGATGCGGATATTATTCTTTGTAACAAAACTGTTATTGACAAGGAAGTTTTTAACGCGGCAAAAACTCTTAAATATATTGGACTTTTCGCTACTGGATACAATAATATTGATATAGCCCAAGCTAAAAAACGAAATATTCCTGTTTGTAATGCAGGTAGTTATTCAACCAATGCCGTAGCTCAACAGGTTATAGGCTATATTTTAATGCATTACACTAAAATTCCCGAGTATAATGCATTTGTTAAAGATGGCGGTTGGAAACGCTCCCCTGTTTTTTCTTCCCTTATTTACACAAGCGATGAAATTTATGGCAAAACATTGGGAATAATCGGTTTTGGCAGTATAGGAAAGGCTGTTAAAAAAGCCGCCGAAGGTTTAGGGATGAATGTAATTGTAAACACCCGAACCGTAAGAAACGAAGAAAACACAGTTTTTGTGGATTTAGATACCCTTTTAAAGACAAGCGATATTATCACCGTTCACTGTCCATTAAATGAGCAGAGTGCCGATATGTTTAACAAGGAAACCTTTGCAAAATGTAAAGATGGCGCATTTTTCATTAACACTGCACGTGGTGGCGTTGTGGATGAAAACGCTCTATTTGATGCCTTAACAAGCGGCAAACTCAGTGGCGCTGCTGTGGATGTTTTAAAGACCGAGCCTATGAGAGAGGACTGTCCCCTGTTCTCAGCTCCAAACATTATAATAACACCTCACACTGCCTGGGCGCCCAAAACAACAAGAGAACGACTTTTAAAAATCGTAACCGATAACATCACTGCATTTTTAGAAGGCGAACCCCAAAATAACGTAGCATTTTAAGGGATGAAATTATGTTTTCACGAATAAAAAGTATTGGCATTTTTGGTATGGAATCCTATATGATTGAGGTTGAAGCCGATGTTTCAACCGGACTTCCTGCCTTTGATATTGTAGGTTTGCCCGACACTGCCGTTAAAGAGTCTCGTGACCGTGTTCGTTCGGCCATTAAAAACTGTGGTTTTAAGTTTCCTTTAGGCAGAATTACCGTAAACCTAGCGCCAGCTGACCGTAAAAAGGGTGGTTCGATTTATGACTTGCCTATCCTTTTATCGGTTTTAAAGGCATACAACCAATTAAATGTTGACTTTGAAAATAGTGTCATCGTAGGTGAAGTTGCCCTAGACGGTAAAATTCGTCCTGCCAATGGCATCTTAGCCATTACAATAACAGCAAAACAAAACGGCGTTAAGTCTATTTTTGTGCCAAAAGAAAATGCTATGGAAGCCGCCGTTATTGAAGGTATTGATATTTATGGCATTGATAGTGTAAATCAACTAATCTCCCACCTTAAAGGTGAAGAAAAAATTGAAATTACCACTGCTAAAGTTATGGATGATACTGATTTTTCTACCATTCCCGATTTCAGCGATGTTAAAGGTCAAATTGCCGCAAAAAAGGCATTAGAAGTCGCTGCTGCCGGTGGCCACAATGTGCTTTTAATCGGTCCCCCAGGCTCGGGTAAAAGTATGCTAGCAAAAAGACTTCCTTCAATTTTACCCCAAATGACCTTTGATGAATCTATTGAAACCACCAAAATTCATTCTATTGCAGGTATTCTTGACAGTAACAATCCCCTTGTTACTGCAAGACCTTTCCGTTCCCCTCACCACACCGTTTCGGCCGCCGCTATTGCAGGTGGTGGTACAATACCGAAACCCGGTGAAATTTCATTAGCCCACAACGGCGTTTTATTCTTAGATGAATTACCTGAATTCAGACGCGATGTTATGGAAGCCATGCGCCAACCCATTGAGGATGGCAAGGTTACCGTTTCCCGTGTTTCGGGTTCTCTTACATATCCAAGTTCAGTTATGCTTGTAGGCGCCATGAATCCCTGTCCTTGTGGTTTCTTTGGTCATCCCACAAAACAATGTATATGTTCTCAAAATACCGTTAGAAAGTATTTAAACCGTATTTCAGGACCTATGCTTGACCGAATGGATTTACACGTTGAGGTTCCACCCGTTGATTACAATGCGCTTTGTTCTAACACGAAAGAAGAAACTTCGGCGCAAATCCGCGAGCGTGTAAACAAAGCGCGACTCATCCAACAAAAACGCTACGAAGGAACAGGTATCACATGCAATGCAAGACTAACACCAAAACTTGCAAAAATGTATTGCAAAATGACCGATGACGCTGAAAAATACTTGCAAATGTCATTTGACAAATTAGGACTTTCGGCAAGAGCCTATGACAGAATTTTAAAGGTTGCAAGAACTGTTGCCGACCTTGAAGGCAGTGAAATTATTGAAAAAACCCACATTTTCACAGCCATTTCATTCCGAAGCCTTGATAGAAAATATTGGGGTATATAAGTATTAAAGGCACGAACTTTTCACAGTTCGTGCCTTTTTGTATAACGAAAAAGCTTGAACCTACAAGGCTCAAGCTTTTTTATACTTATTTACTGTGCTATATACTATTTTCGCAATCGCTGTTGAAACAATAATACCCAGTGCCAACGCAGCGGCAAGTTCTAAAGTATATATACCTCTTTGCAAAAAGACCTTCAAATTACCCTCAAAGGCATTTGCCATTGTATAATAAAGCGAACCACCAGGCACCAAAGGAATAAGTGAAGAAATAATAAAGGTTGTGGTTGGCGCTTTTACAACCCTTGCCATCACCTCAGCATAAATGGAAATTCCACAAGCCACAATAAAATAAATTATTGGTTCACTTGGAATATACCAACTAAGTATAACAAAAATAAGCCAAGAAGCAAAACCGCCAATTCCGGTTACAACAAGTCTTTTGCCACGAATATTAAAGAGTATTGCAAATCCAATCGAACCTACAAAACCCGATAAAATTTGAATTATTTCAGTTTTTGTCATAGTACCATTTCTCCCAAAATAGCAATCGCAAAATATCCTGCTGCAATAGCCAAAGCAGTGAGTATAGCCTCGATAGTTCTCAAAAGTCCTGCGATGCTATCACCCGTAAACAAATCACGCAAAGCATTAATTAAACCTATTCCGGGGATTAAGGTCATTATATTACCGATAATGATTTTATCCACATTTGGTATCCAACCAAATTTAACTGCAATCATCGCTAAAAATGTAGCAACAGCCGTTGAAACAAACTTTGAGAAAATCTTGTTGCTAATTATTTTATCAAAAAGAGAAATACTACATCGAACAGCAAAACCAACAAATAACGAAATCAAGGTTTCAATAGGCGTACCGCCAAAGAACAAGGTAAATGCAGCGGCTATTACTGCATAGCAAATAAACTCCCACCACATGGGATACTTTTTACAGTTTATGGCAGCATTTAATTCAGTTTCAATCTCCTCGGCCGAAAGATTTTTTTCGCAAATCTCTCTTGACAACTGATTTAAACGATGAATTCTTTCAATGTCAACTCCCGAAGACATAATTCTTCTGGTTTGGGTATATGTTTCACCGTCTTTGGTATGTACCGTTACCACCATACTGCTGGTAATAATAAAAACATCAACTCTAACTGCGCCGAAAGCATTACAAATTCTTGTTACACTTTCTTCTACACGGTGAACTTCAGCTCCCGAAATAAGCATTTGCTCGCCAATATCCATAGCATAGCCAAATAACTTTTTCATTTAACTACCTCTTTATTAAAAATCTAACAAAGTAACTATATCACTAAAAAAACACTTTTTCAATACGAAAATAAATTTTAAATTTTAGAAATAATATTTTTATTTATAGAAGCCACACAAAAAATATAAAATGTGCGATCTCCAAAAGCGACCACATATAAATAAAATTCATCGTTTCTTTTCAAAAAAAGGTTCATCGCTGGAGCAAAGCCAAGCGCCAACCAACATTAAACCTAAAGCGATAAAGTATGTATAATACGGAATTTCACGGAAAATCACAAGGGATAATAGAGTGCCGATAAATGGCGCTACTGCATAGTAAGCGCTGGTACGGGCAGCACCGAGAATTCTTTGAGCGTAAACATAAAAGAAAATACTAAGTCCGTATGCAACAAATCCCACCAGAAGAACAGCAGCCACACTCCAAAGCACAGTAATTCTTTCTCCAAGGCAAAGACCTATGACAACCGAGCCAAGTCCCGAAAAGATACCCTTTAGAAGGACAATTTGGAGTGGGTCTTTTGAAGACAGTTTTCTTGTACAGTTGTGTTCAATTCCCCAACAAACACAAGCCAAAAGAATAAATAGTGAACCTACCGAGAATTTAAAACTCGAAATATCCTCAATAGATAAGAGAATACAAGATGATGTCACAAAAATAATTCCAAACCAAAGGCGTAAACTAATTTTCTCTTTGAATATCATTAAAGCAATAATTGCCGTTGCCACAATTTCAAAGTTATTGAGAAGCGAAGCATTTGCTGCCGATGTATAAGAAAGGCCAAGAAGCAAAAATATTGGCGCCGCAATATCGAGCAAAATCATTGCAAGAGTATACGAAAAATCGGCTTTTGTGATTTTTTCCTCGGTTTGTTCGGTTTTGTTAAATCGGCGAATCAAAGCAATAACGCCCATGCCGAGACCTGCACCGATATACAAAAAACCTGCCATCAAGGTCGAAGGCATAAAATCCAACAAAATTTTTGAAAATGGCGAGTTTATAGCATAAAGCGCAGCAGCTAATATTGCTAAAAATATGCCTTTATTTATGCTGTTTTTTATTACCTATCTCCCCTTTCATACAATAGTAAGGAACTGATTTTTACATCAGTTCCTTTGTCTTTTTATAGGTTTATCCTAAATTAATTGAAAAACTAAAATCAATATCCTTATCACTTAGTTTATATATATCAGCAAGACCGGGACCACAAGCAGCCGAGCCTACACCTGTAACCTTATAGTCAATTCTAAGGTGGGTTTTACCATCCTTTTCAAGCTCATCGGTATGCTCAGCCTTGGTCAAAACAGCAGTTGAATATTTAGAAACATTAAACTCAAACTCGCCATCCGACTCGAACTGCATACCACCGATTTTTAGCATCTTGGCAAAGTTATGATTGCCGTGCTCCTGAGGACGAACATAATTAACATATTCATTCTCGGCAGTGCTTTCGTAATGACCAACCATAGATGCGTGACAAAGGTCACAATAGCTCTCATAAGGGCCATTTGCGAAATATGTAAATTCATTTAAACTGTCAGGCAAAGCAAGTTCAAAGCCAAGTCGTGGCAAGAAGAAAGCATCTTCACGAACTTTACCCGATATACTAATATCAATTTTGCCGTTTTCATAAATTGCAACGGTTTGGGCGTATCTAAAGTAAGGCACACGAGAAACACCTGCAAGTGAACAATTTGCGACAATTTTGCCATCCACAATACTGCAGTCATAAACCTTTGAGAACTGACAGTCGATGTTCTCACCCTGCCAAATGTTAACCCTTGCCCAACGAACATTAAAGCCTTTATCGTTATCAATAGGTGCACGATAAGAAGTGAGTTCCATCTTACTTGCTAGTTGCTCAATACCATTTACAACAATGCTTGTAAATGTTGCATAGCGCTTTGAAAATACCAAACTGAAGTTATCGCCACTAGCGTAGATATTAAACTCATCTTCGGTAAGATTCGCAAGGTTTGAAGCAGTTTTTTCGGCAACATCAAACTCTAATTTATGTTGTGTATGAGCAACTTCTTTGCCATCCTTTGTAAGGTAGCAATTCAAAAATGCACCATATTTACAGGTTGCTTTTTCGTAATTAACAGCAACATCAACGGTTGTGTGTGGGTCAGCCTCTAAAACAACGGTATTTTGGCTTGTAACAGCACCATCAACTGCAATTTCGTATGTGAACTTATACTCATTAAGATTCGTGAAATCAAGACGGTTATATACCTTTAAAACTCCATCTT
>JAZOXF010000052.1:0-12119 GCA_045659605.1 Acutalibacteraceae bacterium
AACATAAATAGTAAAATTACCTTTTTCTTTAATTTTACTTAAAACATCATTAAGCAAAATTTGAGATTGGCAAAGTTCGCTGAAGGCAGGATGCCAAGGACCGCCAATATAGGCTTCCTTTTCAATGGAATGAAGCCCCAAACGAATTACACGAATTTTGTTATCGGTAAACATTTTATATAATTTAGAAGCCAAACTCACGGCACTGTCAAGAGTTTGTGGCTTATAAATATTATCAAGATATAAAGCCTCTAAATCGGTATCTTTTAAAACTATTGTAGGATAAATACGAACCGTATCAGGTTTAATTTCAATAACCTTTTCAGCAGTTTTTATTGCCGAACTGTCACTATCAGCATAAAGTCCTGTCATTATTTGAAGTCCCAATTCAAAGCCGTATTCCCTAACTTTTTTTGCAGCTTTAACAACATCGGAAACTTTATGTCCTCTATTATTAAGTCTTAAAACTCGGTCGTTTAAACTTTGCGCTCCAAGTTCAATGGCAGTTACGGAATATTCTTTTAAAAGGGTTAAAATTTCATCATCAATAGCGTCGGGACGGGTGGAAATTCTAATTCCACTAACAACACCGCTTTTAACAAAACGATGGGCAACCCTTAAAAGTCTTAACATATAGTTGCGATTAATGGCAGTAAAACTTCCGCCAAAATAAGCAATTTCGGTTGTTTTGGGGTCGTAGTTAGGACTGGTTTGGGCGTTTTTAACCGCAATGGCCACATCCCTTACGGTAGGCGCTTTAAAAGCACCTGTTATATAACGCTGATTACAAAAACTGCATTTATTAGGACAACCAATATGAGGAACAAAAATTGAAATATTAGAGTGTTTTGAACTCATATTTCAGAACCCATAAGTTGTAATGCCTCTTTAGCGGCAAATTGCTCGGCTTGTTTTTTATTCTTACCCTTTCCTTTACCAATGGTATTGGAATTAAGTCTAACCTCAACCTCAAATACCTTATCGTGGTCAGGACCCGATTCGCCGGTCAAAATATATGTAACCGATTCTTCGGGATTTCTTTGGATAATTTCTTGCAAAGCAGTTTTGTAATCCTTAAAACTCTCGGTTTCGCTTGGATTAAACAACTCATCCTTAATAAATCTTAAAACATGGGTCTTGGCATTTTCAAAACCGCCATCAAGGTACATAGCAGCCAAAACAGCCTCAAAAGCATCGGCCAAAATTGAATCTCTTTCACGGCCGCCGCCTTTTTCTTCTCCCTTACCTAAACGAAGATAATCACCTAAATCTAACTCACGCGAAAATTGGCAAAGTGTTTTTTCGCAAACCAAGGAAGCCCTGATTTTTGTAAGTTCACCTTCAGGCAGGTTGTGGAATTTTTTATAAATATACTCGGAAACGATTATAGACAAAACCGAGTCACCCAAAAACTCCAAACGCTCATTAGAAGAAACACCGTTGCGGACTTCGTTTGCATAGGAAGAATGAGTTAAAGCATTGAGAAGCAAACTTTCATTATTAAATTGATATTTTAATTTTTCCTGCAAGGTTTTCATTTTAATTTTCCTTAACCTAAATTATTTGAAATAGAATCAATAACCTTTGTCTCAGTAACAGCAATAGCCTGACGAATAGCATTTTTAATTGCCTTAGCATCAGAGTTTCCGTGAGCCTTAATAACAGGCTTTCTAACACCAAGTAAAGGTGCGCCACCAACTTCGGAACTATCCATCATGCCTTTTAAAGCATAAAGATCTTTTTTAATTACTAAAGCGGCGAGTTTGTTGAAAATGCTTTTATATAAAGCCTCTTTTATTAATTTAAAGAAGGTAATTGCTGTACCCTCAATTAATTTAAGAGCAATATTTCCTGTAAAACCATCGGTAATAACAGCATTGCAAACACCTTTGGGCATTTCGCGGGATTCAATATTACCAACGAAATTAATAGGCGCCGCTTCAAGTAATTTGTAAGCTTCCTTTTGAAGTTCGGTACCCTTTGTATCCTCGGTTCCGATATTTAAAAGACCGATTGTGGGGTTTTCAATACCCTCCACACCCTTTAAATATGCACTTGCCATAATACCGAATTGCTCAAGCATTTCGGGGCGGCATTCAGCGTTAGCACCCATATCCATAAGCATATAATGACCTTTAGGAGAAGGTATCATACCGGCTAATGCAGGGCGTTTAATACCCTTAATTCTTTTAACAATAAGTGTTCCACCCACAACCAAAGCGCCGGTAGAACCTGCCGAAACAAAAGCATCGGCATTATCTTCACTAAGTTCTTTAAAGGCCAAAGCCATTGAACTGTCCTTATGGGCCTTTAAAAGTGATGTGGGGTCATCGTGCATTGAAATAACATCTTCGGTGTGAACTATTTTTAAGTCACCCTTAAATTGTAAATTATTTTCCAAAATAATAGAATTTATAACTTGTTCATTACCTGTAAGAGTAATATCGCAACCAAATTCATTGGAAGCAAGACAAGCTCCCATAACAATTTCTAAAGGTGCATTATCGCCACCGAAAGCATCAACAACAACACGCATATTTAACACTCCTCATCTTTATTAAACCATTCTAAAGAACGATTTGCTAATGCACCGTACCGTTCTTTTTTATCACGAATTTTTTGGGGCAAAGCGGGTAAAATACCAAAATTTGCGCCCATAGGTTGAAAATCTATAACCGATTCATCGCAAATGTAATTTAGCAACGCGCCAATCATTGAAAACTCGGGTAAAATCAAGGGTTTTTCACCCAGAATTTCTGCTGCAGCATTAATTCCTGCAACAATACCACTGGAAGCCGATTCCATATAACCTTCAACACCCGAAATTTGACCTGCAAAGAAAATTTTAGGGTTGGATTTCAAAGAAAGGTTACGGTTTAAAAGCTTTGGTGAATTTATAAAGGAATTTCGGTGCATAACACCATATCTCATAAATTCAGCATCTTTAAGACCCGGTATCATTGAAAAAACACGCTTTTGTTCGGGGAATTTCAAATTAGTTTGAAAACCAACCAAATTATAAAGGGTTCCCTCTTTGTTTTCTTTTCGAAGTTGAACGACAGCCCAAGGTCTATGACCTGTTCTCGGGTCAGTAAGACCAACAGGCTTTAAGGGGCCAAAACGGATTGAGTCTTCTCCCCTTTTTGCCAAAACCTCAATGGGCATACAACCTTCATAAACCTTAAAAGGTTTATCAAAATCTTTAAGCGGAGCCGATTCGGCGCTGATTAACTCTTTATGGAAAGCCTCGTATTCCTCTTTATTGAAGGGACAGTTAATATAATCATCCGTACCCTTGCCGTATCTTGATGCAGTAAAAGCGATGTTCATATCAACGCTTTCGGCAGTAACAATAGGTGCCGCCGCATCAAAGAAACTGAGACTTCCTTCTTCGCAAAGCGCCTCAATTTCTTCGGCCAATTTCCCATCGGTTAAAGGACCGGTAGCCACCACACAAACTTCCGTCTTTGGAATTTCTTCCACAACCTCATTTTTAACGGTTATATTCGGGTGGTTATAAATCTCTTCGGTAATATATTTAGAAAACATATCACGGTCAACTGCCAAAGCGCCGCCCGCAGGCACCGAAGAAAGCTCAGCGCTTTTCAAACAAACCGAACCGAGAATTCGCATTTCTTCCTTTAAAAGACCTGCAGCTGAATCCACACGGTTGGCTTTTAAAGAATTTGAGCAAACAAGTTCGGCTAATAAATCGCTTTTATGCGCAGGTGTTTTTCGCACAGGCTTCATTTCGTATAAAGTAACCTTTATGCCGCGGTTTGCCAACTGCATTGCCGCTTCGCAACCTGCAAGACCACCACCTAAAACAATTGCCTTTTTCATTTAGTTTTCCTTTTTGTTTTTTCTTGTGGGACAATCAGCGTTTAAGCAATATGCTCTGCCTCTTGTGCCCTTAACCAAAAATCCGCCACACTCACTGCAGGTTTCACCGGTAGGAACACCGGGAGCAGCAAAGTCACACTGGGGATAATTGGAGCAACCATAGAACTTTTTGCCCTTTTTGGAGATTTTCTTAACAAGTTTTGCGCCACATTTGGGACATGGCTCTTTAACCTCATCTTCGGGCATAGGCTTTGTGTTACGGCACTTAGGATAATTGGGACATGCCAAGAATTTGCCAAAACGGCTTGAACGGATTACCATCTTACTACCGCATTTTTCGCACAAAACCTCAGTCTCGGTAACGGGAACTTTCACCCTTTTACCATCAAGGTCAGATTCTGCCTTTTTGTGAAGTTTGTGGAAATCATCATAAAAAGCCGAAATAGTTTTAATCCAATCAAGTTCACCTGCCGCAATTTTATCAAGTTTAGTTTCCAAACCTGCGGTAAACTTAATATCGAAAATTTTGTTAAAATGTTCAACCAAAAGGTCAACGATAACCATACCTAAATTAGTAGGTTTAAGGGATTTCTTCTCGCGCTCAATATAATCACGATTAAGAATATTCGAAAGAATTGAAGCATAGGTTGAAGGTCTGCCGATACCGTTTTCTTCTAAAGCCTTAATCAAAGTAGGCTCGGTGTATCTTGGAAGTGGTTGGGTAAAGTGTTGTAAAGGCTTTAATTCCTTTAACTTAACAATATCGTCCTTCTTCATTTCGGGCAAGTTAACCTCATCGGATGTTTCATCATCCTTACCCTCAACATAAAGGGTGGTAAAACCATCAAATGCAACCGAGTAACCACTTGCTTTAAAGAGATAATCTCCTGCAGTAATATCAACATTAACGGTATTATGAATACAAGCAGCCATAAGTGATGCAATAAATCTATCCCAAATAAGTTTATATAACTTGTATTGTTCGGTAGAAAGCGAACCCTTAAGAGACTCAGGTTCAAGATTTATCATAGTAGGTCTGATTGCTTCGTGAGCGTCCTGAGCGTTGCCCTTGGTTTTGAAATATCTTGGTTTTTCGGGTAAATATTTCTCGCCGAATTTATTGGTAATATATTCTCTAGCGCTACTTCTTGCTTCTTCGGAAATACGCAAGGAGTCGGTACGCATATAGGTAATCAAACCTGTAACACCAAAATTGGGGATCTCAACACCTTCGTAAAGTTGTTGGGCAATACGCATTGTCTTTTGACCTGTGTATCCTAATTTTCTTGAAGCCTCTTGTTGAAGTGTAGAAGTAATAAAGGGAGGCGCAGGTTGACGGGTGCGTTTGCCTTTTTTAAGGTCTGAAACGGTGTACTGTGCTTCTTCTAAAGCCTTAACGATAGCATTGGCCTCTTCCTCATTAGGAATAAGTTCAATCTTCTTGCCATCAGCAAAACCATAAAGTTTTGCAATGAAAGACTTTCTTTCGGCCATTAACTTTGCCTCAACCGACCAATACTCAGCGGGGATAAACTTTTCAATTTCACGCTCACGCTCAACAATAAGGCGTAGTGCTACCGATTGAACGCGACCTGCCGAAAGACCGGATTTAACCTTTTTCCAAAGGAAAGGACTAAGTTCATAACCCACAAGGCGGTCAACCACACGGCGAGCCTGTTGTGCATCAACTAAATCAATATCTAACTCACGTGGAACCTGAACACCTGACGTAACAGCGCTTTTGGTAATTTCGTTAAAGGTTACACGGTTTTTATCCGACATATTAAGACCCAAAATTTGAGCCAAATGCCAAGCAATAGCCTCACCCTCTCTATCAGGGTCGGTTGCGAGATAAACCGCATCATAATCGGCTACGGCATCTTTAAGTTTTTTAATAACATCCTTTTTATCAGGCATATTTGTGTAGTTGAGTTTAAATCCTTTATCAACATCAATACCGAGTTTAGATTTAGGCAAATCGCGAACGTGACCCATTGATGCCATAACATCAAAGTCACTGCCTAAATATTTCTTAATACTCTTAATTTTTGATGGTGACTCAACTATTAAAAGTTTGCGCATATATCTTCTCCGTTCTATTCACATAACTCATACATTCCGCCGGGTACAGCCTTGATTAAAAACTCCATCTCCAATTCGGTCAAGGCCGAAAGTAAGGAAGATGAATCAAGACCTGTATTTAAAATTTCCTCCGGAAGAAATTTTTGCTTATCTATACAATTATATACTATTTTTGCCTCTTTGGAAAGACCTACACTGAAATTTTTTGAAATATTTTTTGTTTCTTTTTTGGGTTTTGTGTCGTTTTCAGGCTTATCTTCAATTATTTTTTTATCGTAAGCCTTATCTACATTGATTTTATCGGAAAAACGAACAATATATTCAGTAAAAATATCGGACAAATCAAGTACCGCTTTTGCCCCATCACGAAGTAAAGCGTTGGAACCTTTATATTCTTCTTTATCAGGTGAACCGGGGATTACAAACACATCTCTGCCCTGTTCGTTTGCAAGTCTTGCCGTAATTAAAGACCCACTCTTTTCGGGAGCCTCAACCACAACCGTTCCCAAACTCAAGGCCGAAATTATACGGTTTCTAACGGGAAAAGAATACTTTGTAACCGGCGCCTTAGGTGGCAATTCACTAATTAGGCAACCTCTTTTTGCCACTTCATCCCTTAAGGGTTTATTCTTAATCAAATATTCAGCATCAATTCCACAACCCATTACCAAAATGGTAATTCCACCCGATTTTAAGGCGCCTGCGTGAGCATAGGTATCACAACCCAAAGCGCCACCGCTAACAATAATGAAACCTGCACGCGCCAAACGGAAACTTAGAGAATAAGCCGCTTTTTTGCCAAAATCGCTAACCTTTCTGGGTCCTACAACCGAAAGCGCAGGAGTATTGTTAAAATCAGGAAATTTGCCCTTAATATAAAGGACTAAAGGTGGATTATCAATGACCGAAAGGGATGTGGGATAGCGTTTATCAAATATGCTTATTATTTCAATATCCGACTTAATACAGTCGGCAATAATATCACTGGCTTTGCTAAGGGATATTTTACCCAAACGAGAAATTTCTTCTTTGGTAAAAATCTTAGAGCCGAGTCGCTCGTTTTCGGTAGCATTATAAATATTTTGAGCCGAACCAAAAAAATCGAGAGCCTTAACCGAACGAATATTGCCAACGCCCATAACTTGGCTAAACCAAACTAAATATTTCATTTCACCATTTCCCAAATTGCAATAGCACCGGCAACCGATGCATTTAATGATTCAGCCTTACCCTTCATTGGAATAGTAACACAAACATCGCTGTTTTTAACCGTTTCTTCGGTCAAACCGTTACCTTCATTGCCAATTAAAACAACCGAACCTTCCGAGAAAGAAACATCGCAAATGCTGGTCGCAGAACTATCAACAACACAAGCATAGGACTTTAGAGATAATTTTTTAATATCGGCAATAAAATCATCCAAAACAATTACAGGAACTCTTAAAAGTGTTCCCATAGATGCTCGTAAAGACTTTGGCGCATAAGGGTCACAACAACCTTTGGACATTAAAATTCCATCAGCACCCAAGGCTTCGCAACTTCTTGCAATAGCACCTAAATTGGATGGGTCTTGCAAATTTTCTAAACCGATAAATTTGCCTTTTGAGAAGTCAACATTGAAACTTTCGGGAACACAGGCAATGGCAATAATACCTTGTGGAGTATCGGTATCACTAATCTTTTTAAAGAGTGAATCGGTAACCAAATACCCATCGCCACAAGCCGAAACCAATGCCTCAATATTGCTTTTATGTTTTTCTAAAGCCGAGTGTGAAACAATCACCTTATCAAACCGGATTGCGTTGTCTAATGCGTCCTGACAAATACGAAGTCCCTCTAAAACAAAGAGACCCATTTCCCTTCTTTTTTTAGAAGAACGTTGCAATTCGCAAGCAAGCTTGATAAGAGAATTATCCTTAGAAGTTATCTCTTTTAGCCCCAACATAGCAAAAATTTCCTTTCATAAAAAATGAAAAAGTCGCCCGAGGGAATACTCGGGCGAGTTAAAATTATTTCTCAAGAGCTTTCTTAGCAGCCTTAACTAAGGTCTCAAATCCCTTAGCATCGTTTACTGCTAAATCAGCAAGCATCTTACGATTGATTTCAATACCAGCCTTGTTAAGACCATTCATGAAAGTAGAATAGTTCATACCGTTCATTTTTGCAGCAGCAGAAATTCTGGTAATCCAAAGACGACGGAAATCACGCTTCTTAAGTCTACGACCAACATAAGCGTAATTGCCGGATTTCATAACGGCTTCTTTCGCGGTTTTAAATAACTTAGACTTAGCACCAAAGTAACCCTTGGCAAGTTTTAAAATCTTTTTTCTTCTTTTGCGTGTTGCTAACGCACCTTTAATTCGTGCCATTTCACTTTACCTCCACTAAAATTTCCTTATTTGTAAGGAATTAACTTCTTGATTGTTGCTGTATTTGTTACGTCTGCAGTAACAGTCTTACGAAGGTTTCTCTTACGTTTGGTTGTTTTCTTGTTTAAGATGTGGGACTTGAAAGCATGTGCACGCTTAACCTTGCCGGTTTTGGTGAGCTTAAAGCGCTTCTTAGCACCACTGTGTGTTTTAATCTTAGGCATTATAATTCCTCCCTAAATAATTTACAATTTACTTGCCGGACTTTGGAGCCAAAAACATAAACATATTTCGGCTTTCCATTTTTGCAGGTTTCTCAACAACAGCCACTTCACTGCAATACTCAGCAAAACGATTCATAAGTTCATAACCTTTGTCAGGATGTCCTAACTCTCTACCTCTGAAACGGATAGAGAACTTAACCTTGTCGCCCGATTTTAAGAAACGAATAGCATGGTTAGCCTTGGTTTCAAAATCGTGAGTATCAATTCCAACACCGGTCAAACGGATTTCCTTAATGTCAATAACCTTTTGATTTTTCTTGGCTTCTTTTTCTCTCTTGGCCTGCTCAAAACGGTATTTACCGTAATCCATTACTTTACAAACGGGTGGCTCGGCGTTTGGAGAAATACAAACCAAATCCAAATCGGCGCTTGCTGCTGCCTCTAAGGCCTTGGCAATGGAGACAATTCCTAATTGAGAACCGTCAGCTGTGATTACTCGAACTTCCTTAAATTTTATTGCTTCGTTAATTGCAAGTTCTTTACTGCTAATGTTGATACACCTCCGAAAATAAGCAAACAAAAAGCGTGGACGCTTTTGCACCCACGCATAAAGACCCCGTTCGACAACGGAACCTTATTAACCCTTTTAAAAGAAATCTGAGGGTGAGTCGCATAGGCGTCTACTTCATTGTGGTTATAATTATACACAAAAACTTCCGTTTGTCAAGCATTTTTTAATAAATTGTTAATTTTTAGCCGATAGATACTCGTGGATAGAACGAGCAGCTGTTTTGCCGGCGCCCATAGCTAAAATAATTGTTGCGGCGCCTGTAACAGCATCGCCACCGGCGTATACACCTTCTTTGGTGGTAAGCATATTTTCATCCACAACCAAACAACCCCATTTGTTGGTTTCAATACCTTCGGTTGTTCTTTGGATTAAGGGGTTAGGTGATGTTCCCAAAGCCATAATAACCGACTGAACGTCGAGCATAAATTCGGAATCGGGCACAACAACAGGGCGTCTTCTTCCACTGGCATCAGGCTCACCAAGCTCCATTTTAACACATTCAATCCCCGTAACCTCGCCATTTTCATCGGCAATAATTCTCTTGGGATTTGAAAGAAGGACAAACTCAATTCCCTCTTCTTTTGCGTGGTGAATTTCCTCTTTACGGGCAGGCATTTCTTCTTCACCACGACGATAGATAATATACACATGTTCAGCGCCCAAACGCTTGGCGCAACGGGCAGCATCCATAGCAACATTTCCGCCACCGATAACGGCGATAGAGTTTGTTGCCTTAATGGGGGTATCATAATCCTCCAAATAAGCCTTCATAAGATTAATACGGGTCAAGAACTCATTGGCCGAATAAACGCCAAGACTTCCCTCTCCTTCAATTCCCATAAACATAGGAAGTCCGGCGCCCGAACCTACAAACACAGCCTCAAAACCCATATTCATAATTTCATCAATGGTGAGTGTTTTGCCGACAACAACGTTGTTCTCAATTTTAACACCCATATTTTTAAGACCATCAATTTCCTTGGCAACAATAGATTTGGGTAAACGGAATTCGGGGATACCGTAAACCAAAACACCACCCGAGGTATGAAAAGCCTCGAAAATTGTTACATCGTAGCCGAGTTTTGACAAATCTCCCGCGCAGGTAAGTCCTGCAGGGCCCGAACCTACAACAGCAACCTTTTTGCCGTTTGGAGTAATTTCGGGGATTTTACGCTCAAAATTCTCACTGTAATAATCAGCAACAAAACGCTCAAGTCTACCGATAGCAACGCTTTCGCCCTTAATTCCACGAACGCATTTGCCTTCGCATTGACACTCTTGAGGACAAACTCTACCACAAATTGAGGGCAATGAATTAGTCTCGGTTATTGTTAGGTAAGCGCCTTCGAAATCCTCTTCGGTAATCTTCTTAATAAAATCAGGGATTTTAACATTAACAGGACAACCACTAACACACAAAGGATTTTTACAAACCAAGCAACGATTTGCTTCGGCTAAAGCCATTTCCTTTGTGTAGCCCATCGCTACTTCTTCGAAATTCTTGTTGCGAATTTGAGGGTCGAGTTCAGGCATTTTAACCTTTAAAGGTGACATATCAGCCATTAGTTAAACCCTCCCATTCTACAAGTGTGCGCTTCTTCCTTCTTATAATATGTGTTACGAAGCATTAACTCATCAAAGTCAACCTGATGGGCATCAAAATCGGGGCCATCAACACAAGCAAATTTAACCTGACCGCCAACATTAACACGGCAACCGCCACACATACCGGTACCGTCAATCATAATGGGGTTTAAACTAACAATAGTTCTAATGCCAAAAGGTCGTGTAATTTCAGCGATGGCCTTCATCATACCAACAGGACCGATTGCAATAACCAAATCGTAAGAATCCTTGGCTAATAAATCCTTTAAAACATCGGTTACAAAACCTTTTTTGCCATAAGAACCATCATCAGTTGCAATATGAAGTTCCCCTGCAACTGCCTTCATTTCATCTTCAAGGATAACAATTTCCTTAGACTTAAATCCTGCAATTACAGTGGGGTTAATACCCATTTCAAAAAGGGCTTTGGTTTGTGGATATGCGATAGCACAGCCCACACCACCACCAATAACAATGGCTTTTTTAGGGTTTCCAAACTCGGTTGGCATTCCTAAAGGGCCCACACAATCACTGACAAAATCCCCAACATTTAAAAGAGCAAGTTTCTTGGTTGTAAAACCAATAGCTTGGAATATAATTGTCACTGTTCCGGCCTCACGGTCAAAATCAGCAACGGTGAGGGGTATTCTCTCCCCTTTTTCATCAACCCTGATAATAACAAACTGACCGGGTTGCACCTTTGCAGCAATAAGGGGTGCCGCCACAGTAAGAGAAGTTACTTGATTATTAAGGGTTTTCTTATCAATAATTTTATACACCTATTACACCTCAAAACCACGCTTTAAGCGCTTCTACCTTGTCCAATTTCTCCCAAGGTAAATCAACATCTTTTCTTCCAAAATGGCCATATGCTGAAGTAGGAGTGTAAATAGGACGGCGTAGGTCTAACTTTTCGATAATAGCGGCAGGACGAAGGTCGAAAACCTTAGTTACAGCATTAGCAATTTCCTCGTCTGCAACTTTTCCTGTTCCAAAGGTATCAACCATAACCGAAACAGGATTTGCAACGCCTATAGCGTATGCTAATTGAATTTCACATTTCTTTGCCAAGCCTGCTGCTACAATGTTTTTAGCAACATAACGGCTGGCATAAGCAGCTGAACGGTCAACCTTTGTGGGGTCTTTACCCGAGAAAGCGCCACCACCGTGACGAGCATAACCACCGTAGGTATCAACAATAATTTTTCTACCTGTAAGACCTGTATCGCCCTGAGGACCACCAATTACAAAACGGCCTGTGGGGTTAATGAAAATGTTGGTGTTTTCGTCAAGCAGATTTGCAGGGATAATAGGTTTAATAACCTTTTCTAAAATATCACTTCTAAGTTGTTCTAAAGTAACACACTCTTTGTGCTGAGTAGATACAACAACTGCGTCAATTCTTGTAGCAACGCCGTCATTATA
>JAZOXF010000053.1:0-5564 GCA_045659605.1 Acutalibacteraceae bacterium
CCGACTTATATTTCGGGCAAGGTTGTAATGGTTACAGGCGGCGGCGGTTCTATAGGAAGTGAGCTTTGCCGTCAGATAGCAATGTCTGCGCCCAAGAAACTTATAATTTTTGAAATTTACGAAAATAACGCATACGATATTCAGATGGAGCTCGTAAAGAAGTATCCTTATCTTGATTTAGAGGTGCTCATAGGTTCTGTCAGAAACACCGCAAGACTTGATCGTGTTTTATCAAAATATAAACCCGATATAATTTTCCACGCGGCGGCGCATAAGCATGTTCCCTTAATGGAGGACAGTCCTAACGAGGCTATCAAAAACAATGTTTTCGGCACTTATAAGTTAGCTCAGGCAGCGGTTAAATACGGTGTAAAAAAATTCGTGCTAATTTCTACCGACAAAGCGGTTAATCCTACTAATATAATGGGTGCATCAAAGCGTCTTTGTGAAATGATTGTTCAAATGATGAATCGTGAAGCAACCGACACCGATTTTGTTGCAGTTCGTTTTGGTAATGTTTTAGGTTCTAACGGAAGCGTTGTGCCTTTGTTTGAAAAACAAATCGAGCAGGGTGGACCCGTTACGGTTACACACCCCGAAATTACCCGTTTCTTTATGACCATACCCGAAGCGGTTTCTTTGGTGCTTCAGGCAGGTTATTATGCTAAGGGCGGCGAGATTTATGTTCTCGATATGGGTGAGCCAGTAAAGATTGCCGATATGGCAAGAAAACTTATAAAACTTATGGGCTATCAACCTGATGTGGATATTATGATTGAGTATACAGGTCTTCGTCCCGGTGAAAAACTTTATGAAGAGTTGCTTATGGATGAAGAAGGTTTGCAGGAAACCGAAAATAAACTAATTCATATTGGTAAACCTATTGAAATGGACGATGAGTTGTTTAAAGAACAACTTAAACGACTTGAAATTGCCTACAAGGAAGAAACCGAAAATATGAAAGAAATCGTGGCCGAGATAGTTCCTACCTATAAAATCACTGATAATTAATTTTAAAAGGAAGTAATTTAATTTGAAACACGCTAAACATTCGCAGAAGGATATTTATTCTTCAAAAAAGAAAAATCTCAATTCTTATGCGACAAGGGATATTTATTCCAAAACCCCTAAATCTAAGATAGTTTTGGATATTATAAGCAAAATATTATTCCCCGTGGAAATGATGGTAGTAATCGCACTTATTCTCTACGCTACCTTGATACAAATTTTCCCCGTTTTATATATTTTTATTTTCATAATTCTTTTAGGTATTTTGGCAGGAGTGCATATTAAACTTTTGTCGGGCAAAAAGAGAAGAGTTAGAAGAAAAAGAATAATAAGTCTTTGCCTTAGTGTGGCAATGTTTGTAGTTTCGGGATTTGGTATGTCCTATATGGGTATATTAAACGGAGCTATCGGTGACATTGCTTTAGGAACAGGCGAAAATGCTGACCAGGTTAAGAACGTTGCTAAGGATCCTTTTATTGTTTATCTTTCGGGTGTAGATACTAAAAACGCCACCGAAATTAAAGACAAGGATTTATCCGATGTTAATATTGCAGTGGTTATAAATCCTGAACAAAAACGAGTATTGTTGGTTTCTACTCCCCGTGACTATTATGTGCCGTTAGAAGGCAATTCTAATAAAATGGATAAATTAACCCATGCTGGTACTTATGGTGTGGAGTGTTCCATGAAAACATTGGAAGCGCTGTATGATATCGAATTTAACTACTATGCAAAGGTTAATTTCAAGTCGGTTTATGATATTGTAAATTCATTAGGCGGAGTTACTATTAATTCGGATTACGCATTTACAAGTCCCCATTCTTATACCGGTAAAACCTATACCTTCAGCAAGGGTGAAAACTTTGTGATGGGCGATGCCGCTTTGGCCTTTGTAAGAGAGCGAAAACTTTTTGCTGACGGTGACCGCCAAAGAGGAAAAAACCAACAAGAGCTTATTTCGGCAGTGGTTAATAAGGCTATATCGCCGGCAATGTTTATTCCTGCAAATATTGAGGAAATGTTGGAGTCGGTTTCTAATAATACCAAAACCAACTTCTCCGAAAAGGAAATCAAAAAACTTATTAGTTATCAAATGAGTTCTATGTCTAAAGGTTGGAAGTTTGATTCTATATCGGTTGACGGTACCAATGCTTCCAGATTTACTTATACCTATCCGTCTCAGGAATTGTATGTAATGATTCCTAAAACTGATACAATTGAAGAGGCTAAAAAGGCCATTAACGCTGTGCTTGAAGGGGAGGAACTTCCTGCACCTGTTGAAAGCGGCAATTAAAAAATGACCTGCCAATAAGCTTTGTTTTGGCAGGTTTTGCTTTTTAAAAGAGAGAGGTTTTAAAAAATGAAAATCATTGTGGCGGGTTTGGGTAAAATAGGCGCCACCCTTGTTTCCAGTCTTGCGGAAGAGGGACACGATGTGGTTGTTATTGACTGTAACCCACAGGTAATAGAAGAAATTACCAATGTTTATGATGTCATGGGGGTTTGCGGCAATTGTGCCGATACCGATGCTTTAGAGGAAGCAGGGGCTAAAAACTGCGAACTTCTTATTGCGGTAGCAGGTTCAGATGAACTTAATATGCTTTCCTGCTTTTTGGCAAAAAAAATGGGCACAAAGCATACTATTGCCCGTGTTAGAAATCCTGAATATAACGACCGCAGTCTTGGCATTATGAAGCAAAATTTGGAACTTTCAATGGTTATCAATCCCGAACTTGTTGCGGCAAGAGAAATGTTCCACAATTTAAAACTTCCTTCGGCGGCAAAGGTTGAAACCTTTAGTGTTAGAAATTTTGAAATGATAGAACACATTTTAAAGCCTGACTCACCGTTAGACGGCGTTGCACTAAGTGAACTTCGTTCTAAGTTTAAGGCAAAGTTTCTTATTTGCGCTGTTAAAAGAGGGGATGAGGTTTATATTCCCGGCGGTGATTTTGTTCTTAAAAGCGGGGATAGAATCGGCGTTGTTGCTGAGTTGGCGGAAATTGTTAAGCTGTTAAAAGAAATGGGAGTTGTTTCCACAAAAGCTAAAAAGGTTATGATTCTCGGCGGCAGCCGTACGGCCTTTTATTTAGCCAGAAGACTTTCACAGTCGGGTAGTAATGTTACAATAATCGAAAAGAACCGCAAGCACTGCGAAGAACTAAGCGAAGCCTTGCCCAAGGCGACGGTTATATGCGGTGACAGCGCAAACCACGAACTTTTAATCGAAGAAGGTCTCCTTTCGGTTGATGCTTTTGTTTCCCTTACAGGACTTGATGAAGAAAACATACTTCTTTCTTCTTTTGCATCTTCTAAGGGTGTTCCAAAGGTTATTGCAAAGGTTAACCGTGATTCTTTAATTCCAATGGCGGAACACTGGGGACTGGATACGGTTGTAAGCCCTAAAAAGATTATTTCCAATGTTATTTTACGATATGTTCGCGCATTGCAAAATTCTGAAGGTTCAAGCGTAGAAACCCTTTACAAGTTAATGGATGATATGGTTGAAGCTTTGGAGTTTAATGTTAAAAACGAAACTGCTGTTGTAGATATTCCCTTCAAGGAATTAAATCTTAATAAAAACACCTTGATTGCAGGAATTATAAGAGATAGAAAAATTATTATCCCTTCAGGTGATGATTGCATTAAAGAAGGGGATAAAATTATTGTTTTGGCAGCAGGTTATCGTATTAACCGACTTTCGGACATTTTAAAACAGAGGTAAAATATGAACGGAAAAATGATAGTTTTAATGCTGGGCAAAATTGCCTTGCTTGAAGCTTTGATTATGACTCCCTCGTTGATTTGTGCTATGATTTACAGTGAGTGGAAGGTTGTCTTTTCCTTTGCCATTACCATGCTTTTGTGCCTTGTAGTGGGTTTTGTTTTGAATTTCTTTGGTAAGACTAAGGATAAAACCATTTTTGCAAGAGAGGGCTTTGTTATTGTAGCTCTTGCTTGGATTATAATGTCAGCTTTAGGCGCACTACCTTTTGTTATAAGCGATGAAGTGCCAAGTTTTGTGGATGCCTTTTTTGAAACGGCAAGCGGTTTTAGTACAACGGGAGCTTCGATTTTAACAAATGTTGAAGCCTTATCCAAGGGACTTTTGTTTTGGCGCAGTTTTACCCATTGGGTAGGTGGCGTTGGAGTTTTGGTCCTTGTAATGGCGATTTTAACATCCGACTCGGGGCGTACAATTCATATTATGCGCGCCGAAATGCCGGGACCTTCGGTGGGTAAACTTTTACCTAAGGTTCGAAGCACTGCCAAGATTTTATATCTTATTTATATTTTTATAAGTTTAGTTCAGGTCATTTTTCTTTTGGCCGGCGGAATGAATTTATATGAAAGTCTAGTTCATATGTTTGGTACCGCAGGTACGGGTGGATTTGGCGTAAAGGCGGATAGCATCGGTGGATATAGCCCGTATATTCAATGGGTTATAACTATATTTATGATTATTTTTGGTGTTAATTTTAACATTTATTATTTTGTTTTGGCTAAGCGTTTTAAGGCCATTTTCAAAAGCGAAGAACTTTGGGTCTACCTTTCTATTGTGGTGGTTTCCTCAGGTGTTATCGCTGTAAATGTTTATAATAACGTCAAAGCAATTTCGGGTGTGTCGGAAAGCATTAGACACGCAGCCTTCCAAGTGGCATCTATTATTAGTACCACGGGTTATTCCACAACGGATTTTAATGTTTGGCCAACACTTTCCAAAACAATTTTGCTTTTCTTAATGTTTACGGGTGCTTGCGCTGGCTCGACTGCAGGTGGTTTAAAGATTTCCCGTGTTATAATGCTTTTCAAATCAATAAAAGCCAATCTTAAACACACACTTCACTCACGCTCGGTTGAAACCGTGAAATTTGAGGGCAAACCCCTTGATAGTGAGAGCATTTCCAGCGTAAACGGATATTTATGTATATATGTTTTTTGTATGGCTGTGATTTTGCTTATTTTAAGTTTTGACGCTTTTGATTTCGAAACTAATTTTTCGGCAGCGGTTGCTTGTTTTAACAATGTGGGACCCGGATTCTCAGTTGTTGGTCCTGCAGGAAGTTATGCCGGGTATTCCGATTTATCAAAAGTTACTCTTTCAGCCGCAATGCTTTTGGGAAGACTTGAAATTTATCCTATGTTATTATTTTTCTCACCCAATATTTGGGCAAAGAAAAAGGTGAAATAGATGAAGTTTATAAAAGGTGTAACAATTGTTTTAACTATTGCTTTGATAGTGCCATTTGTATGTGGTTGTGGTAGTGAAAAAGAACCTGAAAAGGGAAATCAAAGCTCACGAATTTCTTCTAAAATAGAAAATACTATTGCAACATCGGCTACTGAAGACCCTCAAGGTGGAGAGACAGGAAGACCTTTGGGAGAAGTTGTAAACGTAAAAGAAATAACCTCAAAAAAAGGTTTGCAGAACGGTATTGATGTTTCAAAGTGGCAAGGGAAAATTGACTGGAGTAAGGTCAAAAGTCAAGGCATAGATTTCCCTGTTATAAGAATAGGGTATAGGGGCGCAAACGGTAATATTTATAAACATGAGT
>JAZOXF010000054.1:0-2192 GCA_045659605.1 Acutalibacteraceae bacterium
TGCTATTGAAAAATCAAAAGAGCAAGATATTTCAAAATTGATTTTTGCTTTTGGAATTCGTCATATTGGCGCTAAAGCAGCAGCCTTAATGGCCGAGCATTTCGGTGATATGGAAGCAATTTTGAATGCCTCTTTAGAAGATTTTGAAAAAATTGAAGGTTTTGGCAGTATTATGGCAAAATCGGCGGTTGAGTTTTTCTCCCTTGCCGATACTAAAGAAATGATAAATTCTTTAAGACACAGCGGCCTTAATATGAAATCTTTGAAAGAGGTTACCGATACCCGTTTTAAAGGCCTTACCTTTGTTTTGACAGGTACTTTACCCACCTTGAAAAGAAATGAAGCAGGGGAGATTATCGAAGGTTTTGGTGGCAAAACTTCTTCCTCGGTTTCCAAGAAAACCGACTATGTTTTAGCAGGTGAAGATGCCGGAAGTAAACTTACAAAGGCCCAGTCTTTGGGAATTAAAATTATTTCCGAAGAAGAATTTTTGGAAATGATTAAATAGAACTTGACTTTCACTTTTTTAAGTTTTAAAATATAAATGTCTTCGGGGCGAGGTGTAATTCCTCACCGGCGGTTAAAGCCCGCGAGCAAATTGCAAAATTTGTTGACTTGGTGCAATTCCAAGGCCGACGGTTATAGTCCGGATGGAAGAAGGTAATGCAAATGGAATTTTTGCAAAATCCCCGATTTTTTCGGGGATTTTTGTGTTTTATGGAGGTTTTATTATGCAAAAAAATAATGTTAAAAAGATTACGGTTACGGCGCTTTTTTGTGCCCTTGCTTTTTTAATGACCTTTATTTTTAGATTCAAGGTTGGATTTTTAACATTTGATATGAAGGATGCAATAATTTCGGTTATTTCTCTTTTATACGGACCAATTTACGGTGTTGCTTCGGCAGGTGTTGTTGCAGTTTTGGAACTTCTTTCGGTTAGCGATACCGGTCTTTACGGACTTATTATGAATTTCCTTTCAAGCGCCACTTTTGCCCTTGCTTGTGGCAGTGTTTATAAGTACAAAAGAAGTTTTTCGGGGGCTATTATCGCCGTAGCCGTTTCGGTTGTAAGCGTTACTACTGTTATGATGGTTGCAAACATTTTCATTACACCATATTATATGGGTGTGGGCACAGCCGATGTGTTGGCGCTAATCCCCACAATGCTTTTGCCTTTTAATCTTTGCAAAGCCATTATTAATGCAACATCTTTACTTATAATTTACAAGCCAATTACCAACGCTTTAAAGAAAACCAAACTTGTTGCTTCAAGCCAAACTGGCTATAAATTCTCTAAAAAATCGGCACTTTTGGTGGTTGTTTCATTACTTATTTTGATTTTGGCAGTTTTATTTATCATATTCAAGATGGGTGGAAGCTTTAGTTTCCTTAAATAACTAATAATTAGTTTGACAAAATTCTTTCAAAAAGGTATAATAATTTTATATTATTTAGGAGGTTGACCATGGACAAGGTTATTGAGATTTTCGGCAGTAATGTGTTTGGCGATGCGGTTATGAAAGAACGCTTACCCGAAGATACATATAATATTCTTAAATCCACCATTAAAGAGGGTAAGGGAATAGACAGTAGCATTGCTGATACTGTTGCTAATGCTATGAAAGAGTGGGCTATTGAAAAGGGTGCCACTCACTATACCCATTGGTTCCAACCTTTAACCGGTATTACTGCTGAGAAGCATGATAGTTTCATTTCTCCCACCGAAGATGGGGGAGTTATTATGGAATTTTCGGGTAAAGAACTTATTAAAGGAGAACCCGATGCTTCTTCATTTCCTTCGGGCGGTTTAAGAGCTACCTTTGAGGCTCGTGGTTATACTGCTTGGGACCCCAGTTCCTATGCTTTCATCAAGGATGAAACCCTTTGTATTCCTACTGCCTTTTGTTCTTACACAGGCGAGGCTCTTGACCAAAAGACTCCCTTACTTCGCAGTATGGAGGCTATTAATAAACAAGCTCTTAGAATTATTAAACTTTTTGGACACGATGATGTTAAGCGTGTTAATGTAACGGTTGGTCCCGAACAGGAGTATTTCCTTGTGGACAAGACCCTTTACGATAAACGTCCCGACCTTTTGTTCTGCGGCAGAACCCTTATAGGTGCTATGCCCCCTAAGGGACAGGAGATGGATGACCACTATTTCGGTGTTTTGAAACCCCGTGTTGCAAGTT
>JAZOXF010000055.1:0-11282 GCA_045659605.1 Acutalibacteraceae bacterium
TTAAAGCAAAAAGGATTTTCGGTTGATACAAGTATGATTTCTATTAAGGATACAGCTATTGAAATAGCAAAGTCTTTATCTAAGGAGTAAAGTTTTGGCAATATTAGAGGTTAAAAATCTAACCCATACCTATTCGGGCAACTCGCCTTTTGTGAATGATGCTGTTAGTGATGTATCATTCTCCATTGAAAAGGGCGAAATTGTCGGAATTATAGGTCACACGGGTTCAGGTAAATCTACACTGGTTCAACACCTTAACGGTCTTTTAAAGCCGAGTGAAGGCAGTGTTTTGTTCGAAAATGAAGATATTTGGTCAAACCCTAAAGAGATTAGAAAAATTCGTTCTAAAGTGGGACTTGTTTTTCAATATCCCGAGTATCAACTTTTTGAAGAAACGGTTTTAAAGGATATCGCTTTTGGTCCTAAAAATATGGGCCTTGAAGGTGAAGAATTAGATAATACAGTTAAAGAAATTTGCGAAATTGTTGGTGTTAAACCTGAATTTTTCGAAAAATCACCCTTTGATTTATCGGGCGGTGAAAAGCGCCGTGTTGCTATTGCAGGTGTAATGGCAATGAAACCGCAGGTAATTGTTTTCGACGAACCGACAGCAGGTCTTGACCCTAAGGGTAGAGAGGATGTTATGGAAATTATCCGTAACTACCGCGAGGCAACAGGTGCTACTGTTATCATAATTTCACACAGTATGGAGGATATGGCTAATTTGGCCGATAAAATCCTTGTTATGAATAAGGGTAAAATCCATAAGTTTGATACAACCCAAAATGTTTTTGCAAACAGTGAGGAATTAAGAAGTATCGGCCTTAATGTGCCAATTATTACAAGAATTTTTGAAGAGTTGGCCCAGATGGGAATTAATTTACCCCGAGCCCATACAATTAATGAGGCAGTGGAAATTTTAGCAAATATGAAGGCGAGGGATTAGTATGCTTAAAGATATTACTTTCGGTCAGTATTACGAAACCTCATCTCCTGTGCACAAATGCGATCCAAGAGTGAAAATAATATTAATGATTTGTTTTATTGTTTTTATTTTCTTGTCGGCTAATGCTTTTGCTTTGGGATTTTCGGCGTTGGCTGTATTTTTTGTGCTTTTGTTATCTAAGGTTCCCCTTAAACTCTTTTTAAAGAATTTAAAAGCAATTTGGATGGTTTTGGTTTTTACTGCTGTTATCAATATGTTTTATGCTGACGGTGGAACTGTTTTGATTGATTTTTGGAAAATAGAAATTACTACGGGTGGTATTTACAGGGCTTTATTTATGTCCTTGCGCATTGTATTGCTTATATTTATCAGTTCGGTTTTGACCTATACCACCACTCCAAATAACCTAACCGAGGCTATTGAAAGGTTGCTTTCACCACTAAAGTATGTAGGACTTAAAAATGCAGTGCACACCTTTGCAATGATGATGACCATTGCGTTACGCTTTATTCCCACATTAATTGAGGAAGCCGAAAAGATTATGAACGCCCAAAAGGCAAGGGGCGCCGACCTTGAAAACGGTAAACTTGTTGAAAGGGTTAAAGCCCTTATTCCAATTTTAATTCCTTTGCTTATTTCTTCGGTTAGAAGAGCCTATGAATTGGCTGAAGCAATGGAATGCCGTTGTTATAACGGTGGAGAGGGTAAAACCAGAATGAAACAGTTACATTTGAGTGTAACCGACCTTTTTGCAGGTGTTTTCATTGTGGCTTTTGCAGGAATTATTATAACTTTAAACATTATATTTTAAGGAATAATATGAAAAGAATTATGCTAACCGTTGCTTATAACGGTACAAATTATCACGGATGGCAAATACAAAATAATGGTATAACCGTGCAAGAAACCTTGCAAACTGCAATTTTAAAGGTTTTGGGTAAAGATATTGCAGTTCATGGTTGCAGTCGCACCGATGCGGGAGTACATGCTAAAAGGTTTTGCTGTCATCTTGATTGTGATGATAATATACCTTTTGATGCTTTTTTAAGAGGGGTTAATAGTGTTTTGCCACCTGATATTGCAATTTTGAAGTGCGAGGATGTGGCCGATGATTTTCACGCCCGTTTTAATGCAAAGGGTAAAACATATATATATAACATTTTAAACAGTAATAAAAAGGACCCTTTTTTAATGCCTTTTGTTTGGCAAATTGAAAGACCTTTGGATACTGAAAAAATGAATGAGTTTTGTAAAACATTAATTGGCACTCACGATTTTTACGGATTTTCTTCATCGGGAAGAACGGTGGAAAATACTGTTAGAACTGTTAGTGAATGCTCAGTTACAAAAGAAAATGATATTGTGAAACTTAAAATTACAGGTGATGGATTCTTATACAATATGGTAAGAATTATCACAGGAACGGCTGTGGATGTTTCGGACGGCCGTTTGGAACCTGACTGTGCTTTATCGGTTTTTGAAACCAAATCAAGAGAAATGGCCGGCGTAACAGCACCACCACAAGGTTTGTTTTTAGAGAAAGTCTATTATTAGTAAAAGGAGGATAGGTATGGCAAGATATAAAAAGAAAAAACACAATAGAATACTTAATCCTCCCAAAAAAAGGGTAAAACCTGCCGTTAAGGCGCCAAAAAATGAAGATATTATAATGGAAAAGGCGCCTTCTAAAAATAAAAAAAGCAAACCCGAACAGCCAAAAACAATGCATGTTGTTAAGGGTAAGAAGGGTGAAAGGACTAAAAGATTAAAGGCAGTAGGCGTGTTGGCTCTCGGCTTAGCACTTGTTATTTTACTTTTAGAGGTTGTTTTCCCTGCAGGGGTGTTGCAAACCTTATCTAATGCTACTGCTACTATTGGGGCAGGTAGTTTCCCAATTGCGGTATCGGGAAGTGAAACTGTAACTGTCGCTCCCTTTGGCAACTATTTTTATCATTTAACTGATACCCATATCAGCGCTTATTCTACAGGTGGAAAGATACTTTTTAGTGAATCTCACGGCTTTGAAAAACCTGTACTTGCCGTTTCACAAGGCAGGGCGCTTCTTTATAATCAAGGCGGGGAAGATGGAAGTATCCTTGACTTAAGAGGTATTAAATACACCTTTAAAACCAAGAACGAAATTATTTGCGGTGATATTTCCAATTCGGGAAGTTATGCAATTACAACCTATTCGGATAGTTATGCTTCGGCTGTTACGGTTTACAATAAGCATAATAAGATGGTTTATGAGTGGTATTCCGCTGAGGATATGATTAACAATGTTGCAATTTCTGCTTCGGGCAAAAAAATTGCTGTTTCGACCTTTAATTCAGTTTCGGGAACCTTTGATTCTAAGGTTAATATAATTAACTTTAAAACTGCAACCCCCGAATATACCGAGAAATTTGAAAACCAAATTATATATGCTTTAAAGTCAAGTAATAAATCAACCTTTAGTATAATAAAATCTAACGGTATAGATTTTGTTAAATGGAGAAGTCATAAGGTTAAAAATTATGAGGACGATTATAATATTTATTATATTCGTATGAATGGCGGAGTAAAGGTTGGCGTTTTCAGTCGTGAAAGCGATAGAACCGATAATAAAATTGTGATTTTCTCGAAAAGCGGAAAGGTTAAAACCACCGTAAACTATAAAGGAATTATCAACGATATTCAGGTAAAGGGCAGTAATATTTATTGCATTAATGATTCCGAAGTTACAGTTTTAGACTTTAAAGGTAAAATTAAGCACACGGCGGAATACGGCTTTGCCGGAACAGGTATTTCGGTTGTTTCTGCAAATGTTGTGTCAGTTATAACCAATAACGAAATCAAAAGGGTTAAATTTTAAGAAAGGGTTGGTATTATGTGGATTGTTTTGGATTTAGTTGTTGTTGCTATTATTGCAATTATTGCTTTAATTTCGGCTAAAAAAGGTTTTGTTAGAACTATAGTTGAAATTGTGGGTTTTATCGCGGTTATTTTAATGGCAAATAATGTTAGCCCGATGCTTTCCGAAACTACATACGATAAGTTTATCCAACCTGCAATTGTAAATTCAATTGAGGAAATTCACATTGAAGAACAACTGAAGGATACTTCGATTAATGAAATTTCTACCGAAAATATCCCCCAGTTTATAACTAAACTTTTAGGCGATGATTTTGAAATAGAAAATTTTATTGCCAATATTAATGAAAACATCAATAACGGTGTTACCGAAGCTGTAACCGAGGCTTCGCAAAATGTTATTAAACCCATTGTTACCGAAATTTTAACTTTGGTTTATATGTTGTTTATTGTACTTGTCTCACTTGTGGTGGTTAAGTTTGCCGCCAAACTTATTAACAAACTGTTTTCCTTCAGTTTGGTGGGCAAAGCCAATAAAATGTTGGGTGCAATATTGGGAATTATCAAGGGTATCGCTGTTGCGGTGATTTTGTGTTCCTTATTCACATTAATTGTTTCCTTAATTCCTGATGCAAATGGTATTTTGAGCGAAACTACAATAGAGTCTACTATTCTTTTTAAACTATTTTCTTTTTCTATTTAATTTTCAAGGAGTTTTAAAAAACAATGATGAAACTTTGTTCCAAATGCAAAAAAAGACCGGCGGTTGTGTTTATGTCGGATATGTCCAATCCTAATGCCGAGCCTAACGGACTTTGCCTTGTTTGCGCAAAAGAGTTGGGAATTAAACCGGTTGATGATATGCTTAAAAGAATGAATATATCTGATGAAGATATTGAGCAAATGAGCGATCAATTTATGGATTTAATGTCTTTAGAGGATATGGATGATGCCGACCTAAACGATGAAACTTTTGATTTAGGTACTGCTCCCGCCATGCCTTTCTTTAATAAACTTTTTGGTAACTTAACCGGTGGCGGCGAATCAAAAGATACTAAGGAAACTACCGAAAAGGGTAAAGAAAAGGAAAAATCCAAAAAGAAAAAGCGTAGATTTTTGGAGCAATATTCCACAAACCTAACCGAAAAGGCAAGAAACGGTCAAATTGATGTGATTATCGGACGTGATAAAGAACTTTATCGCACAATTCAAATTTTATCTCGCAGAAGTAAAAATAATCCTTGTTTGATAGGTGAGCCCGGTGTTGGTAAAACCGCTATTGCCGAAGGTTTGGCTTTGCAAATTGCAAACGGCACTGCACCTGCAAGACTTCTTGACAAAGAAATTTACCTTTTGGATTTAACAGGACTTGTGGCAGGAACCCAGTTTAGAGGTCAGTTTGAAAGCCGTGTTAAAGGTCTTGTTGAGGAAATCAAAGAAGCAGGAAATATTATCCTTTTCATTGATGAAATCCATAACCTTGTTGGCGCGGGTGATTCGGCTGAAGGCAGTATGAACGCTGCTAATATTTTAAAACCTGCTTTGTCTCGTGGTGAAATTCAGGTTATTGGCGCTACCACCTTTAAAGAATACAGAAAATATATTGAAAAAGATGCTGCTTTGGAGCGCCGTTTCCAACCTGTAACCATTGAAGAACCTTCTTTGGCTGAAGCTGAAAATATTCTTTTAGGTGTTAAGGGTTATTACGAGGGATTCCACAGTGTTACTATTCCTGATAGCATTATTAAAAAGTGCGTAATCTTATCCGAAAGATATGTAACCGACCGTTATTTGCCCGATAAGGCTATTGATCTTTTGGATGAAGCTTGCGCATGTGCCAGTCTTGAAAATAAGGATATTGATAATCTTTATTTGGCCAATAAAAAAGTTGCCGATTGTTCTATTAAATTAGAGCAACTTGAGGCCGATATTGAAAATCCCGATTACGAGAAACAAGCATTGGTTAAGGCCGACTTGGAAAAATACAAAAAAGAGTCGGAAATACTTTGTCAGCGTGTGTCTAACATCACTGTTACCGATATGGATATTGCCAAGGTAATTGAATTGTGGACAGGCATTCCTGCAACTAAAATTCAAGAAAACGACCTTGTGAAATTGTCAGGCTTGGAAGATGAACTTAACAAAAAAATTATAGGTCAAGAAGAAGCAACCCGTTTGGTTGCCGAGGCTGTTAAACGTTCAAGGGTTAAAACTTCTAATGCTCATAGACCTGCATCCTTTATATTCGTAGGCCCCACAGGTGTTGGTAAAACCCAACTGGTTAAGGTTTTATCCGAGCAGTTGTTTGACACTCCTGAAACCTTAATCCGTCTTGATATGTCGGAATTTATGGAAAAACACGCCGTTTCAAGACTTATTGGAGCGCCTCCCGGATATGTTGGTTATGATGAAGCAGGTCAACTTACCGAAAAGGTACGCCGTAAACCTTACAGCGTGATTTTGTTTGACGAAATTGAAAAAGCCCATCCCGATGTATTAAACGTGTTGCTCCAAATTTTGGATGATGGCCGTATTACCGATGCTCAGGGAAGAACAGTTAACTTTGAAAATACAGTTATTGTTATGACCTCTAATGCGGGTAGTGAAAAGAGCGATAATCTTTTGGGCTTTGGCAAAACTGTTGCGGAAGCTTCTAAAGATAAGGCTTTAAAGGCTTTGGAAAGTTTCTTAAGACCTGAATTTATTGGTCGTGTTGATGAAATTGTTGTTTTCTCACCTTTGGGCCGTGAGACATTAAGTAAGATTTCAGCACTTATGTTGGATGAATTGGCTGAAGGGTTAAAAGAAAAGTTAATCACATTAAAATATGACACCAAAATTTGTGAGTATTTGGCCGAAAAATGCCAAGGCGGCAAAAGAGGTGCCCGTGAACTTCGCAACGCTATAAGACGAGAAATTGAAACCCAAATTGTTGATATTTTAATTGCAAATAATGAGGGAAATATAAGCGAAATTTCCGTGTCTTATAATGAAAAAGTAATAATTTCTTATAAATAATGAAAAACCCCACCTTTTTTGGTGGGGTTTTTAAGTTTTTTGGGCAAAATTAAATTGGTGATTTAATGAAGCGTAGATTAAGAAAAACTTTAAAAGTCGGTGTTTTTTTAATTTGTTTGGAATTGATATTTATAATTACGGGTTATTTTTATTTAAATTCAAGATTGGAAAAAACTGTAGTAAGTGAAGAAATAAATTCGGTTCCTTATTATACCCAAACACCCGAAAACAGCACACTTTTATTTAAAATTTGTCAGGATGAAATTTTAATTAATTTAGATTTTTCCAACGAGATTTTAAATATTGTTTTTGTTGAGAACCCAATAAACAGTTATGGCTATTCGGTGGATTATACATTGTCCTGTGATTATGAAATGGTAGGCTATTTTGTGGATATAGCGGGTGGAATTGAATTTGAAAATTTAAGATACACAGGTGTTCAAATAACCGAAAAGTTAGAATATTCTTATACTGATTCAAACTTTAAAAGAAAAGTGTTAAAAGGGATACTTGCAGGAATTGAAACTCACGGTTTTACCAAGGAAAACTTATTGTATATTATTGAAAACAGTGAAACCGATTTAAAGTTTAATCAATGCTTTGATTGGGTAGAATGGATTGTGAAACTTTGCCGTTTACCCCGTTTTGTGAATTAGTCTTCCTCTTTTACGATAAATGCAAAATCAACCATGCCATTGTCATCATTTAAAGAAATTTCAAGGATATTTTGACTGTAGCAAAGGGTTGTGTCTTGGAAAAATAGGGGGATAATGTTTTTAGCATTCATTAAATTCTCTTGCGCTTTGCTAAGGTCGGCATCTAACATGCCGTAATTTGCTAAATATTCGGTGCTGTTTTTACTATTAGCCTTAACGGGGGAAATTGTCATCGAAAGGGTTTGATTTGTTAGTTGTGGTAATAATAAATCTGCCGACTCAACCGATTGGATATTAACGAATGCTGATAAATTGTTTTGCCAATGACCAACAATATCGGTAACAACGGGTTTTATAAAACCGTTATCATAATAGGTGATTTTTACATCGGAAGGGAATTTTGAATTTTCAAGTTTTTTAACTTCTTCATTATAAATAGATTTGCCTTCTTGTAAATTGTAGGAATTAACAACAATGTTATCAATTGGGGCATTTAGTATGGAAGGGTAGAAGGAAGTCGCGTTTTTGTAGCCGGTCGGTAGACTTTGACCGTAAACTTCGCTGCCTACGAGTTTAAAGAGAGCAGTGCGCATTTCTAAAGAAAATTCATCACTTATGGTCATAATCCAACAAATGTTTTGAACACTTGAGGTCTTAAGACCGGCGGTTTCCATTTCGTTTGTCTGTGCGCTGTCAATAAATGCAATATCAATATTATTTTCTTTTAATTTTTCGGTAACAGGGGAGTCGTTGTTGCATGTGATGAAAACAGCGGCATTTTTAGCCTCAAACGGTCCGTTGTATTTTTCGTTTTTATAAAGACGGATACCAAAACTTTCTTGGTTCCATTTGGTTAAACGGTAACTGGAACAAGATATAATATGGTCTTTAAACAGACCGTATTTTCCGGCGCTTTCCTTGAAAAACTTTTCGTTGCAAGGCATGGCAACCGAGGTTGTAAGATTATGTAAAAAGTTCTCATCTTCGTATTCTAACGTGATTTTTACAGTGTTGTCATTAGGAGCCGAAACACCTAGTTGATTTACCGAAAGTTCACCCGAATTCACCTTTTTTGCATTTTTAATGCAAAAAAGTCTTGAAGCAAAGGGGGCAGCGGTGCTTGGGTCTATAGCTCTACGAAGACCGAAAACGAAATCATCAGCGGTTAAGGGGTCGCCATTGCTCCAAAACATATCATCTCTTAAAATGAAGGTATATGTAAGGCCTTTTTTGGAATATTCAGCACTTGCGCCATTACAAATTTCACCCTTTTCATCTTTTCGTAAAAGACCTTCGTAAATGTTGCGAACAATTAAAAGTTCCGAGTCGGTACTGGCGGTTTGGGGGTCAAGGGTTGTTGGTAGTTGAGGCAGTTCAAAATAGATATAGGAATCCTCGGTTTTGGCGGAACAACCCATAAGCGTTACGAGTGAAATTATTATTAAAACAATGCTTAAAACTTTATTTCTAAACATAAATTTACATCCTTTTTAAATGGTATTTTAATTATATACTTTTCCTATTTAAAATTCAACTTAATACTTGTAATTTTGCGAAAATTTTTGTAAAATAGATATGTAATTAACAATTATTCTGCTTTTTCGTAATATGTACTGTGGGCAGGTGATTGTGTGATTTTAAGGAGAAGAAAACGAAATCTCAAAAAAAATATTTTAGTGTTTTTGCTAATAATTTCGTTGGTAATAGGCATGGTGGCCTATTATTTAATGCAACCTGTAATTTTAAGATATGCCACAAGCGTTGCCGAAACAATAATGCTAAACTGCGCTAACACGGCTATCGTAAATGTTTTTGAAAAGGGCGAAATTTCTTATAAAGATATTGTGAAACTCACTGAAAACAGTGATGGTTATGTTACGAGTTTGGAAATTGATGTTTTGCAAATTAATAGCCTTAAATCTAAAATTTCCAATGAAATGGCAAGGCTTATTGAGGGTGAAGAAAGATACAGCGTTGCAATTCCTTTGGGCTCATTTTTTGGAAATACCTATACCAACGGTTTTGGCCCTGATGTATGCCTTAAAATGCAAATTACAACTACCTGTTTTGTGGATTTTAGTCACGAATTTAAAAGCGCAGGTATTAATCAGGTTTTACATATTGTAAATGTGGATATTAATGTTACAGGTAGTTTTGTTGTTATCGGTTATAACCGAAATATTAGCGCATCTACTACCGCTGTAGCCGCCCAAACGGTCATCGTTGGTAAATCACCCGATGCGTTTACAAATGTTATTGAAAGTCCCACCGATAATACGGGCGGTCTTATGAATGATTACGGAGCAATTGTAGAATAGGAGAAAAAAGATGGATTTTACTACTGCAAAGGCAAGAGTTGAGGAATTAAGTAAAGAACTTAAATACCACAATAAAAAATATTATATTGATGATGCTCCTGAAATTGAGGATTTTGAGTATGACCGAATGCTTCGTGAACTTGAGGATTTGGAAAAGGAATTTCCTCAACTTTTAAAGGAAGATTCACCAACCCAAAATGTTGGTGGCGCAGCTAACCGACTTTTTAACGAGGTTGTTCACTCGGTTAAAATGGAAAGTTTGCAAGATGTTTTCAATTTTGACGAACTTAAAGCCTTTGGTGAAAAAATTGACCTTAACAGAACTGCATTTTCGGTTGAGCCGAAGATTGACGGATTATCAGTAAGCCTTGAGTATAAAGACGGCTTGTTTTTCAGGGGTTCCACCCGTGGCGATGGTATAACGGGTGAGGATGTTACTGCAAACCTTTTGCAAATCAAAAGCATCCCAAAAGCCATAAATTTTGATGGCGAGTTGGAGGTTCGTGGCGAGGTTTATATGCCTAGAGAGAGTTTTTTAAAACTCCTTAAACGCCAAGAACTAATGGGGGAGGCACTTGCCAAAAATCCCCGAAATGCTGCGGCAGGTTCTCTTAGACAAAAGAATTCTAAAATTACTGCCGAAAGAGAACTAAGTATCTTTGTTTTTAACATTCAAAGAATTGTGGGCAAAGAATTTTCTTCTCACATTGAAACCTTGGATTTCTTAAAGGAACTCGGGTTTAACACCCTTCCTTTTTATACAAAATGCAGTGATATTGACAAGGTAATTGCTGAAATTGAACACATTGGCGACAGTCGTGGTAATTTAGAATTTGATATCGACGGCGCTGTTGTTAAGGTGGACAATTTGGCATATCGTGAGGATTTGGGCAGTACATCTAAATTCCCTAAATGGGCAGTGGCTTATAAATATCCTCCCGAAGAAAAGGAAACTGTTTTAAAAGAAATTGAAATAAATGTTGGAAGAACAGGTGCTTTAACACCAACTGCAATTTTTGATACAATTACTTTGGCAGGTACTTCCGTTTCCCGTGCCACCCTTCATAACGAAGATTTTATCACCTCAAAAGAAATTGGCATTGGTGATACCATTGTTGTTCGCAAAGCAGGGGATATTATTCCCGAGGTTCTATCAGTTTCAAAACATTGCAAGAATTCTACTGTTTATAAAATGCCAACAATTTGTCCTTCCTGCGGTTCGGTAGTTTACAAAGAAGAGGGCGAGGCGGTTATTCGTTGTACTAATGCCGAGTGTCCTGCTCAGTTACTTCGCCATTTAATTCACTTTACTTCCCGTGATGCCATGGATATTGAAGGCTTGGGTCCTGCCGTTTTGGAACAACTTTTAGACGCAGGTTTAATTTCTAATATTGTAGACCTTTATTCTCTTGATTTTGCCGAGGTTGAAAAACTTGAAAGAACGGGTAAAAAGTCGGCTGAAAATATGAAAGTTGCTATTGAAAAATCAAA
>JAZOXF010000056.1:0-26390 GCA_045659605.1 Acutalibacteraceae bacterium
TCAAGAGTTGTGTAGATATTTGTCTTATCAAAACCGATTGAGCAAAGACCGTCCAATGTGAACTTAATCATAATCGGAGGGCCGCAAAGCACAGCAACCTTGTTTGTGTCAAAACCGAGTTCTTTAACATAATTCGGAACAAAACCTACATGGCCGTCCCAACCCTCCTGAGGGTTGTCGATTGTGAGGTGAACATCAACACCTGCATCGTTTGACCATTCGCTGATGATTTCCTGATAGTCGAGCAAATCATCCTTGCTTCTTGAACCGTAAACAATGTCGATTTTTCCGTAACGGTCACGGTAGTGGCGGCAGTAGTTGATTACTGAACGAAGAGGAGCGAGACCAACACCGCCTGCAATGAAGAGGAGGTCTTTTCCTGCGAAAACATCATCAACAGGGAAGGGTTTACCGTAAGGTCCTCTAATAGTGATTTGTTGACCAACTTCAGCATTGTGAAGCCAGTCGGTCACACAACCACACTTCTTAATTGAGAACTCCATAAATTCTTCATTTGTGGGGGAAGAGGTGATGGAGAACATAGCCTCACCAACACCGGGGATAGAAAGCATTGCGCATTGACCGGGTTTGTGGTCGAAGGCTTTTTTGCCATCGGGGGTCACAACACGGAATGTTTTAATGTCGGGTGTATCAATGCGAACATCGGTAATGACACCGATTTTTGGAATTAAGGTATCATTTACATTACTCACTTGCTTTTCCTCCAATCTTTTTCATTACCTTTACAATATTCATAGAAATAGGACATTTTGCAAGACAACGGCCACAGCCTACGCAACTGAACAATCCGTCGTTATTCTCAGGATAGTACACGAGTTTGTGCATAAATCTTTGACGGAAACGCTCTTTTTGGGTAAGACGGTTGTTACCGTGAGCCATTTTTGTAAAGTCGGAATACATGCAAGAAACCCAACATCTGTAACGGATAACGCCGTTACCGGTATTAAAGTCTTTAATATCGTAGCATTGGCAGGTGGGGCAAACGAAGGTACATGTTCCGCAGCCAAGGCAGGATTGAGATAACTCATCCCACTCGGGAGCATTAAAGAACTCGTTTGTTTTGCCGCCGCCGAAAGCATCGGTCTTAAGGTCTTTAAGGGGAAGTTTATCCATAATGGCGCCGATTTTTGCCTTTTGCTCTGAAACGGCAGTGTCATCGGTTTCATCCATTAATGCCGAAAGTTTATTTAAAAGCGCTGCGCCCTTTTCGGTGTTTGCCTCAAAATAAATATCGGTTTCAGTTTTCCAAGCCGAAATGTCACCTGCAGGCTCGGCGGGGTTAATGCCGAAGGTTTTGCAGAAACAGGTTTCGGAAGGTCTTGTACAAGCCATGGAAATGATAATGCCATGCTCTCTCTTTAAAGCGTAGTAGCTATCAACAGGCTCGGTCAAGAATACACGGTCAAGAATATCAAAACTCTTAACATCACAAGCTCTAACACCAAAAACAACGAAATCATCAAGGGCTGTTCTTGTGTCAATAACCTCAATGTTTTTGCCCTGGGTTTTAAATGCCATAAGGTCTTCGGTTTGGGGGAAGAAGAAGTCTTTAGGACTCTTAACTGTATTAAGTGCACCCGATAATTCGATGCCCTCTTCCCACTTGGTGAATGCTGCGCTGCCATCGGTTTGGTCGGCAGGAAGATAAAGGTCAGCATTCTTTGCAATCTCAGCAAAAAGAAGATTTAATTTATCAAGAGAAATTTTAAGCATCGGTATCCCTCCTGTCAAAAACCTCACCCGGCTCTAAATCCTCGGTAGTGTAATCAACGAGGGGAGCGCGTTGGCCTTCCTCGGCACCTGCTTGATATTCGCCGTAGAACTCATTAATATCCTTAATGAATTTACGATTTAAGAGGTGTAAGGGAATGTTTTGAGGACAAACTCTAGAACACTCGCCACAGTCGGTACAACGACCTGCCACGTGGTAGGCTCTAATAATGTGGAATAACTTTTCTTCAAAACTGTTTGCGGGAGATTTGTTTTCAACGCCAGAATTGGGGTTATCGAAAACACACTTCTCGCAAGTACAAGCAGGACAAGCATCACGACAAGCGTTACAACGAATGCAACGGGAAAGTTCGTTTTGCCAGAAAGCAAATCTCTCATCGGGAGTCATAGCTTCAAGACGAGCAACCTCGTCGAAACGGTTTGACTCGATTACTTCACCCTCATCGCCTAAGAGTTCATCGTAAGCCACGTGCTTTTTACTCTTGCAGTTTAAGCATCTTTCAGCCAAAACGTCGGCAGCCTTAATAACAACGGGCTCGTCATCATAAAGGGTGGTAACAACTAAGTTTTCACCTTCGCTGCCGATGGAAGAAATACCATCGCCGCAAAGGGCTTTAACCTTGGCAATATCAGCCATGCCTTCGCAAGGAATACCAACAACATAAACCTTTTCGCGATTAAAACGATGCTCGGTTAAAAGTTGGTTGAAACTGTATGTATCGCAAGGCTTTAAGAAAACAAGGATTTTGCCCTCAACCTTTTGGGTTTTGGAAACTAAGTATTTGGAGAAGTTTGCGCCACAAAAATCGCCAAACACGAAACCTTTTTCTAATTCTTCTACACTGCTAAAGGTGGTAGGGGTTACATCGTAGTCGAATTCGCCCATACCCCAGCCTAAAACACAGCTAACGGTACCGTTTGAAAGGAGAGCGGATGCCTTTTCAATTAATTGTTCACGGGTTATTTTTTGCATCTCAAGTCCTCCAATCTCTTGTTTTCACCAAGTTCAGTAACCTTTTGAACGAAGTCGTTCATGGTTGCGGCAAATTTTGCGCCTTCGGCAGCCGATACCCACTCAACACGGGTACGCTCTCTCTCAATGCCCAAGAAGTCAAGCATCGAGAAAAGGGCAGCCATACGGCGGCGAGTGTAGTAGTTGCCTGAAGTGTAATGGCAGTCACCGGGGTGGCAACCGCAAATGATAACACCGTCTGCACCTCTTTGGAATGCGCGTAAAATAAACATAGGATTAACGCGACAGGAGCAGGGAACACGGATAATTTTTACATCAGCAGGGTAAGCCAAGCGATTGTTACCGGCAAGGTCAGCACCTGCGTAAGAGCACCAGTTGCAGCAAAATGCAACTATTAAAGGCTTATATTCATTTACTTGCATATTGCGTCAACCTCCGCCATAATTTGTAAGTTTGCAAATCCCTTTAAGTCCATTGCGCCCGAAGGACAGGTAACTGTACAAGCACCACAACCTTGGCAAACTGCGGGATTAACAACAGCAATTCTTCTAACTTTAGTTGTTCTGTCAGGCATACGGAACTCTTTGTCTTCATAACTGATAGCGCCGTAAGGACAAACATTGGCACAAGAAGAACATCCATTACAGATAAGTTCATTTGAACCTGCAACACAGGGGTTACCTGTGAGCTTATCTTTAGCAAGAAGGCCGATAACTTTGGAAGCGGCAGCTCCTGCTTGAGAAACGGTTTCGGGAATATCCTTAGGTCCTTGACAAGCGCCCGAAAGGAATACGCCGGCAGTAGGACTTTCAACAGGACGAAGTTTGGGGTGAGCTTCGGTGAAGAAGTCGTTGGTGTCCATACTTGCAGTAAGTAAGGTAGCAAGAGGACGGGCTGATTTGTCAGGTTCGATAGCGGCAGCCAAAACAACCAAGTCAGCATCAATATGTAATTGCTTGTTGGCAATAAGGTCAGAAGCCTGAACTTTTAGTTTCTTACCTTCGGGGGTAATCTTGCCAACCATACCCTTAACATATTTAACACCGTATTCTTCAACGGCACGACGGTAGAATTCATCAAAGTTTTTACCGGGTGTTCTTACATCTATATAGAATACGTAAACTTCGGTGGCGGGATATTTATCACGAGTAAGCATTGCGTGTTTTGCAGTGTACATACAGCAAATCTTAGAGCAATATTCCTTACCTTTTTCAGCGCAAGACTCACAACGAGAGCCAACACACTGAACGAATACAATAGTGTGGGGATGCTCACCGTCAGAAGGACGAAGTAACTTACCTGCAGAAGGACCTGCGGCATTGGTAAGACGTTCGAACTCTAAAGAGGTGATAACATCTTTGGATTGATTGTAAGCATACTCATCGAATTTATCCATACTGATGGGGTTGAAACCGGTTGCAACAACGATTGCACCGTATTTCTCCTCAATGAATTCATCCTTTTGAGTGTAATCAATAGCACCGGCAGCACAAACTTTAGCGCAAAGTCCGCATTTGCCGTTTTTAAGCATGTTACAAGCATTGGGGTCAATGGTTGCAACCTTGGGAACTGCTTGAGCGAAAGGAATGTAGATAGCAGGGCGATTGTCCATACCTAAATTGAACTCGTTGGGAATTCTCTTCATTGGGCATTTATCAACACAAGCACCACAACCGGTACAAATATCTTCCTTAACATATCTTGCGTTTTTCTTGATGGTAACATCGAAATTACCAACGAAGCCTTGAACATCGGTTACTTCACTGTAAGAGAAGATACGAATTTTTTCGTTTTGAGCAACATCCACCATTTTAGGTGTTAAGATACAAGCTGCGCAGTCAAGGGTGGGGAAGGTTTTATCAAGCTGAGCCATTTTACCACCGATGGTAGGTTTCTTTTCCACGATATCAACGGGGAAACCTGCATCAGCAATATCAAGAGCAGTTTGAATACCTGCAATACCACCACCGATAACCAAAGCACGTTTGGTAACGGGGGACTCACCGGGAGTAAGGGGAGCGTTAAGGTTAACCTTAGCAACAGCAGCCTTACCTAAAATGACAGCCTTTTCGGTACCTGATAACATATCCTTATGTACCCAAGAACATTGTTCGCGGATATTAGCAATTTCCACCATATAGGGGTTAAGTCCTGCTGCAGCAGCAGTCTTACGGAAGGTAGCCTCGTGCATTCTGGGAGAACAAGAGCAAACAACGATGCCGGTGAGGTTATGCTCTTTAACGGCATTTTTAATCATATCTTGTCCTGCTTGAGAACACATATATTGGTAGTCGGTGGAAAAGACTACACCGGGTTCGCTTTTTAATGCTTCGGCAACAGCCTTAACATCAACGGTGCCTGCAATGTTACTGCCGCACCAACATACAAAAACTCCAACTCTTTGCATTTGTCTTTTCCTCCTTACTTAGAATATTTTCTGAAAGCACTAACAAGCAACTGCTGTGGTGTTTCATCATCAATGATTTGTGGAACTTGGTCGGGAATTAAATGGTTGTTACCTTGTTTTCTGATTGCGGCAAGGCGAACAGCCTCCACAACCTTTGCAGGTTGAACGCCACGGGGGCATCTGTCAATACAAGCAAAGCAAGATAAACATTTGTAAAGCGACTCTGAATTTAAAAGAGGTTCAATGTCGCCGCTTTCAACCATATTAACAAATTGATGGGGATGATACTCCATCTCATCATAAGCAGGGCAGGTTCCGGAACATTTACCGCAACGCATACATTTGCTGGGGTTAACCCCGCTAATGCGTATGATTTCTTCTTGAAGATACTTATTATTCATTTGTATCCTCCTTTACGCCAAGGGCTTCGGCTAAAAGTTCAGTGAAGTAAACAACAGGAATATCCGCGCCGCTCTTGATAAGATTGAATTTACAAAGAGGACAAGCAGTGATAATCATTTCGGCGCCTTGAGCCTTTGCGTTGTTAATAATTGCTTGACTGTTCTTTTTAGCAGTTTCGGGTGATTCGGCTGAAATGTAGCCACCGCAACATTCGTTGCGTTTGGCGTAAACCACAGCATCGGCATCTAAAGCCTTGATAAAATCTTCCATAATGGTGGGGTTCTCAGGGTCGTCCATTCTCATAACGCCGTTGGGACGTAAAAGTAAACAACCGTAGTAAGCCCCGATTTTTTTACCCTTAAGGCTGTTTACAACCTTTTCTCTAAGGGCATTGAAACCTACCTCATCGCGTAACAACTCTAAATAGTGGTAAACTAAAGTTTCACCGTTGTACGCACCGTCCGCCATATATCTGTTAACCTTGTCAGCAAATTGGGAATTGGTTTGCATTGCATGGTTTGTTTGTTTAATAACATTGTGACAAGCAGAGCAAACTGTTACCAAAGGCTGACCCTTGTCGGCAGCATATTTTAAAGCGCGAACGGAGGAAAGTTTTGTGGCAACTTCATCGTTAGCAGTGGTGAAAACACCGCCGCAACATTGCCATTCTTCAATTTCTTCCAGAGTAACACCCAAAGCTTCAGCTGTTTTGTATGAATACAAATCAAGGTCTTTAGCTTTGTTTTTAAGGGTGCATCCGGGGAAATAACTAACCTTCATTTTATTACCTCCGAATTATACCATCTCTTCAGGATGGAAAACCTCATCGAATTTTTCAGCAGTTAAAAATCCGAGTTCTACACAAGCTTCTTTAAGAGAAATGTTATCTTTATATGCCTTCTTAGCAGTCTTAGCGGCGTTCTCGTATCCAATATAAGGATTGAGAGCGGTAACGAGCATTAAAGAATTGTGCAAATTGTGGTGCATCTTTTCTTTGTTTGCCTTAATACCAACAGCGCAGTTCTTGTTAAAGGATACGATAGCCTCGGCTAAAAGACGGGCAGACTGTAAGAAGTTGTAAATGCAAACGGGCATAAATACGTTAAGTTCGAAGTTGCCTTGAGAAGCAGCAATGCCGATAGCAACATCGTTACCCATAACCTGAACAGCAACCATGGTTACTGCTTCGCATTGGGTGGGGTTAACCTTACCGGGCATAATGGAAGAACCGGGCTCGTTTTCGGGGATGAAAATTTCGCCAAGACCGTCACGGGGACCGGAAGCCAACCAACGAACGTCGTTTGCAATCTTCATCATATCGGCAGCAAGAGCCTTAACAGCGCCGTGGGCGAAAACGAGTTCGTCTTTAGAGGTTAAAGCGTGGAACTTATTTGAGGCTGTAACGAATTTCTTGCCTGTAATTTTGGAAACTTCTTCAGCAACGCCTGTATCAAAACCTTTGGGAGCGTTAAGGCCGGTACCAACTGCGGTGCCGCCTAATGCTAACTCGTGGAGAGGTTTGATTGCGAGTTTAATTAACTCAACATCACGCTCAAGGCTTGAACGCCAACCGCTGATTTCTTGGGTAAAGGTGATGGGGGTAGCATCTTGAAGATGGGTTCTACCGCTCTTTACAATGCCTTCGTTTTCTTTTTCAAGTCTCTTGAAGGTTTCAATCAAGGTCTCTACAGCGGGGATAAGTTTATCTTCCAAACTTAAAACTGCGGCAATGTGCATTGCAGTTGGGAAGGTGTCGTTAGAGGATTGACTCATATTTACATCATCGTTGGGATGTAAAAGAGTTTTGCCTAAAATTTGGTTACCGCGGTTAGCTATAACTTCGTTTGAGTTCATGTTGGATTGGGTACCCGAACCGGTTTGCCAAACAACGAGGGGGAAATGACCGCTTAATTTACCTGCCATAACCTCATCGCAAGCCTCTTTGATAGCCTCAACCTTTTCGGCGGTCATCTTTTCAGGGCGTAAGCCGTGGTTTGCAATGGCAGCAGCCTTTTTCAAAACGCCGAAAGCGTGAATGATTTCAGCGGGCATGGTTTCAATTCCAACGCCGATTTCAAAGTTCTCGTGGCTTCTTTGTGTTTGAGCAGCCCAAAGACGGTCGGCAGGAACCTTCATTTCACCCATAGAATCATGTTCAATACGATATTCCATAGATAAGAACCTCTTTCTTAGATAGTAATATTGTCAATAACTTCTCTAATGCAGGCAGCACTGTGGCGTAAAGCTTCAACTTCTTGCTCGTTAAGGGGTAAAATAACCTTACTGTGAGCGCCTTTGCGGCCAACAACATTAAGTAAGCTTAAGCAAACATCTTCAATACCGTATTCACCGTGAAGCATGGTGGAAACGGTCATAGTGGTGTCGATACCACTGAGTAAGCATTTGCAAATGTGAACTACCGACATAGATACAGCATAGAAGGTAGCGCCCTTGCGGCGGATAACGCTGGCACCTGAACGGCGAACATACTCTTCGGTTTCGTCACGGTCAAATTTAGCGTGGAATTCAGAGTCAACAACAGCGTTAGCGTAATCCTCAACGGGAACGTTTGAAATATTTGCAATAGACCAGGGAACAAAAGCTGAGTCGCCATGCTCACCTAAAACGTAAGCGTGGACATTTTTTTGGTTAACATTGTAGTACTCGGAAACACGGGTACGAAGACGGGAAGTATCCAAAATGGTACCGGAACCGATGATGCGTTCTTCGGGAATTCCGGAAATTTTGTGGAATACATAGGTAAGAACGTCAACAGGGTTACTAACGATTATGTAGATGGCGTTGGGAGCGTGTTTAACGATTTCAGACGAAACCTTCTTTAACACATCAACGTTGGTTTGTGCCAAATCCAAACGGGATTGACCGGGCTTTCTTGCAAGACCACAGGTGATGATTACAATGTCGGAATCCTTAGCATCAGCATAAGAACCTGCATAAATGTTAGCGGGGTACCAGAAAGGAACACCTTGTCTGATATCTAATGCTTCGCCTTGTGATTTTTCTTCGTTGATGTCGATCATCACAATTTCGGATGCGGTACCGGTAACAGTTAATGTGTAAGCGATGGTAGAACCCACGCTGCCGGAACCAATTACAGTAATTTTGTTCATAATTTTCCTCCTCCTCTGTTTTAACCAATACAGAAGCTTTTTACTTTCCTCAGCCTGAATATATTTGCCGAGTGTTGGTGGAATTTATGCCGTATAAAGCGCATAACGACACCATTGTCTATATTTTAACAAACTTCCGCAATAAAATCAATACAAAAAACACGATTTATAAGAAAAAATAATACTTATTTTCCTGAAAATTTTGGCTATTTTAACGGCATTATTTTATATATGTGTAAAAGGCGCCTTTTTGTTGTAAAAAAATGGGTTTTAAATTGTAAAATTTCAAATGATGTGATATAATGTTAAAAAGAGGTGAATCAGTTGCTTAAATATGAAGTTTTATCCAAGGAAACTGAAAAGAAAATAGAGGAATTTAGAGCTTCGGGCGGTGTGAGTCCTTTCGCTTTTAAGGAAGAGGATGTGATTCGCCGTAATCCTGACAGGGACAAAGCGACCTTAATTCGCCCTGCTTTTATAAGGGATATTGATAAAATAATGCACTGCCCTTTTTACAATAGATATGCCGACAAAACTCAGGTTTTCTCTTTTTATAAAAATGATGACATTACGAGAAGAGGTCTTCATGTTCAGTTGGTGTCCCGCATAGCCCGAACTATCGGCAGGGTGTTGGGACTTAATCTTGAATTGATAGAGGCCATCGCGTTGGGTCACGATATTGGCCATACCCCCTTTGGCCACGCAGGTGAAAGTTTTTTAGATGAACTTTTATTTGAGCGAACAGGCAAGCATTTTAGTCACAATATCCATTCGGTAAGGGTGTTGGATAAAATTTTCCCCTTCAACATTTCCCTTCAAACCTTAAACGGAATTGCCGCCCACGATGGAGAGATGGAACTTTCAAAATACAGTCCTTGCCCCATGGATAGTTTTTTGGAATTTGACCGCCAAATTGAGGAATGTTACAAGGATAAATCCAATGTAAAAAAACTCGTTCCCGCCACTTTGGAAGGATGCGTTATGCGAATTTCGGATATTATTGCGTATCTCGGAAAGGATAGGCAGGATGCCGAACGCGCCCATCTTGTTGACAACGATGTTTTCGAAAAGGGTGCCATCGGCACTCGCAATTCGGAAATTATAAACAACCTTATTGTGAATATAATTGAACACAGTTTCGGCAAACCATATATAAAGATGGATGAAGAACATTTTGCCGCTTTGAAAAAGGCTAAGGCGGACAATTATGACCTGATTTATAAGAATGATCAGGTGCAGTCGGAAATCGATACGGTCATTAAACCCATGATGGCTTCGGTGTACGAAAAACTATTGGATGATTTGCTTAGCGGCAATAAAACCTCGCCGATTTTTACCCATCATATGCGGTATATTGACAAGGTTCATTATGATAGAGAAGAGCCTTACAGCGATGCGGAACCTAACCAAATTGTAGTGGATTATATTGCAAGTATGACCGATGATTATTTCCTTGATTTGTATAGTTTTTTGTTTCCTGAAAGCGATAAAAAAATTATTTACAAAGGTTATTTTGATTAAAAAATCCCCCCCGTTTTTTGAAGAAACGGGGGTTTTTGTTTGTGGTTGAAAAATAAATTTCTTGACATAAAAAGGTGAAAAATATAAAATATTAATAGTAAAACCGCACAAACTTTTAAAGAAATTTTATGAAAAAGAGGCAAAATAATGAAGAAAATAGGGTCTGTTTTACTTTGCGTGTGCTTAATTGCCGGTGTTTTTTCGGCCTGCGAAGTAAAGGTTACCACAGGTTCCCAAATGGATGATTTTGACGGGGCTTACCAAGCAGTAGTTTCGGATGCATCCCTTGGTAGCACATCATCCGAAAGTTCCACCACAACTGAAAGTTCAAGGGATGTGTCAACGGATATGGGTGTATCGTCAAGCAAAAATGAAACAAGTTCGGCTGTTGAAAATTCTTCTAAGACAGAAGATAAAAAAATGAGCAAATATCAATTGCCCGATTATAATTTGAATTCATATAATTTGAGAGAGTTTAAGGAAAACAATCGTTACATAAAGGTTTTGGAAGATGCTTCGGCAGAGGATTTCAAAGCCTATTCGGCCCAGTTGCTTTCCAACGGATTTACTAAATATGATGAAAACAAAATTGCCGACTGTCTATTTATGACGCTAACCGGTAAAGAAGTTTTTGTATCTATGTCTTATATGGAAAGTGATAGAAAAATTAAGGTTGTTTCCGAACCTTTAGGCGACCTTTATCCCCGCGCGGTTGATAATAAGTACACAAGCCGTGGAATGCAAAGTTTATTTACCGGAATGAAAAACCAAAACGAACCGATTTATTCGGGTATGGGCTTTATAATAAGACTGGATGACGGCAGTTTTATTATTATTGACGGTGGCGGCGGAGACCGCAACCATATCGACTCTAACAATCTTTTGAATATTTTGAAGGAGCAATCACCAAAGGGTACAACCAAACCTGTAATTTCGGCTTGGATTTTTACCCATTGTCACGATGACCATATCGGCGTGTTCAACGCCTTTTCCAATGATTTCCACGATAAGGTTGAAATAAAGCAAATTTATTACAGCTTCCCCTTAGGAAAGGATATTCTTGCACATGCAAGTTATATGTTTGATGATGATTATTACTCTTATCCTCAGTTTGATGCTATTATTAAAAAGTATTATTCAAATGCCGATATAATAAGACCGCACTCGGGCGAGAAATATTATATTAAAAATGCGGTTATCGAAATGCTTTTCACCTATGATGACCATTTCCCCCATTCTTACGAGGGTGGCGAATTAGGCGACCTTAATGCCACATCTCTCGTGTTTACTGTAGATATTGGCGGTCAAAAAATGATGATAACAGGTGATGCTGAGGCCGAGAGTATGTATAAGATTTCAAGCAACTTTGGCGATCATATAAAGAGCGATATACTCCAAATGTCCCACCATGGTCAAAACGGAACAACCAGTTTTTATTCAACTGTTGACCCACTTTACGCATTGGTTCCCATATCTCATGTTGACACAAACCGTGTTTACAAGATTGCAGCAAATAAATGGTTGGTAGAAAAGTCGCGAGTAAGACAATTTATAGCCTTTTGGTCGGGTAATGTTACAATTCCGCTTCCTTATAATCCTACCAAGGATCAAATTACTGATAGAATTCCCACAAGATATACCACATATTATGATTTCCTTAATAATTAAAATAAAAACAAGCCTTTTTTGAGGGTTGTTTTTTTAGTCTATATTCAGTTTTGTTTCTCTTGCATAGAAGAAAATATATTGTTGCACAATTCCGGCGTAAGGCTTTGCGTTTTCGGGTAGTTCGCCGTTAAATAACACGGTCATTGCCTTTTTAATCCAAACATCCTTCGGAAAGGCTTCAATGTGGCGGTGGGAGAAAAGCAGGGCGCAGTCGGCAACCTTGGGGCCAACACCCTTAATTTTTAAAAGTTCGGCTTGGGCTTCTTGGTATGGTAAATCTTTTAAAGTATCGAGTTTAACCTCGCCGCTTGCCACTTTTCTTGCGGCATCCAGTATATATTTTGCCCTAAAACCTGCTCTTAGGGGGGCCAAATCCTCAAGTGTCAGGGCGGCCAATTTTTCGGCTGTGGGGAAGGTGTACCCTCCATTGATTTTCTCGCCGTAGGTTTCGCAAAGTCGGGAAATAATGCCTTTTATTCGCTTAATATTATTGTTTTGGGAAATTATAAAGGAACAAAGGGTTTCCCAAGGGGGCTGATTTAAAACCCGAATACCTTTGCCGTATTCCGATGCCTTTTTAAGCACCTCGTTACCGCTGATTTTTTCTATAATTTCGGTGTAATTTCGGTCTAAATCAAAAAAGTCACGCCAAATATTTTCAAATTCGGTTTCGTTTACATTGTATAAAACAACCTGACCGTTTTCTAAAATCTCAATTTCTAAATAGCGGTCGCAGGCAACTCCGCCCCATTTTTCGCCTTCTATAACCTCAAAACGAAAGGCTTGACCGCAGTCAAGGGTTTGGGGTAGGGAAAAGGGGTCTTTCAGTGTTAAATATGTATTATTATTTTTAAATTCGGCAGTAAACATTTTTTTCACCTCGTTCAAGTTGAATTATACAATTTTTGTGTTATAATGTAAATAGTAAAATCTAGGAGAAGAGTTATGCGCGACGATATTTGTACCATACCGATTAGTGAAATTTTTGAGGAAAACGACGGGTGCCCCATTTGCCGAATGTACGAAAGGGCCGAAAAAAGAATAGTTGAATATATTTTGGGCGACGCTATGATGGAGCCTGATGTTAGAATTGCTACAAACAAGGTAGGCTTTTGTCAGCACCATTATGATAAAATGCTTTCAACCCGTGGCCGACTTCAACTTAGTTTAATGCTCCAAACTCATATTGATGAGATAAACAAGGGCGTTTTCACAAAAAATATATTCACCCCTGTAAGCAAAAAAGGCGGCCGCGCAGCGAAAATTTCTGAATCTTGCTTTATTTGCGACAAAATTGAGTTCGGACTGAGCCGAATGATTGAAACGATTTACCGTACCTATGAAACCGAGCGTGATTTCAGGGAGATGTTTAACGGTCAACCCCAGTTTTGTTTGCCCCATTTTGAGCGTTTGGTAGCTGAGTTTGACAAGAAAAAGATGAAAAAATACGGCAGTGAGTTTTTGCAAAATCTTACCCGTATAACCAGTGATTATTCCAAAACACTTTATGATGATATTTCGGAATATTGCACCCTTTATGACTATCGCGCAAGGGACGAAAAGAAGGCAAGTGATGAGGTTTTAAATTCGGTTGAAAATACCGTAAATTTCTTAACCGGCAGAAGAGATGCGCAAAAATAATCTTTTGATTTTCCACCGACTTGGTTTACATAACACTTAAAAATAACACAAAAGTTGATAATTTTCGACGATTTCAAGCCACTTTATAGACTTTTTAACCGAGTTATCCACATTTTTATGTCAACCTGAATAAATCTTCCTTTTTATGGTAAAAATAAAAACATCACCTTAAAAGGAGAAAAATTTTATGGTTAAGGGCGTTAGCAAACGAATAATTGAGGTTAATAACACGGGGAATAAATTTTTTGAAAAAATCGTAATTTATGTAACCCCCGAATATGGCAATTTATCTTCTTCAGAGCTAAAAAAAGCAACCGACGGTTTGTTTTTAGGATTAAGAGAAGCCACCTGTTTATCAAAACCTACCTTAAGACGAAAATACAAGCGCAAAAGAAGACTGGTTTTAGCCCTTTCGGCGTTAGGTTTACTGCTTGTAGGGGGAGTAATTTTACTGATTTTGTGAACAAATTTTAAAAAAAGCAAGATAACGGCTTTGTTGTCTTGCTTTTTTTGTTTAGTTAGAATATAATATAACTAAATATTTTAACGGAGCAGGATATGAAAAGTTATTTAAAAGAATCGGCTAAACTTTTTGGCAAAACAATATTGGTAAGTTTGCTTTGCTTTTTTATTGTAATATCAATTATGGTGGTTTCGGTGGGCTTCTTTGCTGAAGTGTCGGGATATTATGTGACCGGCACCAAAGACGGCAAACAAGAAAATCTTTACACCTATTATCTCGCTGACGGCGAGGATACCCAGTATGCAAAATACGAAAAAGAGGGGTATACCTTAACAAAGACCGACATTAAATTGGTTCCCGAAAGCAAAGAAAAAGTTTGCCATGCTGTGGCGCAGTTTTTTTGCCTTGCAATTCTAATCGTCTTTATTTATCCCCAATTTTGGGATAGAGGTTACCGCGACCGCAACTTGGCGCAAACGGGTAACATTAAAGGTGACGCCCTTAAGGGTTTAAAGCAGGGTCTTGGAGCTATTGTTCCTTGGGTTGCAGGTTTGATATATCTTTACAAGGTTTCGGGCTTTGGCGTTGCTTTGCTTGTTTTTGTTTGTCCGATTTTCTATCCCATAATAGCCATTACAACTAAGGGAAGCATCTATTTCTCCCAAGTTGGTATATTAGGGTTAATATTAATTGCATCCCTTTGGCTTATTATTCCCGCTATTGCAGGGTTGGGATATTACCTGGGATACAAGGATTTCTCAATTATGGAAAAATTAACTTTTGCTAAGACAAAATAAAGGAGTTTAAAAATGGCGCTATTCGGTTTTTTAAATTTTAACAAGGAAGGTCCCGGAATTGAGAAGGACGCTCCCAAGAAAAGAGAGTTTGTGGTTTTCTTTGAAACCTATTTCAGAAACTTTTGGAAATTTTTGCCCATTAGTATAGTTTATTCTTTACTGGCATTGCCCCAACTTACATCGGGTCTTGCAAATGTGGGAATGACCCATGTTGCAAGAAATACTGCAAGGGATAAGCATTCTTTCGGTTTTAGCGATTTTTTTGAAACCATTAAGAAGAATTGGAAACAGGCCTTGCCGGCAGGTATTATCAACACCTTTGTTTATATTGTTTTGTTCTTTGATGTTTATTTTTTCCACATTCAAGACACTAAGTTTTCTCTTGTGGGTTTGGGTATTACATTTTCCTTCCTATTCATTTTTACAATAATGAATTACTATATGTGGACCCTTATTATAACCTTTAACTTTAAACTTAAAACCGTTTACAAAAACAGTTTGAAATTTGTTTTTATAAATTTTTGGAAGAACATACTTTGCTTCCTTTGCTTAACTGCTTTGGTTGCCTTTTTTGTTCTTTCGGGATATGTTCTTTTAGGTATACTTGATAAGTTCTTTGTATTCATCCTTGTGGCATTACTTATTCTGTTAATTCTTTGTTATCCCGGCTTCAAGTTTTTACTTATTCAGTATTGTGTTTTCCCTGCAATCAGAAAATATATAATTGATCCTTATTATGAGGCTCATCCCGATGAAGATATCGAAAAACGCCGCCAACTTGGTGTTTACGATGAGGAAGAGAAAACCGAAGAGGAAGAAGATTTAAACGACTAACCTTAAAATTTAAAGCATATATATTATTAAAAGCCTGAATTCTAAAATTGAATTCGGGCTTTCTTTAAAGGGGGAAATATGTATGCTTTCTCGAATAAGCGATATAAGAAACAAACAAATTGTCTGTGTTAAAAACGGCTGTGTTTTAGGGTATCCTGCCGATGTGGAATTTTCCTGTCCCGAAGGCAAAGCTCAGGCGGTTATAATCCAAGGACGACCCAGATTTTTGGGGATTTTCGGCAGGGAAGATGACATTGTTATTCCTTGGAAGGAAATTGAGGTTATCGGCCAAGAAACAATTTTGGTCAACACCGACCCTGCGCCCTTTGTTAACATAGGTAAACGAAACCGTTTTTTTGGGATTTAAAAAAGACCTATGCTGAGAATTCTCGGCATAGGTCTTTTAAATTTAATCCTTGTTTTTTAGGTGGTAGGAAAGTCTCATCAAACTGTCGCTTAGGTGAACGTTTTCCACAACAATATCGGGATTTTCAAGTTTTAAATCGTAATGACTGAAGTTCCAAAAGGCTTTAATGCCAAGGGAAATCAGTTGTCTTGATACGTTTTTGGCCGCTTCTTTAGGAATACAAAGAATTGCAATTTCGGGACGGTTTTCACGGCAAAATTCATCAATATCCTCGGTATTTCTAATGGGCAAGTTGCGAACAACCTGACCTACTAAGGATTCTTTTGCATCAAAAAGGCCCACAATTCTAAAACCCTTGTTTTCAAAATTCATGTGCATTGTAACCGCTCTGCCCATATTTCCCATACCAATCAAAATGGCGTTTTTGGGAATATCCAAACCTAAAATCGCGGAAATTTCACCGTGCAGAAGTTCAATGTTATATCCGTAACCTTGTTGACCGAAACCGCCGAAACAGTTTAAATCTTGTCTTATTTGACTGGCCGTTAGGCCCATTCTTTCGGATAATTCACGGGAGGAAATTCTATCCACACCCTGGGCTTTAAGTTCGCCTAAAAAACGGTAATATCTGGGAAGTCTTTTAATAACCGACTCGGAAATTATGCCACTTGCCATAAAAGTCACCGTAAACCTTTCTTAAAATCTATCAATATAATATTACTTTTAAGAGCAGTTGTCAAGAGTTTGTCAATTAAGGTCAAGATAGCAAGAATTATCTTTCTCAAGCAGTATAATTCGGCGATTTATCCCCTGAATTTTCTCCTCAATAACAGGGATTTTGGCAACGCTTTTGCTTTGAAGGTCAAGTTTTGTTTCCAATTGCTTAAGTCTAAAAGCGGTAAGTTTTCCTGAAGCCAAAATTCCTCCGCTTGTGCCAACAAGGGTGCCAAAAAAGGAAATAAGCGCCACTAAAACTGTGTTATCCATTTAAAAATTCCTCCTTAGAGTGACAAAAGGGAATAGTTAATGCAAACGCTTCCCACCTTTAAGGGAGCGGTACCCTTAATGTCAATGTAAACCTTTCGGCAAAGGGTTATGGGAGAGGTTAAACAAAGGGTGGAGTTGTTTTCCCTAATGTGCGATACACGGGTTTTGGCGCGGTCGTTAACCGAAATTTCAGCGCCCTTACCCTCGATATCTAAGGTTATTGATGTTACGGTTTTAGGGGCGCTGTCGCAACCTAAAATCAGTTCACTGGTGCGAAGTCGACAGTTAATTTCACTTTCTTTAAGGGTAGCAATAGCGTGGGAACCTGTTAAAATCCTGTCGGTATCCCCATCTAAAACCGCAGTGAAATGAATGTAAGAATCGGTATTTAAAATAATAAGTCTGGGACCTTTTTCGGTGGCAAAAGCGCCTGAAAATTTAACCGCTTTCGGGAAGACCCAGTAACTCCAACCTTGATTTGAAATATCAAAGCAAAGACCCTTGTTATCCCACAAAAAAAGTAGGTTGTTTTTTTCTTTAACGGCGTAGATGTTGGAATATTCATTTAAAATTTGGGAAATAAAGACGCCGATATTTTGGGAAATGTTTTTGGTGTTGGATTTGCTTATTTGGTAAAAATCTCCGTCATTTGCCAAAAAGGTCACCTTTTTGCCCTCGGCCAGTATTGTTCCTTTTTGTGCGCAGCCGATGTAGGGCTCCAAACACTCAATATTTATGGTGTGGGGGCCTTTAAAAAGGCTGTCATTGTCGGCTAAAAGGGAATAGGAATTAAGTTTTTTCCCTTCGTTAAGGGTTGCTTTGTAAATGTTAGACTTGGTAAAGACCAAAAGATTATCTTCCAAGGGCGCCAAGGCAGTGATTTGCTTGTCTTCACCCCAAATGGGAGCAACCGAGTCAACCGGAAAGTAAAAGGGATTTTCGCAACCGGCCGAGAAAATTTTGTTACCGGCACATAAAAAAATCTTTTGGTTGTGAGTCAGGCAAACATCCGCATTGGCAATATCTTTTAAGGAGTAACCTGTTTCCTTGGATGCAAAAATTCTAAGGTTGTTTTGGTTTCGGTCGGAAACAAGTGGGAGCGGATATTCGCCTTGGGCGGTAGAAAAGGTTATAATACCCTTTTCTCGGTTAACGGTCATGGTAACGGATGTGTTGTATATGGTTGCAACCGCTTGGGAAGCATAGGAGGAAATTTGCCAGTCAATATAGTTACCTGTCGAGTAATAAAACCTTGCCGAAACAGCCGATTGGCTTAAATTAGAGAAGGGAAGCATAAAGGAAGAGGAATATCCGTCGGAAGAAAAGTAGGAGAAAAACTCCGAAGTCAAGGTATTAAGCCCCTCAAGTCTTGCAGGGTTGCCCCCAAAAACTTGATTGGTTTGCTTTGCGGTTTCGTAATGGTTTCCCCGTCCGTTTATTAAAACGGTGGGAATATAGGTTGAAATCACTTCTATCCAAGAGGTGAGGTTTTTATTCAGTTCGTAAATTTTACTGTTTGTTTTAGCCGAATTTTCGCAGTTTACAAGTTTAACCAACGCGAAAATTCCCGAACCTGAAGAAGAACTTGGGTTACCCACGAAAAAATTAAATTTTTGGGGTATGTAAAAGGTGTCCGAACTGGTTCTTAAAAACAAAATCTCGGCGGTTTTGTAAACAGCGCCATCGTCCGAAATCAGGCTGGTGAAACAAATTTGAGTAGCAATATCAACATCCACATTCTTGTAAACCAAGCGGTAAACTTTACCCTCGGCTTCATATTCCACAGGGGTAAGTTCGGTAACGGCAGGGGTGCGGTGGTAAAATTGTCCGTCGCCGATAAGACATTCTTTTTGGGTCCAAAGACCCGGCCGTGTTTCTAAAACACCATTTTTTTGCCACAAATTTTCGGAGATTCTAAGGGAATTTTTCGGCGCTTCGTGGCGAAGATTTGTTAAATTAAGTCCGCCGGTCAAGGCGGGGATGTGCAGGGTGTTTACTTTGTTTGATTTAATATCTAAATCCTTCATTTTATGCACCTCCATCTATAGGAAAAGGCAGCGCATCCTCTCTTTTTTCCGGAGTGTTTAAAGCGGTGCTTCGTTTAACCGAATATAGAGCCGAGTAAACCTTTGCAGTATTACCGTCCTTAAGGGAAAGGGCAAAAAGCATGGCAGTACCGTAAATCAAGGCGTCGGAAAATTTGTCGTTTAGTTCTAAACTGTCGTTTAAAGAATCAATTTTTCCTAAATGCAATTCCTCGGCAATTTGGTTTATTATTTGGCAAAACGCCAATCTTTTCATACTGTCGGTTTCCTTTAAAAAATCGTAATATCCCAAAAGAAAACAAACACGGTTAAAAATTTCATTTCCTGTCATTTTCGTTACTCCTCTCTCGAAATTTCATCTATATCGGGAACCAAGCCTTTAGGTATTCTTGAAAGTAATTCGGCTTTGGTTATAATTCCTTTATCAAAAAGGGTTAAAAGGGTTTCAAGTTGCTCCTTTTGAGTGTAATCGGAGGTTTTTAAAAGGCTGATTTTTGCATTTATAATAAGTGACTTGTACTTGTCGGCATCAAAGTTAATATACTTGTAACCGTCTTCGTCTTTGAGTTTAATTTGGCGTTTGCCGTAATGGGTAATCCAAAAATCCGCCCAAACTCTGGCCAAATCTTCCAAGAAGGTGTAGTATCTCGCTTTAATGAGTCTAAGGGGCATTAAGGCGGCATCGCGCATGGTCATAAGGGCGGTAGCATTTTCGGCCTTCATATCGCCAAGCGCTACCTCGTTGGCGCCGCTTTGGGTTAGGGTATTGTTTATAAGATTATTAATGCTGTCGTCAAACTCTTTTATAATTGCGGGCGGTGTAACATACTTAACTGCCCCTGCAACATCCTCGTTGCTGCCGTAAATTTTAATAATTTGGGCAGGGTCGTTGGTGATTTTGTCGCTAACCGTGTCACCGTTTACAAGCATAATGGGAAGTCCGGTGGACATTGCCGACCAAACATTGGCGGTAATAAGGCGGTTAATGGCGATTTGGTTTGGAATAAGGTGGGTAATTTCACTTTCGCCGTAGGCCAAGTTAGACCTGCTTTCCCAGTTTAATTGGGCAAAGGGATAAAGGCGCAAATTGGTGGAAAATTCGGGTCTTACCACTGCCTTTTCGGTGACTTTTACCGCCATTACTTTAACCCCTTTTTCGGGGGAGTAGGTTTTGTAGAATTTAGTTAAAACCAAAACCTTGCCATCGGTGGCCGACTCTTCAATAAGGGAAAGGGTGGATAAATCAGCACCGAAAATTCGGGCTTCTTTTAAAACATTTTCCACCTTTTTCTTGGCCAAAATTATAATGTAAGGCTGATTTTGAAGCACCTCACAATAAGGGTCGCCAAAAACTGTATCCTCAATTTTCAAAAGTTCGCAACTAATGTCTCCTTTGATGGGAACTTTGCCCTTAGCATCGGCAAAGGTGCCGGTTTCAAGTAAGGGATTCCAGTAGGTGTAAAGTAATGCACTGCCCGAAACATAGGCGTTTTTAAGGGCATTTGCAGTCAATGCTTCAAGGTTTACCCTTTCGGCCGAAACAGCAAAGTAATCCGAAAAAGCCTTCATAACGGGAGCAGTTTCGGGTTCTCGGTTTATGGTGCTTCCCTCGGCGGAAAAATCAATACGGGTCTTTTCGTTTAAGATTTGGGACATTTTATAGTCGCCGATACGCTTAATAACATTGTGGCGCACCAAGGGCTTGTCCCCTGAAAGTCGGGCGCCGTGCCATTGGTCACCCAAAAAGAAGCGCTCGTTTATTTTGTTTTGTTCCGCAAGACCTCTTGCGCCTAAGGAAGCCTTAAATTCGCAGCCTTTTTGATATTCGGAAAAAATTTCTATAGCGTTTAAGTTCATAGTATTCTCCTTTTAGATGTAAAGCCCAAACCAATGGCTTGGGCCTTACCTTGTTTAAAAGATTTATTTTACAGTTACAACTGCAATGTCAGACTTAATTCCTGCAATACCGTTTACGGTGATTAAGCAGAAGAAGTAGTGGTCACCTGCTGTAAGGTCGGTGGGGATGGTCAAAGAAGCAGATGTTGCACCTGCAACCTTAACGGCTTCATCACCATTATCGTTAGCGCAAGCATACCATTGGTAAGAGATATCGCCTGTACTTGTAGCAGTTACTGAAATGCTACCCGAAATGCTACCTTCATTTACACTTTTGTTTGAAGGTTGAGCAGTGATGTTGAGTTCGGGGGATACACAAGCCCAAATGGAGTCAAGACCACTCTTTGGTACGAATACATCGTAGTAAATACGGTAGTCAAACTTGTAAGCGTCGGCATCTACATTTTGTTCAGGTGTGAATATTCTCATATTCTCGGTTTTCTTAACAAGGTGAGCGCCCTTCTTGGGGCAAACCATCATATAGATACTGCGAGCGTTGTCTGCCGGAACAAAACCGCCGGCAGCAGTGTTTTTGAAGGTGTAAGCGGTCTTCATTCTTTCACTTACAACGGGAACTAATGTTACACCGTTAATGGATTTAACCTTAAGGTTAACATCACCCTGTTTGAAATCGGAAATGATAATGTTTTTAGCGATTTCGGGAGAGTTTTGTAAGAGTGCGTAAACATTGCTGTCAATGAAAGCCACCAATTCCTCATCGAAACCTACAGCCGACTGAACCTTGTTTATAAGACCAATAAGGGTCTCATAAGGATTTTCGCTGTTAGAGTCGAGAAGGTTTGCGCGAGTCTCTGCAATGTTTGCAAGTTTAGAGATTACATAAGCATCACACTCGGGAACAACCTTGGTGCGAACATACTCGCCTAAAATTTGACCTGCAAGGTTGGCAATACCGGTTTCGTCCATATCTTCACGGTCAATTTGTAAAGAACGGGCGCGGTCCATAGCCATTGTGTAAGAAGCGTTAGAAACGGTGATAGCACCCTTTGTAAAGCCTGAATCACGGTCGTAATCAGCTAAACCCTGGAAGTTAACATCAGGAATAATAACGGTTTTAGCGCCTACAAATTTGGTGGCTAAAGCATTGTCGGCAAAGAAGCCTGTTGCGCTTTTTTGAGCGAACATTTTATCAAGTTCAGCAGTGTAGCGGGTGGTGTTTTCGATAGAATTAATAGACATAATTTTTTCTCCTTAAATTTATTTCCAAAGACCTCGTAAAAATTCGGCGGTCTCGGGGTTGTTGCCTCCCTTTAAATTAATAAGGGAGCCTGTGGAAGAGCTGTCGTTTTCTTTCTGTTTTCTAAGGGTTTCTTGTTTCTTCTTCTTTTGTGAGAGGAGATATCTTAAATATTCATCCAAAGCGTTTGTGCCCTTTAACGTGGCCTTTTCCAAAACTTCCCTTGGAAGGTCCTCGGGGGATTTGATATCGTCAAATGCTTCGTAAACTTCTTGAAGGTTTAGTTCGGTTTTTGTGTTGCCCTCAAGGTTTAAAATCTTCTCGGCCATTTCTTCGTTTCCGCCACATTTCTCGGTTAGTTCTTCCTTTAAGGCTGAACGCTTTGAAAGGGCAAGTTCGGAAATAAATGCGGGAACGCTTTTGTTTTCCTTGGCCGCCAAATCTTTAAGGGCAAGGTAATCGGCCTCAATGGCTTCGAATTTAAGGCCCTTTTGGGCAAGGTTTCCTGCCTCCCCTAAAGAAAGTTCTTTAATTTCTTTGTTATATTTTACGGGAACGGTAATTTCGGGTGTCGACTCTGGTTGGTCGTTTAGTTTAATTTCTTGTTCCATTTTTTCTCCTTTACTGAATGTTTCCGTCGTAGTTTAGGAAGTTTTTGTATTCCTCGTCCTCAATGGCCTGAATGGAAATTCGGCTTTTTGTGGGAAAGGAGACAAACCTTCCCAAACCTAAACCTATTAAAAAGGCTGAAACGGAAATTAAGATAAGTAATAATATAAACATTAAATATCCCACCTTTTGGTTAAATTTAGAGCGTCGTTTATTTGAACGTTTTTTTCTTTTTGGGGTCTGAAAAGTTTTACGTCGGCAAAAGCGTAACGCAAAGCATCGCACAAATGGTTGTCGCTGTCCTTCGGCAGTCTTTGACCCCGTTCGTTAAGGGTGTCACCGTAAACATAGGTCGACAGCTCTCGGATGGTGTTAACACATCGTGGGTCTACGGTGATTTGGTATTCGCTGATGGCGGCAATGCCGTTTAAAATGCTGTCTCGCCCCTTTAAAGAGGGGGTTATTCGGCCAATTCCCAGCCGTTTTAAATCTTCGTTGGACTTCGGCTCAGCGCAGTCGGCGCGAATACGCTCCTTTGAGAAACCTAAGGCTTTAATGCGCTCGGCAATGTGGCAATTTAAAAGCCTTTTTTCGTAAAACTCGCAAAAAATATAAATTTTAAGGTCTTCTGGGTTGGCTTTAAAACCGATAAAGGCTGTGGGGTCGTTTGTGTATCCGTAATCAAGACCAAAGAAGTTTTTCCATTTGTACTCTTCTTCTCTCGGTATTTCCAAACGGCCTACCTGCCAATTCTCAAAGACCAAGCCTTCCGATATGCCCCACTCTCCAAGACCTGCCACCCTGTATTTACGAAGATTTGTCTTTTTCATACGAGCAAAAATGTTTCGGTCGGTCTCGTCTAAAAATTCGTTTATAAGGTAGTTGGTGGAAAAGGTGTCGCAATCGGGATTAGGGGAGTCGAAAAACCGTTTTTTAAGCCAGTGGGTTTCACTCCAAGGGTTAAAGGTTACCGTTGTTTGCTTATAAAGGTGGGGCGGCACTGTGCCTCTCGGTACCGACAAATCAAGTTTGTCAAAATCTTCTTCCCTTGCAATTTCAAAGCCTTCTTCAATCCACACAAAGTTCAGGTAGCCTTTGGAAACTGTGGTTGAAGCCAACTTTAAAACATCGTCAAATCCACGGAAAATTATCTTTTGCCCTGTGGGTTTATAGACCATCTCGAGGGGAGATAAGGTATTTTTCCACAAGGCAGATACACCCAACCGCTCCTGAGCCCACTGCAGTTGGGCAAAGGTGGAGTCACGGTGGGTGTTCATAATTTGCCTGACAACCAGGAGATTACTGTCTGGCAGTTCCATAAGTCTTAGAATAAAGTTAAGAGCAGTGGTAGCGCTCTTTTTGGAAGCCTTACCACCCTTTAAGATGCGGTAACGCTTTTTACAGTTCCAATACTCGTCATATCCCTGACCTACAACCTGAGAAACCTTAAGATTTGAGGTCGTCAACAATAATCACCCCTTTGCTGTCGGTCGGTTTTTCCTCCGTTTTTTCACTTACGATAGAACGAAGCTCCTTTATAGCCGAAAGGTCACCCGAAACCGCCTTCTTGTAAAGGGCTATCGCAACTGCCGTTTTTCTTCTTGGATTTTTAACGAAAAATCCTTCATCTCTAAGGGAGATTTCCTCTGGCTCGGATAGCCTTTCGTTAAGCAAGGATTTCATGGTTTTGTAAAGTAGTTTATCGTTCTCTTTCATAAGTTTTTTCACCTCCGGCAAAGCAAGGATATACCAAAGTTTTTTGGACATTTACCGACATCTTTTAAAAGTTGACAAATGGGGGTGTTTTTTGGTATAATAATATGAATTATTATCATTAGTTTGGAGGGAAGTTTATGGTAAAGAGTATGACCGGCTTTGGCCGTTGTGTAGAGACGATTGACGGACTTAATATTACGGTTGAAATAAAATCGGTAAACCATAGATATTTTGAGTTTTCTTCACGAATGTCAAGGGCGTATCAATTTGCTGAAGAACCTTTGAAAAGTCTTTGCGCCAAGAACATTACAAGAGGTAAGGTTGAACTTAGCGTTTTTGTTGAAGACAATACCGACAAGTCAACCCAAATTGAGATTAACCATCAATATGTAAAGCCTTATGTTGAGGCTTTAAAGAAATTGGCAAAAGAGTATAAAATCAAGGACGATTTGAAACTTTCGGCAATTGCGGGTAATCAGGAGTTGTTAGTTGTAAAGAAAACTGCTTTGGATGATGAGACTGTTATAAATGCTTTAAAGACAGTTACCGAAAAGGCGATTGAAAGTTACAACCAAATGCGTGAGACCGAGGGCGAAAAATTAAAGGCTGATGTTTTATCCAAGGTTGAAGATATATTATCGGCAGTGGCCTTTATTGAAAGCCGTTCACCCGAAACCGTTAAGGCTTATAGGGAACGCATTGAAGAAAAAATGCGTGAACTTTTGGGAAGCGCTACTGTGGATGAACAAAGACTTATTACCGAAACGGCTATTTTTGCCGATAAGGTTGCAGTGGATGAAGAAACCGTTCGCCTTAGAAGTCATATAAGCCAACTTAAAAATATGTTGGACGGTGATGTTGCCACCGGTAAGAAGTTGGATTTCCTAATACAGGAAATGAACCGCGAAACCAACACCATCGGCTCTAAATCTCAAAATGTTGAAATTGCCCATACAGTAGTGGAAATCAAGGCGCTTATTGAGAAGATTAGAGAGCAAATTCAAAACATAGAGTAGGTGCGGTATGAAACTTGTAAACATTGGTTTTGGTAATATGGTTAATGTTAACCGAATTATCACTATTGTAAGTCCCGAATCGGCGCCTATTAAGAGAATTATCGGCGACGCTAAGGAGAGGGGTACCCTCATTGATGCCACCCACGGAAGAAGAACTAAAGCGGTCATTATTACCGATAGTGAACATATAATTTTGACCTATCTTCAAGCCGAAACTTTGGTTAGCCGTATTGAAGAGACAAAAGAGGAGGAGACCCATGAGTAAAGGCGGAGTTTTTATAATTTCGGGACCCTCGGGTTCGGGCAAGGATACCTTGCTTAAAGAACTATTTGCGAAATGTCCCGAACTTAAATTTTCCATTTCCTCTATCACAAGAGGTATGCGCGAGGGTGAAGTTGAAGGCGAGAAATACAACTTCATTTCCCGTGAAAAGTTTGAAAGTATGATAAAAGAAGATAAACTTTTAGAATACAATGTTTATGTCAACAATTACTATGGAACTCCCCGCGAACCTGTGGAAAAAGCGGTTGCGGAGAATAAGGATATTTTCATTGAGGTTGATGTGAACGGAGCGGCGAGTATTCGCCAAAAATTACCCGAGGCTATCAGCATTTTTGTTATGCCCCCTTCCTTTGAGGAGTTAAAACGCCGTTTATCCGGCCGTGGAACCGAAAGCGAAGAGGTTATAAATTTAAGAATGGCTGAATCCTTAGGGGAAATAAAAAGAGCAGTGGAATACGATTACATAGTAGTAAACGATGACCTATCCACTGCTGTCCTAGATGTTATTGCTATCATAAAGGGCAGTAAATATGCCCTTAAAAGACAAAAAAATATTATTGATGAGGTGCTTCGAAATGTTAAATCCTAATATTGGCAAATTAATTCAAGAGAGTGAGAACAGATACCGTTTGGTATTGGATGTTGCTAAAACTGCAAGAGAAATCTCGGCTGAAAACGAGGCTA
>JAZOXF010000057.1:0-24637 GCA_045659605.1 Acutalibacteraceae bacterium
ACAATGCTTGTCCCCTCGGCAATGGTTAAAACAGTTGCGATTTGAGGTTGCATATCGGTTGGAAAACCGGGATGAGGCATAGTCTTAACATTACACTTAGAAGGGCGGTTATTCATAATAACGCGCAGAGATTCATCGTACTCCTCAATAATAGCGCCAATTTCCTTAAGTTTTGCCGAAATTGACTCTAAATGCTTAGGAATAACATTATCAATAATAACATCGCCGCCGGTAGCCGCAACAGCTGTCATATAAGTTCCGGCTTCTATTTGGTCGGGAATTATACTGTAGGTTGTGCCGTGTAAAGACTCAACACCACGGATTTTAATAACACCAGTACCTGCACCCATAATGTTAGCACCCATTGAGTTAAGAAAGTTTGCTAAATCAACAATGTGGGGCTCTTTAGCTGCATTTTCAATAATAGTTAAACCCTGTGCCTTAACTGCCGCCAACATAATGTTAACGGTAGCGCCAACCGAAACAACATCAAGATAAATTGATGCGCCCTGTAGAGCAAACGCTTTACCGTCAACCATTCCGCTTTCAAAGGACATCTTAGCACCCAAAGCCTCAAAGCCTTTAATATGTTGGTCGATGGGTCTAACGCCAAAATCGCATCCTCCGGGAGGAGCAACACGAGCCTTGTTCATACGACCAAGCAAAGCGCCCAAGAAATAACTTTAAGCTCGCATATTTTCGGCCATTTGCTTTGCAAGCTGCTTCCATCTATCTTGATGTGGTATCTGTCGGCGCAACTGTTAACATTATGCTTGCTGCTGTTAAGGCTCAAGGTTTAACTGTGATTGAAAATGCGGCAAAAGAACCTCATATTGTTGATTTGGCAAACTTCTTAAACTCCATGGGCGCTAACATTATGGGTGCCGGTACCGGTGTTATTAAGATTAGAGGTGTCGATTCTTTACACGGTACAACCTACAGCATTATTCCCGACCAAATTGAAGCGGGAACATATATGACTGCTGTTGTTGCTACCGGTGGAGATGTTATAATTGATAACGTTATTCCTAAACATTTGGAGTCCATTTCGGCTAAATTAAAGGAGATAGGCGCTGTTATTGAGGAAGATGATGAGTTCTTACGAATTGTGATGGATAAGCGACCTTCCAAGTGCAATGTAAAAACAATGCCTCATCCGGGATTTCCTACCGATATGCAACCTCAAATTGCCACTTTACTTGCCGTTGCAAATGGCACGAGTATTGTAACCGAAGGGGTTTGGGATAATCGTTTCAGATATGTTGAACAATTGACTCTTATGGGCGCGGACATTCAGGTTGACGGCAAATCGGCTGTTATAACAGGTGTTGAAAAATTGAAAGGTGCTCCTGTTAAAGCGGTTGACCTTCGTGCCGGCGCTGCAATGATTATTGCGGGACTTATGGCTGACGGCGTAACCGAAGTTGAAGACATTGTTTACATCGACCGCGGTTATGAAAATGTTGTTGAAAAGTTTAGCAAGTTGGGTGCTGATATCAAGAGAGTACCAGTTATTGAGCCCGAAACTGTTAAATTTAAAGAAGCATAAAATTGGGGTTGTCCTTTGGGACAACCCTATTTTAAAAGGAGAAAATATGTCGAAAATTTGTCCACTTTATAGTGGTTCAACCGGAAACTGTACATATATCGGAACTCAAAATTGTGATATTTTGATTGATACGGGTGCTTCTTGCAAGGGAATTAGCGAAGCGCTGTGCAAAGTGGATTCTGATATTAAAAATATTAAATATATTGCTGTAACCCACAGCCACGATGACCATATTAAGGGTTTAAAGGCGGTTTTGAAGAAAACGGGCGCTACCTTGATTGCAACCCAGAAAACGATAGACATAATTAACGAAAAAGGTTATATAACCGATAATAATGAGTGTATTGCCATTGATAATGGTGATTTTACAGTGGATGATATTAAAATTTGCGCCTTTAAGACCAGTCACGATAGCGAGGGCTCTTGCGGTTACAAGGTGATTTTGCCTGACGGTAAAAGTTTTTCCCTTTGTACCGATACGGGGATTATTACCGATGAAATCAGGGAAGCTTTAAACGGCAGCGACCTTGTGCTAATTGAGTCTAATCATGATGCTGAAATGTTAAAAAAAGGCCCTTATCCGCCTTTTTTAAAGGTTAGAATAATGTCGGATACCGGTCATATTTCCAACAGTGTTTGCGCTGTTGAAGTTGCAAGACTTTATAAATTGGGCACCAAGCGTTTTATATTAGGACATCTAAGTCTTAATAATAACACACCTCTTTTGGCCCAAAGCACCAGTGAGTCGGTTTTGATGGATTTAGGCGCTAAAAACGGCAAGGACTATCTTTTGACCGTTGCAAAACCGCAAAACAATGGGGTGGTTATTTTATGATTAAATGTAAAATTATTGCCTTGGGTTCTTTAAAGGAAAAGTTTTTCAAAGAGGCTTGTGGCGAATATCAAAAAAGGCTTTCAAGGTTTTGCGATTTGGAAATCTGTGAGATTGAACCCGTAAGGCTGCCTGAAAATCCTTCTGCAGGTGAGATTGAAAATGCCTTAAAAAAGGAAGCTGACCAAATAATTAAAAAAATCCCTCAAAACGCAAAGGTAATTGCGCTTTGCGTTGAAGGAAAAGAAATGCCCAGTGAAAAATTTGCTGCGCAAATCAACGAGATTTCGGCAATAGGACAGGGGATTTGCTTTATAATCGGCAGTTCTTACGGTCTGAGTAATGATGTTAAGAAAATGGCCGATTTAAGGCTTTCACTTTCCCAAATGACCTTTCCCCATAAGTTGTTTAGAGTAATGCTCTTAGAACAACTTTACCGTGGTTTTATGATAAATCAAGGTTCACAGTATCATAAATAAATTAAAAGCCAACCACAAGGGTTGGCTTTTTTCTATACTCTAATGATTTGTGCATCTGATCCTGAAACGGTTTCGGCCGTAATAATAATCTTGGCTATTGTCTTGTCAGAAGGGGATTCGAACATAAATCTTTGTAAAGTGGACTCAATAATTGAACGAAGTCCACGGGCGCCGGTTTTACGTTCAACGGTAAGTTCGGCAATTTTGTCAATAGCATCATCGCTAAATTCGAGTTCGATATTATCCATACCAAATAGCGCCTCATATTGCTTTAAAATAGCGTTTTTAGGCTCTTTCATAATACGGATAAGAGTTTCCTTGTCCATACCTTTAAGGGCGGTTATAACAGGTAATCTGCCCACGAGTTCTGGGATTAGACCAAATTTAACCAAATCTTGGTGGGTGGCTAATGTGGAAACATCGGTCGCCTCAAGGCTTTTGGGCGACTTAACATCAGCACCAAATCCTAAACTCGAACCGCCTTGACGCTTTTCAATAACTTTTTCAATTCCATCAAAAGCGCCTGAGCAAATAAAGAGAATATTGGTGGTATCCACCTGAATAAAATCTTGCTGTGGATGTTTTCTGCCGCCTTGAGGAGGAACATTAGAAACAGTTCCTTCCAATATCTTTAATAACGCTTGTTGAACACCTTCGCCACTAACATCACGGGTGATGGAAGGATTTTCCGATTTACGGGCAATTTTGTCAATTTCATCAACATAAATAATTCCACGTTCGGCCTTTTCAACATCATAATCGGCAGCTTGGATAAGACGAAGCAAAATGTTTTCAACATCTTCACCAACATAACCCGCTTCGGTTAAGGTTGTAGCATCGGTGATAGCAATCGGCACATCAAGAATTTTCGCCAAGGTTTGAGCCAAAAGGGTTTTTCCAACACCTGTGGGGCCGAGCATAAGCACATTACTTTTGTTAAGTTCAACATCGCTGTCGGTATTTTTGAAAATGCGCTTGTAGTGATTATAAACAGCAACTGCAAGGGTTTTTTTGGTTTCGTCCTGACCGATAACATATTGGTCAAGTTGGAATTTAATCTCTTGAGGAGTGGGGAGAATGAAGTCCTTTGTCTTTTCTTTCTTTTTTGAAGATTTGGCAAGGTTTTCATCGTCTAAAAGAAGGGAATTGCAAAATTCAATGCAATTGTCACAAATAAAAACATTCGGACCCTCAATTAAACGAGCGACTTCGTCCTGTGTTCTGCCGCAAAAGGAACAGCGAATTTCGGTATCGTTTTTATTAGGCATTTTTTAACCTCTATCTTTTAGTAATAACCTTGTCAATAAGACCGTATTCCATTGCTTCGGTGGCCGACATAAAGTTGTCTCTCTCGGTATCCTTTTCAATAACCTCTAAAGGTTTGCCGGTGTTTTCAGCAAGAATTTTATTTAAGTTTGCTCTGGTCTTTTCAATATGACTTGCGTGAATTAAAATATCGGTAGCCTGACCTTGAGCTTGACCCAAAGGTTGGTGAATCATAATTTCACTGTTAGGAAGCGCATAACGTTTTCCTTTAGCGCCTGCGCTTAAAAGGAAAGCGCCCATAGAAGCAGCCATACCCATACAAATGGTGCTAACATCACATTTAATGTATTGCATTGTATCGTAAATTGCAAGACCTGCAGAAACCGAACCGCCGGGGCTGTTAATGTAAAAACTAATGTCCTTATCAGGGTCTTGACCTTCAAGATATAATAATTGTGCGATAATAACACTGGCTGAAGCATTGTCAACCTGGTCGTTAAGCATAATAATTCGGTCGTTTAAAAGACGGGAAAAAATGTCGTAAGAGCGTTCACCTCTACCGGTTTGCTCAATAACATAAGGTATCATTGTCATATCCATAGTAAAGTATCCTTTCTGTATTATATAAAACGCCGACATTTAAGCCGGCGTTTTAATTACCTATAAAAGTATTGACGGCTTTAAAAATATTTAATCAATTATTCTTCCGTCTTCTTAGTGGTAGTCTTTTTTGCAGTGGAAGTTTTCTTAGCTGCGGGCTTCTTTTCAGCTTTAGCTTCAACTTCAGTAATAACTGCATTTTCTTTGATTAAGTCAATAGCCTTGCCAACTGCTAAATCTTTAGCAATTTCCTCGGTAGGAACAGCGTTGCGGATTTGGTCAGCTTCCATACCGTAATCCTTAGCCATCTTCTCAATTTGAGCATTGATATCTTCCTCGGTAGCCTCAATCTTCTCAAGCTCAACAATCTTCTCAAGAGCTAATCTGAACTTAACTTGAGATTCAGCTTGGGGACGGAAGGAATTCTTAAACTCATCGATAGTAGCGTTGGTGTACTGTAAATAGGTTTCAAGGTTAAGACCCTGAGATTGTAAACGATAAGCAAACTCTTCAACGCTTTGGTTTAAGCGATTTTCGAACATAGCCTCGGGGATTTCACCTTTGATGCTCTTAACGATTTGCTCAACGAGAGCATTCTCAACCTCTTCTTCAGCAACTTGTTGCTTTCTTTCGAGAGCCTTTTTCTTAATGTCAGCTCTTAAAGCGGTAAGGGTATCAAATTCGCTTACATCCTTTGCAAACTCATCATCAATTTCGGGAAGTTCACGAAATTTGATTTCGTGAAGTTTGCACTTAAAGGTTGCGTCTTTACCTGCAAGGTTCTCAGCGCCGTATTCGGCAGGGAAAGTAACGTTAACATCAAACTCTTCACCGATGTTTTTACCGGCAATTTGCTCTTCAAAACCGGGGATGAATTGACCGGAACCTAACTCTAAAGCATAGCCTTCAGCTTTGCCACCGTCAAATGCCACACCATCGCAGAAACCTTCGAAATCGAAAGTAACAGTGTCGCCCTGTGCCGCTGCTCTATCAGTAACCTCAACCATACGAGCGTTGCGCTCAGCCATAGCGTTGATTTGAGCATCAACTTCAGCCTTAGCAACCTTAGCGATAACCTTTTCAGCCTTTAAGCCTTTGTATTCGCCGATTTCAATTTCGGGATAGGTGGTAAGGGTAACTTTAAAGTCAACGCCTTCTTCCTTAGAAATGGAAACCATATCAAAATCCATTTGGTCGTTGATTACTTTAAGACCGGACTCAGCAATTGCTTCTTCAACAACTTCGCCGTAGATAAGATTTAAAGCATCTTCAAAGAAAACTTCGCTGCCATAGTATTTTTCAACGAAGGTGAAAGGAGCTTTGCCCTTTCTGAAACCTGGAATGCTGATGTTCTTAGCATTCTTTTTGTAAGCGGCTTGGATAGCCTCTTGGAATTTTGCGGCATCAACGAGAATTTCTAATTCGTATCTGTTGGCGCCAACGTTTTTAGTAGCTTTTAAACTCATTTTTTATTATACCTCCGAAATAGTGGGGAAACCACTAACATAATTGATGTAATTATAACACATACTGCCGAAAATTACCAGCATTTTTTTAAATTTATATAAAATATATAATTAAATTATCTTTATAGGGGTAAAATCAATGCAATCGCACGATATTAGGTGGAAATTTATGCCCTCGAACTCTTTAATTGCGTGATTTAATCCCGAACCGTGAATGTGACCGTGGTATACATCTTTAATGTTATATTTTTGCAAAATGTCCAAAATTTCACGGCAAACATATTCGCCGTATACAGGTGGATAATGAAGAAAAACTAAAATTGGAAGTCCTGTATCAAGAGCTGATTTGATTGATGTTTCAAGTCTTCCGGCTTCGCGAAGCAAAACTTTTTTGCTTCCCGAATTATCATAAAACCAACCACGTGTTCCTGCAATTGCATAATCTTCGGCAACAAAGCAATTATTAAATAAAATTTGCGAGTCGGTAATATTGTTTTCCTTAAAGTAGTTATTTATTTTGTTTTGGGTGCTCCACCACAAATCATGGTTTCCTTTAATTAGAATTTTTTTGCCATTTAATTTTTTTAAAAATTCAAAATCTTCTTTAGTTTCTGAAAGTTTTAACGCCCAAGAAAGGTCACCCGCTAAAACGACGGTATCATCTTCCTTAACTAAACGATTCCAGTTGGCCAAAAGTTTATGGGTGTGATTTTCCCAACCGCGGAAAATATCCATTGGCTTATCGGTACCAAAGGATAAATGCAGGTCGGAAATTCCAAAAATGCTCAATGGATTTTCTCCTTTCTTTTGAATAATATAACCGGTATTTCACATAATAATTATGACTTTTAAAGTCGGAAAGGATGGGACTTAAAATGAATAATTCATGTGAGACCAAATCTTGTATTAGCTGTAATGTTAAAAACTGTATGTACCATACCGAGAACGATACTTGCAGCGCAGGTAAAATTCATGTTGGTAATGGCGCAGCAGATTCTTCGAAGGACACTTGCTGTGACACCTTTAAGATGAAATAATTTTCATTACAGTAAACGGGTATATTCGCATATACCCGTTTTTCTTAATTAGTTAATGCCAAGTGCTTTGTAAACACTTTCAAGCATATCCTCTTTATCGCAAATCTCGTGGAATCTAACCGAAGCGTTTTCCAGGGCCTTGATAGGTTCGGGAATTTCGGTTTTGGTTTCTTCGCATAAAATGTTTACAGTACCAAATTCATCTTTTCCGGTCTTATCGGAGATAGCCGCAAGAACGGAATTTGCAAATTTGTACGGAGAAGCAGTTGAGGCAATAACCGTAGCCTTGTCATCACCGGTAGCCTTTACATATTGCTCATAAACATTTAAAGCAACAGCAGTGTGTGTATCGCAAAGATAACCGTATTCGCCAAAATATTTGCTGATGGTTTCAAGGGTTTTTTCATCGTTACAGCAACCGCCCCAGAAAAGGTCAGAGATTTTAGATTTTATATCTTCATCAACTGTAAAGGTTCCGTTTTGGTTCAATTCATTTTGCCAAGCAGCAACCTTCTTGTCATCGTTTCCCGAAAGTTCGAAAATCATTCTTTCAAGGTTGCTGGAAATTAAAATATCCATTGAAGGGGAGATTGTTGTATAGAAATCACGGTTACGATTATAGGTTCCACTATTTATAAATTCGGTTAAAACATTGTTGTCATTGGAAGCGCAAATAAGTTTGCCAACAGGAACACCCATTTTTTTAGCATAGTAAGCAGCCAAGATGTTACCAAAGTTTCCGGTGGGAACAACAATGTTGAATTCACCTTCAAAATCTTCGCGTGAGAGTAAATCGCAATAAGCTGAAACATAGTAAACAATTTGTGGAGCTAAGCGGCCCCAGTTAATGGAGTTTGCTGAGGAGAATAACATATTATTTTCAGCCAATTTAGCCTTAACATCGTTGTTGGTAAAAATCTTTTCAACACCTGTTTGAGCATCATCAAAATTACCTTTGATTGCGCAAACATGAACATTTTTACCCTTTTGCGAACTCATTTGAAGTTTTTGCATTGGGCTTACGCCGTCGCTTGGATAGAATACTAAAATCTCGGTATTCTCCACATCTTTAAAGCCTTCAAGAGCAGCTTTACCGGTATCACCGGAAGTTGCAACTAAAATAACGGCTTTTTTGCCATTGTTAACTTTTTTAGCTGATGTGGTTAAAAGGTAGGGAAGAAGTTGCAATGCCAAGTCTTTAAAAGCACAAGTTGGACCATGCCAAAGTTCAAGAATATTAGCGTTTTTTCCTACAAGTGAAATAGGAGCAGGTTGCTCATTGTCGAAGGTGCCGGTGTAAGCACCGTCAATGCAATAATTTACTTCTTCCTCGCTAAAATCGGTAAGGAAGTTCTTTAAAATATATTTAGCTCTGCCTTTGTAGTCAAGCTCAATTAAGTTTTTGAAATCTGCTTCACTAAAGGTGGGGAAGGATTCGGGAACGAAAAGACCACCCTCAACCGAAATGCCTTGAGCAATGGCTTTTGCAGCTGAAACTTTAATTGATTTGTCGCGTGTGCTTATGTAGTTCATAATAGTACTCCTATTGTATTTGTAATCATATTTATTATAAACCTTTTCTTATAATTTTGCAATAAAATTGTAAGCGTTTTTATAAAATATTTTCTCCAAAACGGCTTTGCAAAGACCTCTTTGTAACAAATAGTTATAAAGGGTAATAACTTTAGAAATGTTATCTAATTTTGGGCTCATTTTTCCGCCATCAAAATCACTGCCAATGGCGATATTATTTTCTAAATTCTTATCACATAGAAAATAGATGTTTTCATATATCTTTTCAAAAACATTTTCTCCCAAAAAATCGGGAAAGAAGGTGAGCCCTACAAGTCCGTTTTTTTGCGCGATTAACTTTATTTGTTCAAGTGTCAAATTCCGTATATTTGGACAAATTTCAAAACAATTAGAATGAGTGGCAATGGGGAAATCGGAAAGTTCCACAGCCTTATAGAATGTTTTTGTGTTTAAATGGGAAAGGTCGGTAGCAATTTTAAGTTGATTCAATTTTAAAATAACCTTTTTGCCAAAATCGGTTAAATCTTTATCACTTTTACATCCTCCGCCAATGCTGTTTTCGCCATTCCAAGTAAGGGTTAGCATCTTGATGTCATCTTTTTTTAAAATATATAATCGGTTAATGTCATCTTCTAAAACCTTGCCTCCTTCAACTGAAAAAATCGTGGTTAAGTTTAAAGGTTTATTTTGTAGTTTGTCTTTTAAATTTGCAATAATTTCTTGATATAAATTGAAAGGTCTTTCGGCAGTATCGTTTATCCAAACGGCAAAGGTTTGAAACCAATTTTCTAAACATTCAGCGACCTGAAAATTTACTGCCAGATCGGTGTTTGTAAAGTTTGTGTTCTGCTTTAATAATTCAAATGCCGTATCACAGTGCAAATCAAAATAATTCATAATATCACCTAAGAGATAATATTAATTTTTTTTGCTAAAAAGAAGAAAAAAGGCAAAGGAAAAACCTTTGCCTTAAATTTAAACCAGTATATAAAGAAAAATTCCAATAAATTGTAAAAGCGAACCTAAAACTACAAATAGGTGAAATATGGAATGGAAATATCTAACGGTTTTCTTACCTGCAATACCATATAGCACAGCTCCAATTGAATAAGCAATGCCACCGGCTAAAATCCAAAGAAAACCTTTAGTTGTAAGAGCAGCAACAGCATGTTTACCTGTTAAAATAATGCACCAACCGATTGCAATGTAACATATATTTGAAAATAAACTGTACATCTTAAGGTCAATGGCATTAAGTGTTATACCTAATGCGGTTAACGCCCAAACGACTCCGAAAATTCCCCAGCCTAAAAACGGGTTATACTCCCTTATAGCAGTGAGGGTTATGGGGGTGTATGTTCCTGCAATTAGAAAGAATACCGAGCAATGGTCGATGACCTGCATAACTTTTTTTGCAGTACCGCTTTTAAGACCGTGATACACACTTGACATAGTGTATAAAACTACCATCGAAACACCGTAAATGAAGGAGCCGACAATTTGGTAAGCATCCCAATTTAAAAAAGATTTTATAACGCAAAGCGCGAATATTATAATCCCCAAACCGCCCCCTGCAATGTGAGAAACCATATTAAAAATTTCTTCACCTTTTGTATAATCGGGGAGTTTGCGGTCGATTAATTTTGTGCGTTTCATTTTAACTCCTAAAAAAGCATAAAAATATTGTCTAAAAATGTCAAAACGCTTTACATAAGTTGCATAGTATAATTATTATGATCTTAATGTTTTAAGACTTTTCAACATAGTTTTCCACCGTTTTAAAAGAAATAAACCTTGATTTTATCGCGTTTTGGCAACAAAACGGTGGATAACTCCGTTAAAAAAGTGGAAAACATAAAAGGTTGCTTTGGTTTACATAACAGTATTTTTTTCTAAAAGTTTATCCATTATTGATGGTCCAAATTCAACAAAAATTCCACTTTCTTTACATGTAATTTCGTTAAAGGTATCAGCACCTTTGTTTGCCTTTTTACTGTCGTATAAAAGATAGGGAACAGGTTCGGCAGAATGGGTCTTGGTACAAAGGGGAGTAGGATGGTCAGGCATTATTAAAATTCGGTAATCCTCACCAGAATTTTCAAAATATTCCAATAGAAGTTTTAAGGAACGGCTGTCAATCATTTCGATAGCTTTTACCTTATTTTGAATTTCTCCTCTGTGACCACATTCGTCTGGTGCCTCAAAGTGAAGATAAACCAAATCGGAACCGTTTTTAAATGCTTCAATTCCTGCAAGGGTCTTAGCTTCAAAATCGGTATCTATATAACCTGTGGTGCCGGGAACATCGGGGGAATCCATACCGCCGCAAATTGCAATACCTTTTAAAAGGTCAACAGCGCTTATAACGGTAGCATTAACGCCATTCTTTTCTTTAAAGTTTTGAAGCCTAGGTTTAACACCTTCCCCCCAAAGCCAAATGGAGTTAGCCTCGTTTTCACCCTTTTTGCGTCTTTCGATGTTAACAGGGTGATCTCTAAGAATATCATAACTCTTTTTCATTAAATCAATTAAAGGCTTCGCATTATCGCTATTACTTAAATATTCTTTAATTACACGACCGCTGATATCGTGGGGAGGGGTCATGGTTCCAAGGTTGGTTGTGCCGTTGTCAACCACTAAGCAGTGGCGATAGCTAACACCACCATAGAATTTGTAAATCTCGTTACCAAGTTCTTTTTCAATAGTTTCAATAATTTGATGGGCTTCCTTGGTGGAAATATCTCCTGCGCAATAATCAACCATTGTTTTGTCTTCATAATTTTCTTCATCAGAAAGGGTTACGATATTGCAACGAAGGGCAACATCAGTATCCTTTAAATCAACGCCAATAGAAGCAGCCTCTAACGGAGAACGTCCTGTATAGCAAACCTTAGGGTCGTAACCCATAACCGATAAATTGGCAACATCGCTGCCGGGTTTTAAACCGTCGGCCACTGTTTTGCAAAGACCGATTTCAGCAGTACGGCATAATTTATCCATAAAAGGTTTGTTGGCGCATTCCATAGGGGTTTTATTATTTAAAGCCTCGTGGGGAAGGTCGGCCATACCGTCACAAAGTAAAACTAAATATTTCATATAATCACCACTTTAAACTATTTTATATTAATTATACATAATTCCCAGATAAAAGTAAACATTAAATTAAAACAAAAGCTCCCTCAATTGAGGGAGCAATTAATTTGATTTTAATTAACTTAAAAATGCGTCGTGAACAGCGGTAACTGCTTTATCAGCATATTTTGCATCAATTAAAACGGAAATTTTGATTTCACTGGTAGAAATCATTCTAATATTAATTCCGGCATCGGAAAGAGCTTCAAACATTTTAGCTGCAATTCCGGGATGGCTTTCCATACCTGCTCCAACGATAGAAACCTTAGCGGTGCTGTCATCCAAACTAACCGACTTAAAGTTAAGAGAATCCTTCATATTTTCAAGTGCTTCAACTGCAGTAGCACCTTGTTCAAAAGGAACGGTAAAGGTAATGTCTTTAGTACCGTCACGACCAACAGATTGAAGAATAATATCAACATTTAGTTTATGTTGTGCTAATTTATTGAACACCTTAAATGCAACACCTGGAGTGTCTTGCAAACCTACGATAGAAATAGTTGCAACATTAGTATCTTTTGCTACGCCTCTAATTAAAGTTTTTTCCATTTTAACAGTCTCCTTTACGATAGTACCTGGTTTTACTTCAAGGCTTGAAAGAACTTCAAGCTCAACATTATATTTTTTAGCCATTTCAACCGAGCGGTTGTTAAGAACCTGAGCGCCTAGGGATGCGAGTTCTAACATCTCATCATAGCTAATTTCGTCCATTTTGATAGCATTTGGAACCTTACGTGGGTCAGCAGAATACACACCGTCAACATCGGTATAGATTTGGCATAAATCGGCCTTCATAGAAGCGGCAATTGCAACGGCGCTTGTATCAGAACCGCCACGACCAAGGGTAGTAATGTCGTCATATTTATTAAGACCTTGGAATCCGGCAACGATTACTATATTTTTCTTTGCAATTTCGGTCTTGATTCTTTCGGAGTCAACGCGTTTAATACGTGCAATACCGTGGTGTGAATCGGTGGCAAAACCTGCTTGCCAGCCGAGTAAGGAAATAGCGGGACAACCTAAGGCTTCGATTGCCATTGCAAGTAAAGAAATCGAAATTTGTTCACCTGATGCCAAAAGCATATCCATTTCTCTTTTGGAAGGATTTTTGGGGTTGATTTCTTTTGCTTTAGCGATTAAATCGTCGGTAGTGTCTCCTTGTGCGGAAACAACAACGATAACATCATGGCCTTTTTTGTAATCATCAATGATTCGTCTTGCAACATTAAAGACTCTTTCGGCATTGGCAACAGATGAACCGCCGAATTTTTTAACTATTAACATAAGTTATAACCTCCTAGGAATATTAAGAAATAGTATATAGCGTTTTAACGGTGCAATTTTTGAAGTTAGCAAGTTTTTCGTTTAAAACGCTAAGACTAATTGGTTTTGTGATAAAACACAGTTCATTTGAAAATTCGTTTTTGGTGCAATTCTCGGTAAGTGAGTTAAAGTGCTCGTTAAAGGTGTTTGTAATGTCGTTAAAATTTTCACCCGTAACGCGTACAAACATCTTTTCTTCAGCATTTGAATTATTAACAACGTAATCATCGTTGCCATCGTTCCAGTCAATATATTTACGGGCATTAATATGTTTAGCGCAATCAATAATATCAGCAACAACGGCGCTTGCAGTAGCTTCTTTACCCGCTCCTTTACCGTAAAACATAACTTCGCCGGTTTGACTACCATTAATAAGTATTGCATTAAATACGCCATCAACATGGGAAAGCATATTTGCGCGGCTTACAGCGGTAGGTCTAACCTCGGCGGAAATTTTATCGCCTTCAAGTTGTTTTGAGTGACCTATGAGTTTGATAACATAGCCAAGGTTATCAGCAGCGTAAACATCATCTAAAGAAATATTGGAGATACCTTCGGTCTCAACTTGATGAGGATAAACGTGTTTTCCAAAGGCTAAGGTTGCCAAAATACAAACCTTGCGACAAGCATCGTGACCTTCAATATCAGCGGTGGGATCTTTTTCGGCATAACCGTTATCCTGAGCTAGTTTTAAAGCATCTTCAAAACTCATATTGTCCACTATCATTTTATTGAGAATAAAATTAGTTGTTCCGTTTAAAATTCCCCAAAACTCAGTGATTTGATTGGCTGAAAGACATTGTGTCATTGGTCTAAGCACGGGAATACCGCCGCCAACACTTGCTTCAAAAAGGAAGTTTAGATTATTTGTCTTGGCAATTTTAATGAGTTCGGCTCCCTTTGCGGCAACAAGTTCTTTATTGGAAGTAACAACGCTTTTACCGGCTTCGAGACACTTTTTAACAAAATCATAAGCAGGATTAACACCGCCCATAACTTCGGCAACAACCTTTATGCTGTCGTCATTTAAAATATCTTCAAAGCTTGTAGTGAATTTATCACCGTAAGGAAGAGAAGAAAAATCTCTTATATCCAAAATACGTGTAACTTCAATGGTATCTTTGATTTTTTCGGCAATTAGGTCATTGTGGTTAATTAAAATCTCGGCAACACCCGAACCTACCACGCCGTGTCCTAAAATGGCAATATTCATATTTTACCTCCAAGAGTAAATAATAACCAGTGTATTATACTACACATATATTTAAAAATCAATATAAACACTCAAGTTATATAATTTTTTGTTTAATTTTAATAGTTTTTTTCTATAAGGTGGGTATGTTTTTTGATGTCGCAAGTAAAAAAACAGTTTATAATCAATGCGGTTTATTATGGTTTGTGGCTATTGATAATATTAATTTCAGGTAAATTTCTGTTTAAATATATATTTCCCTTTGTCATTGCTTTAATTGTTGCAGGTTTAATGCAAAAACCGGCAGGTTTTTTGTTTGAGAAAACCAGGGTAACAAAAGGAATTTTGGCATCATTTCTTTCGGTCTTAGTTTATATTTTTTTAGCGGCTGTGTTAGTTTTCGCAGTTTTAAAAATTTTCTCGTTAACGGGAAATATTGTTAAGTCTTTAAGCGGCTTTTCAAACATTGCGACTAATGTTTACAGAACTGTTGAAGAAATATTGGAAAGTGTTTTTGGCAATATTTCTTCCAATCTTAAAGAAACGGGAAGGGGTATTTTTCAAAGTGTGTTGGAAAATGCAGTTTTAAAAGTTTCTTCTGCTTTTTCCGAGGTGGCAGCAAATTTTGTCAAAACCGCACCGGCGGTTATTTTCAGCAGTGTTGTTGCCTTGGCTGCTACATGCTATATTGCAAAAGATTATGATAATTTTTTGCGTTTTTTTAAAAAAATAACACCCAAAAAAACGGTTGCAACCATCGTTAAAATAAAAGAAATTTTTAAAGAATCGGTTTTGAAAATTTTGGGAGGATATGCTTTGCTTATGCTTATCACTTTTGTTGAGTTATCTATTGGCTTAATGGTGTTAAGGGTTAAAAATTGGCTTTTGATTGCGGTGATAATTGCTTTGCTTGATGCTTTGCCTGTTCTTGGCGCAGGCGCTTTTTTAATACCTTGGGGTATTGTAAATGTAATAATCGGCAATAAATTTTTGGGTGTAGGGCTTATGATTTTGTATTTGATTTTAATGTTAGTAAGAAATTTTGCCGAATCAAAAATATTGGGAAATAAGACAGGAATCAACCCATTATTTATACTTTTTACCATGTTTTTGGGATTAAAAATTTTTGGATTTTTGGGGCTAGTCGGATTACCGGTAACATTTATTGTTGTTATTAAATATTATAAGAATGAGATGGAACAAGAACTGTCTTAAAAGTCTCAAAAAGGAGTGTTAAGAAATGGGCTGTGATATAGAACTTGAAAGTGTAACAAGCGCTATTAAGGCGCGTGACCTGCTTCGGCGCAAAAACATTAAAGTAAAGATTGAAAAAACCGCTAACGGCACCAAAAAAGGGTGTTCTTATTCGGTTGTTACAGATAAAGATTGCGATAGTATTTTGAAAATACTAAACGGTAATATAAAAATAATCGGAATTTCATAATGGTTATGATTAGTCGAATATTCTTGTTTCGACAAACTACAATCATTATAATCGGGTGTTTTAAACACCCGTTTTTTAATATGTTTTTAGGAGGAAAATCAGGTGATTTATTTTGATAATGCAGCTACGACGGGAGCTAAGCCAAAGGCAGTGATTGAGGGTGTTAAATACGCTTTGGAAAATTATTGCGCTAACCCTGGAAGAGCGGGACATACAAGGTCGTTGGTGGCAGCGGAAATGGTTTACAAAACCCGTGAAAAACTAAGCCGTTTTTTCGGCGCCGAAGAGCCTGAAACGGTGGTTTTTACTCAAAACTGTACCCATAGCGCCAACTGTGTTATAAAGGGAATTTTAAAGCGTGGAGACCATTGTGTTATATCTTCGTTGGAACATAACGCCGTCGTAAGGCCTTTGGTGAAAATCGGGATTTCTTATAGTGTGGCAAATGTATCAATGGAGAGTGACGAAAAAACTTTAGAAAATATTAAAGAGGTAATTAAACCGAATACAAAACTTGTTTTTTGTATGGGTGCATCTAATGTTTGGGGTAAGATTTTGCCCATAGAAAAAATTGGAAAATTGTGCCGTGAAAAAGGCATTTTCTTCGCTGTTGATGCTGCGCAAACCGCCGGTGTAATACCGATTGATATGAAAAAACAAAACATTGATTTTCTTTGTGTTGCGCCTCATAAAGGGTTATATGCTCCTATGGGGATCGGTGTACTTATTGCCCGTAAAAATTTGCCCGAAACAATAATTGAAGGTGGAACGGGCACGAATTCCTTAGAACTTTACCAACCTTCTCAACTGCCTGAAAGACTTGAAAGCGGAACGGTCAATTTACCGGGCATTATGGGTGTTTCAGCAGGTTTGGACTTTGTTGAAAATAAAGGTTTAAAGCGGATTTATGAAGGTGAGCTACACTTAATTCAAAAGCTTTATAATCGCATGAAACAATTGCCGCAAATTAATCTTTATACCCCTGAACCTAAACTTGGAAGTTTTGCGCCGCTTTTGAGTTTTAATTTGACTGATACACATTCTTCAAAGGTGGCAAATTTGCTGTCGGATAACGACATTGCGGTGAGGGGAGGACTTCACTGTTCGCCCTTGGCTCACAGGCAAATGGGCACTGAAAATATAGGTGCGGTACGGGTTTCGGTAGCGAGTTTTAACAAAGAGGCGGAAATAGATAAATTTATGTGGGTTTTAACCTCAAAAATTTTAAAAAAATAGTAAAAAAATTGTTGCTACAACGGGATTATTATGTTACAATATACTAGTAAACTAGTATTATTATATATTAATTCATAGGATGTGAGATTTTGGGTAGCTTGTGGAATGCGATTTATTCTTTTTGGAGTTATATCGTTTATGCAATTTCAAATATGAGAATCCCGTTGGACATAATTGATATTTTGGTTATGGCTTTCATAATTTACAAGGCCTTGGAGTTTTTAAGGGATACCCGCGCAGGTCAGCTTGTTAAGGGTATATTTATGTTGGTGGGAATCTATCTTGTTGCAGATTGGTTTAACCTTGCAACCCTTGAATGGTTACTTAAAACTATTGTGAATTCTGTAATTATAGTGGCTGCGGTTATTTTCCAACCCGAACTTCGCCGTATTTTGGAAAAGGTTGGTAGAACAGGATTTAAAACAACTCAACTTTTGGATGGCAAACAAGACGCTATGGTTACCACTATTGAGAAGGTTACCCGTGCTGCAGGTGTTATGCAAGACCAAAAAATCGGCGCTTTGATAGTTTTTGAAGGTAAAACCCAATTGGGTGAAATTATAAACACCGGTACTATTCTTGATGCAAGATCTTCCGTGTCCGTGATTAATAACGTGTTTTTCCCAAAATCTCCTTTGCATGACGGAGCAATGATTATTCGTGACGGTAGGGTTTATGCTGCAGGCTGTATTCTTCCTTTGACACAGCGTGATGATATTAGTTCCCAACTCGGAACTCGCCACAGGGCTGCAATTGGTATGACCGAAAACTCCGATGCAGTTGTTTTGGTAGTTTCGGAAGAAACAGGTACAATTTCCATTGTATCTAATGGTCAAATTACAAGAAATTATAACGCTATTTCGGCAAACCAAGAACTTTGCCGTCTTTTGCTTGTTGATGAGAAGGTTGAAAAAGAATCTTTTATTAACAAAATTTTGGTTTTTTTGAAGAAAGAGAAGAATAACGAGGGAAAGGATGATGAAAATGCTGAGCAAAATTAAATCTTTTTCCTTTAAAGAATTACTTTTTAACCGCAAATTCACAATTCCTTTTTCTATTTTTCTGAGTTTTGTTTTATGGATGGGAATTTCGGTTGGCGAAAAGGACATTCTTGAGCGTTCTTTTTCTGATGTAACAGTAACCGTTAATATGGAAAACACCTTTGCTTCGGAAAACAAAATGAGCATTATTGGTGATATTTCTGAACAAAGATTTACTGTTATGGTAATGGGTAAAAACAATGTTGTTGCGGCGCTAAATGCTAATGAAATCAGTTTATTTGCTTCGGCAGCAACTGTTGATAGCCCCGGTGAATACAATCTTGAGGTTTCGGCTTCTAACACTTCGGGTGAGTATGATATTGTTAGCATTTCTCCCAAAACAGTTAAGGTGAATTTTGATTACCTTGAAACCAGAGAATTTACGGTTACCGCCATTGCTGACGGTGCTACAGCCTCTAAGGGTCTTATTGCCGAGGCTGCTGTTGTCAGCGGTATTGAAAATAATACAATTACAATCACCGGTCCCAGAACGGTTATTAACAGTATCGATTCAGTTACCGCTAAAGCAAAGGTAAATAAAACTCTATCGGAAAGCAAAACCTTTGATGCTGATATAGTTTTACTTAACGATAAAAATAAAGAAATTAATGCTGAAAATCTACAACTAAGTACCGAAAAAGTTAAGATTACTGTTCCGATTTCTAAAAAGAAAACCGTTCCTGTTAAGGTTGATTTCGCCAATACTCCCAAAGGGTTTGAAAAGGATAGTATAAGAGCGACTGTTGACCATTCAAGTGTTACCATAATCGGTACTCCTGAAACGGTGGACAAAATCACCGAAGTTTCACTTTCTCCCATTGATGTTACTGCTTTGGGCGCGAAAACTTCAAGTTTTGAAGTTACCCCAAAACTTCCTGAGGGAGTTCGAATGTTTGATACTATTGAAACTTTTGTAGTTACTGTTAATTTAGATAATTACCGTGAAAGGGTTATTAATATTTCTACAATTAAGGTTACAGGGGTGGCAAGCGGTCTTTCGGCTAATGCGGTAGGAATCAAAAATGTTAAGATTTGCGGACCTGCAGGTGTCATCAATCAAATTTCATCTAAAGATGTTTATGCAACAATAGATTTAACCGATAAAAAAGCAGGTGAACATGCAGTTAACGCTTCTATTTCTTTTGAGGGATATAAGAATGTTTGGGCTGTTGGCGCCTATCAAACTACAGTAACAATTAAATAATTTTAAGGGGAGGGTAATGGCCTCCCCTTAATTAGAATTTTGTCATTTTTTTCTTACCTGAATAAATTGTTTTTAGGGAGGAATTTTTATGGCAGAATATATTTTTTTTATAAGTTTAGTTTGCTTGGCTATTTTAGGTTTGTCAGAGATAATACATATAGCGAAAAAAATCATTTATTCATCGGCAAAACACGGAAAAAGAATAATTATTCTTGTGGTTTCCAATGAAGAATTTCACAATGAAATAATGAATTTATATTTTGATTTTAAATGGCAAGGTTATAATTTTGCTAAACAAATTTTTATTGATGATTCAAATGTTAATGAAGAAAATAGGGAAGAGTTGAATTCTTTAATTCAAAAAACCGGATTTGAAATTTTAAACTCTTCGGTTTTTAGAAAATAGAGTTTTAAAGGGGGGCGGAAAAATGGGTGAAGAAATTAGTTTGACCGAAATTAGCGGCACAGTTGAAAGAATCACCTATCAAAATTCCGCCAATGGTTATACCGTGGCTTCGGTTAAAACAAAAGAAGAAGAAATTACTGTAGTAGGTATTTTGCCTTTTTTAAATGAGGGTGATACTGCAAGTTTTTTGGGCGAATATACCCTTCATCCTACCTATGGTCAACAATTTAAAGCGGTTGAATTTAAGCGGATTATTCCCCAAAATCAAGCTGATATTTTAAAATATCTTTCTTCGGGCGCTGTTAAAGGTATCGGACCTGCAACAGCAAGAAGAATTGTTGAAAAATTTGGTGAGAGAAGTCTTGATGTTATACAAAACAGCCCTGAAGAGTTAGCAACCTTAAAGGGAATTTCCTTAGAAAAGGCTGTAACTTTAAGTAAAGAGTTTGCAAAACAATACGGCATTAGAGAAATTATGCTAATGCTTTCAAAATATGGCGTAGGCCCCGATAGATGTTTGAATATTTATCGCCGTTTTGGTGAGAGGTCTACGGATATTATTAAGACAAACCCTTATACTCTTTGTGAGAAGGGAATTGATTTTCCTTTTGAAACTGCTGAAGAACTTGCCGAAGAATTGGCGTTTGATAAAAACAGTGAACTTAGGGTTAGCGCAGGTATTGAATATGTTCTAAGGCGTAATCTTACTAACGGTCATACCTGTTTACCGCGAGATAAGTTTATCAGTGTTTGCTGCGGACTTTTAGAGTGTAATGAAAGCACGGTTGATATTTGTTGCGACCGACTTATTGATTGCTTTAGAATTTCTTCAAGAATGGTTGGCAAAACTGAGTTTTTGGCATTGCCTGAATATTTTGCGGCCGAACAATATATTTCGGCCCGACTCCTTTCTATTAAAGATAACATTGACAAAACAATTGCGGTTGATGAACTTGAAATTGAAAATGTTGAAAACCGATTAAATATCAAGTTTGAAAACTTGCAAAAACAAGCAATTTTCGAGGCCTTTGAAAATGGAATTTTAGTTTTGACAGGCGGTCCGGGTACAGGAAAAACCACCACCCTTAATGCAATTATTAAACTCTTTGAAAGTCGTGACCTTAATATTGAACTTGCCGCTCCTACCGGTAGGGCTTCAAAAAGAATGACCGAACTTTGCGGCAGAGAAGCCAAAACCATTCACCGCTTGCTAGAGGTTGAATGGGGTGAAAACGACCAACGGTCTTTTGCCCGAAATGAACGAAATCCCTTGGATTGTGATGTTATAATTCTAGACGAAGCCTCAATGATAGATGCATTGCTTTTCAGTGACCTTTTAAAGGCGTTGAAACGCAGTACGAGAATTATAATTGTGGGGGACTCTGACCAGTTGCCAAGTATTGGAGCCGGAAATATTTTAGGTGATATTTTAGCGGCGGATATTTTCCCCGCGATTTGCCTTAAGAAGGTTTTCCGCCAAGCATTAAAGAGTAAAATTGTTGCTAATGCCCACGCTATTATAAACGGCCAAGACCCAGATTTTAGCGATATGAATTCTGATTGTTTCTTTTTAAGAAGACAGGATAAATATGCAACCGCTAAAACAGTATTGGAACTGGTGAGTGAGCGTTTGCCTTTGGCTTACGGCATTGACCCGCTGACCCAAGTTCAGGTTTTGTGTCCAACCAAACTTAACGATACGGGCACAATAAATCTTAACAATTTAATGCAAGAAAAACTTAATCCTCGCAAAGGCAAAGAACCGCAACTCAGTTACAAAGGTATTTATTTCAGAGTTGGGGATAAGGTGATGCAAATCAAAAACAATTACGATTTGCAATACAAAAAGGATAACGGCGAATACGGGACAGGCATCTTTAACGGTGATGTGGGTTATATTACCGACATTGACATTAGAGGTGGTATTTTAAAGGTCCGCTACGAAGATAGAGTGGCAACCTATTTTTCGGAAGATTTATCTCAACTTGAATTAGCTTATGCCGTCACCGTGCACAAAAGTCAGGGAAGTGAGTACGATTACGTTATCCTTCCTTTAATGGATATTCCCTATAAACTAAAATACCGAAATCTTCTTTATACAGCAGTTACTCGCGCTAAAAAGATGCTTGTTTTGGTTGGTGATGAAGCGGTTTGGCATGCTATGGCTGAGAACGACCGTAAAACTTTAAGATATACCCTTTTAACCCAGTTTTTAAAGGAAAAATCTCAATATGGTTTTTATTAAAAAGATAATAGGCTGTGTTTTGGATGCTGTGTTTCCAAACAAGTGCATTGGTTGCGATAGAATTATTTCCAAAAATGAAAGTTTGTGCGAATTTTGTCTTGAAAATTTAGAAAAGACTAATTTTGACAATAGGTGCAAGGTTTGTGGAAATATAAAGAGTGATTGTAAATGCAAGTATCACGTTTATCATTTTACGGCTGCAACGGCGCCTTTTTATAATGATGGTGTGTCTCAAAAAATAATGTATGCATTTAAGTTTAACCGAAAAATGCATTTCGCAAAATTTATTGCCGAAAGAATGGCCATTTCGGTTAAAAATGATTTTTACGGCATGGAATTTGATTGCGTGGTTTATGTTCCGCTTAATTTAAAAAGGGAACTCAAACGTGGATATAATCAAAGCCGTGAACTGGCAAAAGAACTCTCGCACATTTTAAATTTGCCTTTGGTTGAAAATGCTTTGGGTTGTAATGAAAAACGATTACCGCAAAACAAGACTAAGGGTAAAGAACGTTTTGAAAATGTTAAAGGTATGTATTATCCTAACATTTCATTAAGAGGTAGAAGAGTTTTGCTTGTGGATGATATTAAAACTACAGGCGCTACCTTAGATGAATGTGCAAAGGCGCTGTTTAAAGCAGGCGCCGATGATGTTTATTGTGTAACAGGACTTATTTCTAAAGGAAAAAATAAAAAAAGGTAGGTTATTATGGCAACGGATATTGGTATTGATATTGGTTCATCTAAAACCGTAATTTTCTCAAGTTCAAAGGTGCTTTTTGAACAACCTAATGTGGCTACTGTTGATAGTGACACTTGGTTGCCTGTTTATTTTGGGGAAAAAGCAAAGCAAACACAGGGCAGAACACCCGAAAGTTTAATGTGTATTTATCCTATTGAACGCGGAGTAATTTCGGATTATGATATCGCCGAAAATATGCTTAAAAGTTATATGACCGAATGTTTGGGCAATAAAGTGTTGCGCCCTAAAATTATGGCAACATTGCCTGCAGGTCTTACCGAACTTCAACACCACTCTCTTCAAAATGTAATTGAAGGGGCAGGGGGCCGAAATGTTTTTATAATTGAAAGCCCCTTGGCTGTAGCTTTTGGTTTAGGTCTTGATTTTACCACACCACGAGGCGCGCTTATTGTAGATGTTGGAGCAGGAAGTACCGATATTGCAGTTGTTTCTATGGGTGGTATTTCGGTTTGCGAATCTTTTAAGACAGCATCCTTTGATATTGATAATCAAATTATCAGATACATTAGAAAAGAGTATAATGTTGAAATTGGTAATTTGATGGCCGAGAATATAAAGATTAAAATTGGCGCGGCAGTAAAACGACCGGTTGAGATTGCAATGGTCGCCAAGGGTCAAAATGTCTTTACAGGATTACCTGAAAGTTTTGAAGTTACTGCCGATGAAATTTACGATGCTATTTCGGATACCGTTAATTCCATTTGCAATGCAGTAAGAGAGGTTATTAATAAAACCGACCCCGACTTGGTTGCGGATATTTGTGAAGACGGTTTGTATCTTTGCGGCGGCGGCAGTTTGCTTACAGGTTTTGATAAAAAACTTAGTGAGTATTTAGGAATTCCTGTTAATATGTTGCCCGACCCATCTTACAGTGTTGTTAAAGGTGCCGCAGCTGCCCTGAAAAATCCTGATATGCTTAAAAATGTGGATTACAGAATGCGGTCTATAAAAGAACTTGAAATTGAGTAAAATTAACACTTTAAAGCGTTAAAGTTTTGTGCATTTTCACAGTTGACAAACGGCAGATTAAGGTGTAAAATTATTTTTAGATTTTTTTAAGAGGGTGAACAGATTGTTTAGCGTTACTTATAAGTTTTACTTTTATAATAAGGGCTTGTCTGTTTACCTAAAAAGTTTCTAAAACTTAAAGTAATCAGTAAGCCCGTAACTGTCATGCTTATTAAAGCTGAAGGTTGCGGGTTTTCTTTTGAAAAGGAGTAAATTATGGTTAACGAAAAAATGTTAGGTCTTGGTAATAAACGTTCGGTTATTCGCGAGATTTTTGAATATGGTAATAAACGCCGTAGTGAAATCGGTGCTGATAAGGTCTATGATTTCAGTCTTGGAAACCCAAGTATTCCCGCTCCCGAAAAGGTTAAGGAGACCTTGATTTCTTTAATCGAGAATACCGAGCCTACTAAACTTCACGGATACACTTCAGCTCAGGGTGATTTAGGTGTTAGAACTGCAATTTGCGATAATATTAATGAGAGATTTAATGCGGGTGCTACACCAAATTTAATATATATGACCTGTGGCGCGGCCGCTTCCCTTACAATTTCCCTTAATGCTATCTTAAATCAAGGGGATGAGGTTATTGTTTTAGCTCCCTTTTTCCCTGAGTACACTGTTTTCATTGAGAAGGCAGGAGGCAAGGTAGTTGTTGTTAAGTGCCGTGAGGAGGATTTGCAAATTGATTTTGATGCACTCTCCAAAGCAATTAACCCCAACACAAAGGCTATCATAGTAAATTCTCCCAACAACCCTTCGGGTGTTGTTTTGAGTGAAGATACAATTTCGAAATTGGCTGATTTATTAAATGAAAAGCAAAAAGAGTTGGGAACCGACATTTTTATTATTGCTGATGAGCCTTACCGTGAACTCGTATAT
>JAZOXF010000058.1:0-6460 GCA_045659605.1 Acutalibacteraceae bacterium
CACTAGGTATCACCTCCGTATACAAATCTTAAATTATAATATCATATCTGTAACCATTTTGCAACAGTTTTTTTCTATTTAACAACAATATTTACCAACTTTTTAGGAACATAAAGTTCTTTTATGATATTTTTTCCAGAAATCTCGTTTTTAATGTTCTCATTATCCTTTGCAAGCGCCAAAGCATCAGCAGCGGAAATATCGGTAGCAACATTTAAACGAGCCTTAATTTTACCGTTGATTTGAACAACAATCTCAACAGTTGCATCAACACATTTAGCTTCATCAAAGGTAGGCCACTTGGTTTCGTTAAGCATACCCTCAAACCCACAATTAACCCATAATTCTTCAGTAATATGAGGTGCAAAGGGATTTAAAAGAATAATAAATGTTTTAAATTCTTCACGGGTAATCTTACCGGTAGACTGAATGGTGTTAAGCAACGACATAAGTGCAGCAATTGCAGTATTCATCTTAAGACCTTCAATATCCTCAGTAACCTTCTTAATGGTTCTGTGAATTTCAGCCTCGATTTCTTTGCGATATTCACCTTCAACTAAAATGTTGGTTAAAGCCCAAACCTTATCTAAGAAACGCTTACTACCCTTGATGGAAGATTGGCTCCAAGGAGCAGCCTTTTCAAAGTCACCGATAAACATTTCATATACACGCATGGTATCGGCGCCGTAATTTTCAATGATTTCATCGGGGTTAACAACGTTTCCTCTAGATTTAGACATCTTCTCGCCGTTCTCACCCAAAATCATACCGTGACTGGTACGCTTTGAATAAGGCTCAGCATTAGGAACAACGCCAATATCATAAAGGAATTTATGCCAGAAACGGCTGTATAACAAGTGAAGTGTGGTGTGTTCCATACCACCGTTATACCAATCAACGGGACACCAATACTCAAGCGCTTCTTTGGAGGCTAATTCCTTATCATTATGGGGATCGCAATATCTAAGGAAATACCAAGAAGAACCTGCCCATTGAGGCATTGTATCGGTCTCACGCTTAGCAGGAGCACCGCAATGAGGACAAGTTGTATTAACCCAGTCGGTCATCTTAGCTAAAGGAGATTCTCCGTTATCGGTAGGCTCATAGGAATCAACATTAGGAAGAACCAAAGGAAGTTCACTTTCAGGTAGTGGAACATATCCACACTTCTCACAATGAACAACAGGGATAGGTTCGCCCCAATATCTTTGACGGGAGAATACCCAGTCACGAAGTTTATAGTTAGTCTTAACGCTGCCAATTCCCTTTTCGGTTAACCATTCTTGAATCTTAACCTTAGCATCTTCAACCGATAAGCCGTTTAAGAAATCGGAGTTAACAAGAGTTCCTGTAGCACAGTCGGTAAATGCTGCTGCTTGAACATCATCGCCACCTGCAACAACTTCAATGATGGGAAGATTAAATTTCTTTGCGAACTCCCAGTCACGGGTATCGTGAGCAGGAACGGCCATAATAGCGCCGGTGCCGTAAGAAATCAATACATAATCGGAAATAAAAATCGGTATTTCGGTATTATTAACAGGGTTGATAGCGGTTACACCATCGAGCATAACGCCGGTTTTATCTTTTGCAAGTTCAGTACGCTCAAAATCGGACTTTTTAGAAGCCGAAACTTGATATTCCTTAACCTCATCAAAGTTCTTAATCTTATCAGCCCATTTGCTGAGTAAGGGATGTTCGGGAGACATAACCATATATGTAACGCCAAACAATGTATCAGCACGGGTGGTAAAGATATCAAATGTGTCACCAATATTGGTGTTAAAAGTAACTTGAGTGCCATAAGAACGGCCAATCCAGTTTCTTTGTTGGGTCTTAACACGGTCGATAAAATCAACATCGTTTAAGCCTTCAAGAAGTTTCTCGGCATATTCGGTAATCTTGAGCATCCATTGGCTCTTTTCCTTTTGCACAACTTCGCTGCCACAACGCTCACAAACACCGTTTACAACCTCTTCATTAGCCAAAACGCACTTACAAGAAGTACACCAGTTAACAGCCATTTGACTCTTATAAGCCAAACCTTTTTTGAAAAGTTGTAAGAAAATCCATTGGGTCCACTTGTAATATGAAGGGTCAGTTGTGTTAACTTCACGCGCCCAGTCAAAAGAGAAACCTAAAGACTTAAGTTGTCTCTTAAAGTTTGCAATATTGTTTTCGGTAACAATAGAAGGATGAATATGGTTTTTAATAGCAAAGTTTTCGGTAGGAAGACCGAAAGCATCCCAACCCATTGGATACAAAACATTATAGCCTTCAAGTCTTTTTTTACGGCTTACAATGTCCAAAGCGGTGTAAGAACGGGGATGTCCTACATGCAAACCTTGACCCGAAGGATAAGGGAACTCAACAAGTCCATAGAATTTGGGCAAAGTGTAGTCATTTTTAGCAGCAAAGGTTTGTTTTTCATCCCAAATATCCTGCCATTTTTTCTCAATTTGAGTGTAATTATAGAAATTTTCCATTGTTAAACCTCTTTTTCGTTTACAAGAATTTTATCTAAATCAACCTGTTCGCCGTCGCTCCACATTTTGTCGAGATCATAGAACTCACGCTCATTACGGCCGAACACATGAATAATTACCGAACCATAGTCAAGGGCAACCCAACCTGTGGCTTTACCTTCAATATGATGGGGTCTTAAACCCGCTTCCTCTAATTTTTCTTCAACCTCATCGCAAAGAGCACGAACCTGAGTAGAAGAATTTGCAGTACAAAGCAAGAAATAATCAGCCAGTACTGTAAGGTCGCCAACTTTAATTGCGGAAATGTCCCTACCCTTTTTCTCGTTAAGGGCATTAGCCGCGATAGTTATTATTTCAAAACTTTCCATTAGGTTTCCTCCAAATTAAGAACTACTTGATTAAAAGCTGAAACAGTGTCAGGATGAATAGCTTTAGATCGTTCGGTTAAATCAATAATCGAATACTGAAGCGCATAAACAAATGCCTCGTCCAAAGATTTATCCACAAGTTTTCGCATAATATTTACATCGGGATAATTACGGTCTTTAGAAGTGAAATCAGCAAGATATAAAATCCTTGCTGTTAAAGACATATCTGCCTTCGCAGTTGTATGATACCTAACGGCATCTAAAATCTCAACATCTTTGATATCCAAATAATTTTCAATATAAGCCGCGCCCGAAATAGCATGCCAAAGTTTCATAGCATTTTTTTCAACAACAGATAGCATTATACCAAAACTTTCGAAAATTTTCAAGTGCTCTTCAGGGCTATCATTTTTAGTAATATCGTGCAAAAGACCTGCCAAATAACACTTGTCCTTATCGCCACCGTATTTTTCAGCCAAACGCAAGGCTTCCTCGGCAACACAAAGAGAATGGTGATATCTATGCTCATCTAACCTTTCGGCGAGTATATCTTTATATTCCCTAATTTTATCCACAATAAACTCCCCTTTCGGTTAAGAAATTATATATAGAATCAGGAACCAAATCTTTTAATCCCTTAAAATTTGCTCGTACCTGAGTTGAAGAAACATCAGGAATTATATCGTCCTTTAATATAATCTCCATACCCATTTGAGAAAACTGTGAAACACAAGTTTCAAACTCAGTCTTGTCGGTTGCTGTTCTGGAAAAAACGATAAACGGCAACAATTTCATAAGTTCTTCAAATTTATACCATTTATCAAAGTAGACCATCATATCTCCACCCATTACAAATGCGAAATTTTGGGAAGGATAACGGCTTTGCAAAAGTTTTACGGTGTCTATGGTATAACTTTTGCCCTCTCGTTCAAACTCAATTAAACACAAATCGCATTTAGAAAACTCACCTGCAACAATACGGCACATTTCCAAACGAGTTTCGTCATCAATTAAAAACTCAGCCGTTTTGTGGGGCGGTAATCTATCAGGCATAAGAAGTATTTTTTCTATTTTAGGGTCATTATTCAAGACCTGTAAAATCTTATAATGCCCCATATGCAAAGGATTAAAAGTGCCGCCAAAAATAGCAGTAAACATTATTTCACCAACTTAATGGTTTTATTATTTTTGCTTTCTTTATAAAGAATAAATTTGCTACCAATTACTTGAACAACATCACTACCGGTAGCCTCAGCCAACTGGTCAGCAGTTTCTCGAACAGTTGTGGGACAAGTTTCAAGAATTTTAAGTTTAATTAATTCTCTTGCTTCAAGAGCATCAGCAACCTGTTTAACGGTTGTGTCTAAAATACCCGACTTACCAACCTGTAAAATAGTATCATAGTCGTTAGCCATACCTCTAAGTTGCGCTCTTTGTCTGCTGTTTAACATAATTTTCCTCGCTTAAATATATTTTGTTAATTCTTCCTTAAATAATCTAAGGGCTTTACCACGATGACTAATTTCATCCTTTTCTTCGGCGCTAAGATGACCGAAGCAACCCTTTTCGCTTATAAATAATGGGTCATAACCAAAACCTTGGGTGCCACTTTCTTCAAAAGCAATATGACCATAACAATCACCTTGAACAGTAAAACTTCTACCGTCAGGGAAAACACAAGCAATAGCAGCCGAATAATGGGCTCCTCTTTGCTCCATAGGTACACCTTCAAGTTCACGGAGAATTTTCTTATTGTTTTCCGCATCGTTGCCGTGACCGCCCGAATAACGAGCCGAGTAAATACCGGGAGCGCCCTTTAAATAATCAACACAAATTCCCGAATCATCAGCAACCGAAATTAAACCTGTAAGTTCTAAACCTGCTTTTGCTTTTAAAAGAGCGTTTTCAGCAAATGTTGTGCCGGTTTCTTCAACCTCACTTAAGGGCTTGTCCAAATCTTTTTCGCTTAAAACCTCAAAGCCCAAAGGGGTTAAAATTCTTTCAAGTTCGATTAGTTTTTTTGCATTTTTTGTTGCAATAAATACCTTCATTTTTAAACCTCAAAAATTCCATCAGCAAACTCTTTAGCATTAAAGGGTTGCAAATCATCAATTCCTTCACCAACACCGATATACTTAACGGGAATGTTCAATTCGTTCTTAATTGGGATTATAATACCACCCTTGGCAGTGCCGTCAAGTTTGGTTAAAACAATACCTGTAATGTTGGTAACATTTTTAAATTCTTTTGCTTGGTTAACAGCGTTTTGACCTGTTGTTGAATCAAGAACAAGTAATGTTTCAACCGAAGCATCGGGCAATTCTCTTGCAATAACACGGTTAATTTTAGCAAGTTCATCCATAAGATTTTTCTTATTGTGAAGTCGGCCCGCTGTATCGCAAATGATAACATCTGCGCCCTTTGCTTTAGCCGACGCAATAGTATCAAAGACAACCGATGCAGGGTCAGTACCCTCAACACTTTTAACCATTGAAACACCTGCGCGTTGACTCCAAACTTCCAGTTGGTCAATAGCAGCCGCACGGAAGGTATCAGCAGCGCCTAAAACAACATTTTTACCCTTGCTTTTAAGCTGTGCTGCAATTTTTCCGATAGATGTGGTCTTACCAACACCGTTTACGCCGATAACAAGTATAACCGAAGGTTTGGTATTTAAAATCAAACCTTCATCCTCACCCAACATTTCTACAATGATTTCTTTCATCATACTTTTAATATTGTTAGGGTCGGTTTCGCCTGTTTCTTTGATTTTTGCACGCATTTTGTCGCAAATTTCGGTAGATGTGGCAACACCAATGTCGGACATTACAAGGATTTCTTCAAGTTCCTCAAACAATTCTTCATCAATTTTTGTGAAACTGTTAATAATGCTGTTAACACTATTACTAATTGAAGAACGGGTCTTTTGTAATCCCGACTTTATTTTGCTAAAAAATCCCATAAGGCACTTCCCTGTTTATAAATTATGCAGTTTCGGTAAGTTCAAGTTTCTTTTCAAGTTCAGAAACATTTAACTCTAATAATTTTGTAACACCCTTTTCTTGCATTGTAACACCGTAAAGCATATCAGCAGCCTCCATGGTACCACGACGGTGGGTTACGCAAATAAACTGGGTTGCAAAATCGGAGTCTCTCATATAATTTGCAAAACGTTCAACGTTAATGTCATCAAGCGCAGTATCAACCTCATCCAAGAAACAGAAAGGAGGAGCATTAACACGCATAATGGAGAAGTAAATTGAAAGGGCGATAAGTGCCTTTTCACCACCCGAAAGACCGTCAAGACTTGGTACATTTTTACCGGGTAATTTAACATTAATGTCAATTCCACTTTCCAAAATATTTTCAGGGTCGGAGAGTGAAAGACTCGCGCTTCCGCCTCCAAACAACTCAACAAATGTTTTGGAGAAGTTGTTGCTAATCTTTTCAAAACCAACCGAGAATATATCCTTCATTTGAGTTGTGAGTTGATTAATAAGTTTGTAAAGTTCACTTCTTGTCTTTTCAACATCATCAACCTGAGCGGACAAGAATTCATAACGCTCGCTAACTTCTTTATATTCCTCAATAGCGGCAACATTAACA
>JAZOXF010000059.1:0-13608 GCA_045659605.1 Acutalibacteraceae bacterium
AGTTTATTTGTTAGCGGTTGCCGTCATTTTTGTAAGAACTGCTTTAATTCTGAAGCATGGGATTTTTCTTACGGAAATCTCTTTACCGATGAGGTTTTAGAAGAACTCGTCACAGCAACCGCACCCGACCATATAAGCGGTTTTTCGGTTTTGGGCGGTGAGCCTTTTGAACCCGAAAATCAAGAAGGCGTTTTAAGGGTTGTAAAAGAAATTAAAACAAGATTTCCGCAAAAAAACATTTGGATTTATACGGGTTTTCTTTTTGATGAACAATTGCTTAAAGGAACGGTTGGTAATTTAGAAACTGTTAAAGAAATTTTAAAGTATACCAATGTTTTGGTTGATGGCAAGTTTGTTGAGGAATTAAAAAGCCCTGATTTGCTTTTCAGAGGTTCTTCAAACCAAAGAATTATTGATGTTCAAACATCGTTACTTAAAAATGAAACTGTTTGGCTTGAAGGCAAATGGGAAAGAAGAATGGGAAGCGGAAATATTTACGAATAGGAGTTTTAAATATGATTAAAGTTAATTTTAAAAAATTAAACGAGGATGCTATTGCTCCTACTTATGGAACCGAATTTGCTGCTGGTGCCGATCTTTATGCTTGTGAAGGCGGAGAGGTTACAATTGAGGCAGGGGAAACTAAACTCATACATACAGGACTTTCATTGGAAATCCCCGAAGGTTATGCGGGTTTGATTTATGCTCGCAGTGGCATTGCCACCAAAAGAGGATTAGCTCCTGCTAATAAAGTCGGTGTTATCGATAGTGATTATAGAGGCGAAATTATGGTTGCACTTCATAATCATTCTTCATCAGCCCAAACAATTGCCGACAAGGAAAGGGTTGCCCAATTAGTTATAACTCCCTTCTTGAAGGTACTATATACCGAAACCGAAGAATTAAGCGATACTGTTCGTGGTGAAGGCGGTTTTGGTTCTACCGGAATTAAATAAAAAAAATATAAAAACTTTCAGTGTTATCATTGAAAGTTTTTTGTTTTTATGGTATAATTTTACTATTGTTTAAAGAAACAGGTGCTTAAAATGAAGGTTGTAATTAAATTAGGTACATCTACATTAGCTCACGAAACGGGGAGACTTAATATTCGCCGTGTTGAAGAGCTTTGTAAGGTTATATCTGACCTTAAAAACGCAGGTAATGAAATCATTATGGTTTCTTCGGGCGCTATTGGTATGGGTGTCGGTAAATTAGGTTTAAAAGAAAAGCCAAAGGATATTCCTACCAAACAAGCAGCTGCGGCTATTGGTCAATGTGAACTTATGTATACTTATGATAAACTGTTTTCCGAGTATAACCATACTGTTGCGCAAATTTTGCTTACCGATGAAGATATTGCCGATGATGGTCGTTGTGCTAATTTCAAAAACACACTTTGCAGACTATTAGAGTTAGATGTAATTCCGATTATTAATGAAAACGATACTATTGCTACCGATGAAATTGTAATTGGTGATAACGATACATTAGGTGCTATTGTTGCAAAAACAATTAAAGCCGACCTCTTAGTTATTTTATCAGATATTGACGGTCTTTATACTGCGGATCCACATAAGGATAAAAATGCGGTCCTGATAAACCGTGTTGATGATATCACCGATGAAATTGTTGCAATGACAGGCGGCGCAGGTACAGCATTGGGTACAGGCGGTATGGTTACTAAGATTAAAGCTGCAAAAATCGCCACAGCAGGTGGCAGTGATATGGTTATTGCAAATGGCAGCAACCCGCAACTATTATATTCAATTATTAACGGCGAAGACGTTGGCACAAGATTTGTGGCAAAGAAGGGATAATAATGACCGAAACAATTGAAATTTTAAGAAGAGCGAAAGAGGTTTCTTATAATCCTCCAATTTCTACCGAAATTAAAAATAAGGCATTGGAAAATATGGCCGAGAGTCTTATTGAAAACACCGAAGCAATTTTAGAAGCAAATGCTCTGGATATTAAAAATGCTGAGGGCGTCATCGCTCCGGTTATGATAGACCGACTTCGTCTTGATGCCGACAGAATTAAAGGTATGGCTAAAGGCATTTTAGATGTTGCAAAGTTGCCTGACCCTGTTGGTAGAGTAATTGATAAAACAGTTCACCAAAACGGTTTGGAAATTTTAAAAACCAGTGTTCCTTTTGGTGTTGTTGCAATTATTTACGAAAGCCGACCCAATGTTACATCCGATGCTGCTGCCCTTAGTTTTAAAAGTGGAAATGTTTGTGTGCTCCGCAGTGGTAAAGATGCTTTTTATAGCGCTAATGCTATTGTTAAGGCATTGAAACTTGGTTTAAAACAAACAGGTATTGATGAAAATTACATCAATTTGGTTGAAGATACAAGTCGTGATAGTGCCAATGCTTTAATGACTGCTGTAGGACTTGTTGATTTACTTATTCCTCGTGGTGGTAAGGGTCTTATTAAGGCTTGTACCGAAAATGCAAAAGTTCCTTGCATTGAAACGGGAACGGGAATATGCCATATCTTTGTCGATAAAGATGCTGATTTAGAAAAAGCACTTAAAATTTTAGATAATGCAAAACGTAGTCGTCCTTCGGTTTGTAATGCTTGCGAAGTTTGTTTGGTACACAGGGCAATTGCTAATGAATTTTTACCAAAACTTCACAATTTGTTCAAAAACACAAACCCTGGAACTGAGATAATAGGAGATAAGGAAACTTGCCAAATTATACCTGTTACTTTGGCCGACGAAAATTCCTTTGATACCGAGTTTTTGGATTATAAAATTGCTGTGAAAATGGTTGATGATGTAACTGATGCAGTAAAACACATTTCCAAACATTCGACCCATCACAGTGAAAGCATTATTTCTAACTGTCAAGATACAATTGAATTTTTCACCTCTCGCATTGATTCAGCTGCAGTTTATGTTAATGCTTCAACAAGATTTACCGATGGTGGAGAGTTTGGTCTTGGTTGTGAGATGGGTATTTCAACCCAAAAGCTTCACGCAAGAGGTCCTATGGGACTAAACGAACTTAATACTTATAAGTACATAATTATTGGCGATGGCCAAACAAGGTAGGAAAGAGTTATGAGTATTTCGAAATACGGTTTTATTGGCTGTGGTAATATGGGCGGTAGTTTGGCTCGTGCTGTTTGCAAAGTGATTGGTTCAAAAGACGTGTTGCTTGCCGATAAGGCGACCGAAAAAGCACAAGTTTTAGCCGATGAATTAAAATGTTGTGTTGCCGATGTAAAAGATATTGCAGAGGGTTGCAAATATATTTTTCTTGGTGTTAAGCCTCAAGTAATGAAAGATGCCCTTGATGAAATTTCCAACATTTTGAAGGAAAGAAATGACCGTTACATCTTAATTTCCATGGCAGCAGGTATTGAAATTAAAACATTAAATGATATGTTAGGATTTGAGTGTCCTATCATTCGCATAATGCCCAATACACCCGTTTCGGCAGGTAAGGGTATGATTTTATATTCCTTTGATGATAGCGTGTTTACAAACGAAATCAATGAATTTAACGATGCTTTACGCTTTGCCGGTAAACTTGATGAAATTAATGAAGAATTAATTAATTCGGCAACGGCTGTTTCGGGATGTGGTCCGGCTTTCGTATATTTGTTTGCCGAAGCTATGGCAGATGCAGGTATAGAGTGTGGATTACCTTACGATAAAGCGCTCGAGTATACCTTTCAAACTATTGCAGGTGCTGCCGAGTTAATGCAAACATCGGGTAAACATCCTTCGGTTTTAAGAGATGAGGTTTGCTCACCGGGTGGTAGTACCATTGAGGGTGTTCATGCACTGGAAGATAATGGATTTAGAGGAACTGTTATGTCGGCAATTAATTCTTCTTTTAAAAGAACAAAAGAACTTGCTAAAAAATAAAATAATGCCCTCTTTCGAGGGCTTTATTTTATTACATAATTTTAACATTCTTTTGCTTGACAATAATTAGCAAAAGTTCTATAATAGTTAGCAGGCTAACTATTGAAATGGTAGGTGTATTATGCTAAGAGACAAAGAAATTGGCTTTGTTATTCGAATACTTAATAATGCCATAAAGCGTGATGTTGAAAAAAGCAGAAATATACTTCAGGTTGAGCATATTAAGGGAATAAACGGTTGGGCAATTCATTATTTTTATGAAAACCGTGATAATGATATTTTTCAACGTGATTTTGAAGAAAAGTTTTCAATAAGAGGTTCAACGGCGTCTCGAATGCTCAAAACTATGGAGCAAAAGGGTTTTATTGAGCGAATAAGTGTTGAAAATGATGCTCGACTTAAGAAAATAGTTCTTACCGAGAAAGCCATAAATCAGCATAATTTAATTATCAACGATATAACCAAAAGAGAAAAACGTTTAAGAAATGGAATTTCTGAAACCGAATTGGAAACATTTTTTAGTGTTATGAAAAAGTTAACAGCAAATATGGAGGAAGAAAATGATTAAGACCCTGGCAAAAAGTATTCGTGAATACAAATTACCTTCAATTTTAACCCTCATTTTTATAATGGGTGAGGTTTTAATTGAGGTTTCAATTCCTTTCTTGGTAAGGGATATGATTAACAATTTTGAGAATTTAAATGGCACAACAACCATTAACGATGTTTTTAGAACTGGTTTAATGTTGGTTGGAATGGCATTGATTTCATTATGTTGTGGTGGTATTGCGGCGTTAACCTGCGCCAAAGCATCGGCAGGTTTTGCTAAAAATCTTCGTAAAGATATGTTTTCAAAAATTCAAAGTTTTTCGTTTAAGAACATTGATAAGTTCTCTTCAACATCTTTAGTGACAAGACTTACCACCGATGTTACCAACGTTCAAATGTCTTATATGATGATTATAAGAACTGCCGTTAGAAGCCCAATGAACTTTATTTTCTCAATTATAATGGCTTACTTAATGGGAGGTTCTTTAGCCACAACCTTTGTTGTGGTTGTGCCTATCTTGATTTTTGGACTCTTTATGGTTGCAAGAAAAGCGATGCCTGCTTTCAGAAGAGTTTTCAAAAAATATGACCGTTTAAACGAATCTATTGAAGAAAATGTTCGTGGTATGCGTGTTGTTAAGGGCTTCTCTCGTGAAGAATATGAAAAAGAGAAGTTTAAAACTGCTGCCGATGATATTACAACCGATTTTACCAAAGCTGAGCGAATTGTTGCCATTAACGGACCTTTGATGCAGTTTTGCATGTACTTTAATATGATTTTCATATTAACCTTTGGTTCTTTTTTAGCCATCTCATCAGGTGGCGCCAAATTAAAGTATGGCGAAATTTCCGCAATGCTTACTTACGGTATGCAAATTTTAATGTCACTTATGATGCTTTCAATGATTTATGTAATGATTACCATTTCATTGGAATCTATGAAACGCATTTGCGAAGTTTTAGAGGAAGAGCCTTCTATTGTTAACTGTGATAATCCTATTTACGAAATTAAAGACGGTTCTATAGCATTTAAAAATGTTAATTTCAAATACAGCGATACAGCGAAACGAAATGCACTTGAAAATATCAATTTAGATATCAAATCGGGTATGACAGTGGGCATTATCGGTGGTACGGGTGATGGTAAGTCATCTTTGGTGCAATTAATACCAAGACTTTATGATGTAACTGACGGTGTGGTTGAAGTAGGTGGTGTTGATGTTAAGAATTATGACATTAAGACCTTACGTGACAGTGTTGCAATGGTATTGCAAAAGAACCAATTATTCTCGGGTACAATCAAAGAAAACCTGCGTTGGGGTAATGAAAACGCTACCGATGAAGAAATTATAGCAGTTTGCAAGTTGGCCCAAGCCCACGATTTTATCGAAACTTTTCCCGATAAGTATGACACATATATTGAACAGGGTGGTACCAATGTTTCGGGTGGTCAAAAGCAAAGACTTTGCATTGCTCGCGCATTACTAAAAAATCCCAAAGTTATCATTTTGGATGATTCGACAAGCGCTGTTGATACTAAGACTGATGCTTATATAAGAAACGGTTTTAAAAACTATATTCCTGATACAACAAAAATTATTATCGCGCAAAGAATATCCTCGGTTATGGATGCGGATTTAATTATTGTTATGGATAACGGTAAAGTTACTGATATCGGCAATCACGAAGAATTATTAAAGAATAGTAGTATTTACCGCGAGGTATATGAGCAACAAGTTGGCGGAGGTGATTCTGATGAGGAAAAATAATCCTCCCGTATTAGGACCTGACGGAAAACGCAAAAAACTTAATATGAATTCCCTTAAAAGATTGCTTAAAATGCTTTACGGATATTATCCTGTTTTGTTACCTGTTATTATTGTTTGTATTGTATTTGCTTCTATTACGGCGGCAATTCCTGCAATTTTCCAACAACAAGTTTTACAGGCAATAGAAAAATGGATTACTTCAGGTGATTGGAATTCCGCCAAGGGTGAAATTATTCCTAAGGTAACCGTTTTAGGAATTTTATACGCATTATCGTTTATTGCGGTTATTGTGCAATCTCAATTAATTGCAATTATGACTCAAGGTTTCTTGGGCAAAATGAGAAAAACTATGTTTGATGGAATGCAAAATTTACCCATCAAATACTTTGATACTCATAAACACGGCGATATTATGAGTTTTTACACCAATGATATTGATACTTTAAGACAGTTGGTTTCACAATCAATTCCGACAATATTACAAGCTTCTATTGTCGTTGTAAGCGTTTTTGGAATTATGTTGTGGTACAGTGTTTGGATGACATTGGTTGTGGTTGCAGGTGTTTTTGCTTTATTTATGGTTACTCGAATTGTGGGTGGTGGTTCAGCAAAATATTTTATGAAACAGCAAAAATCCATTGCCAAAACCGAAGGTTATGTTCAAGAAATAATGTCCGGACAAAAGGTTGTTAAGGTATTTTGTCACGAAGATAAAAGCCGCGAGAAATTTGATGAAATTAACAATCAATTGTTTGAGGACAGCAACCGTGCCCACGCCTATGCTAACTGTTTAGGCCCTATTAATATGAACATTGGTAACATTTTATATGTTATCATTGCTACTGTTGGCGGTTTGTTCTTATTGTCGAAAACTCCCAATTTAAGCATTTCGGGTTTAGCTTTTGAAATTAGTATTGTTATACCTTTCCTTAATATGACAAAACAGTTTACAGGTAACGTAAACCAAGTTTCTCAGCAAATTAATGCTATTGTTATGGGTGTTGCCGGTGCTGAGCGCGTTTTTGCCCTTATGGATGAACAAGCCGAAACCGATGAAGGTTATGTTAAATTGGTGAATGCTGAGTATGATGAAAACGGTCAGTTAAGAGAAACCACCAAACGTACCGGTCTTTGGGCTTGGAAACATCCTCATAAAGCCGATGGAACTGTGACCTACACCGAACTCAAAGGTGAAGTTACATTAAATGATGTTGATTTCGGCTATGTTGAAGGCAAACAAGTTTTACACAATGTTAGTGTTTACGCTAACCCAGGTGAAAAGGTTGCTTTCGTTGGCGCAACAGGTGCTGGCAAAACTACCATAACCAACCTTATAAACCGTTTCTATGACATTGCTGACGGTAAAGTTAGATATGACGGTATTAACATTAATAAAATCAAAAAGAGCGATCTTAGACGCTCTTTGGGTATTGTTTTACAAGAAACCAACCTATTTACCGGAACTGTAATGGACAATATCCGTTATGGCCGACTTGACGCTACTGACAATGAGTGTATTGAGGCAGCAAAACTTGCCGGCGCTGATGATTTTATTACTCGTTTGCCAAAAGGTTACGATACAGAACTTGTAAATAACGGTTCAAACCTTTCCCAAGGCCAAAGACAGTTAATTGCTATTGCTCGTGCTGCAGTTGCTGATCCTCCGGTTATGATTTTGGATGAGGCAACCTCCTCGGTTGATACCCACACCGAAGCCATCGTTCAACGCGGTATGGATAGTTTAATGCGTGGCAGAACTGTTTTTGTTATTGCTCATAGACTTTCCACCGTTAAGAATTCCGATGTAATTATGGTGTTAGACAAAGGTAGAATAATTGAGCGTGGTAACCACGAGAAATTAATTGCCGAAAAAGGTCAGTATTATCAACTTTACACCGGTGCCTTTGAATTAGAATAATTTTAGAATAATCCTCTCTTTTTACGCATAGTATTTATCAGTAAACTTGCGAAAAGAGAGGATTTATTATGCAACAAAAATGTCTTAAAAGCGATATTTATGTTAACGAAAATTATTTTTGTGATTCATTGGAACAGGCAATAGATGTGGATTTCACATTGCCTGATTTTTGCCCTGATATCTCAAAGATATTTAAATGTCATGCTGTGCCGAGAATTTTAGCAAAATCAATTAACGGCAACGGTATCACCATTGACGGTAATGTTATTATAACTATTTTGTACTGTGATAAAGATAATAATTTTTGTTCTTATGAATATGTTTACCCATTTTCCAAAACTATGGAATGTAGTTTTGATATAAGCGGTTGCAACGCCTTTGCAAAAATTAAATGCGATTACATAAATTGTAGGGCTGTAACGGGTAGAAAAATTGATATTCACGGCGCTGTAGGCATTTTTCTTAAGGTTTTCAAGCGCAAGTGCAGGGAAGTGGTTTGCGATATTGATGACCCGCAAGTAGAGATTAAAAGGATGACCACACCTGCTACTACGCCAATGGGATATGCGGAAAAATATTTGCTTATTGAAGAAGATTTACCTATTGGTAATGGGCAACCTTCGATTCAAAATGTAATTAAAACCAATTCTTCGGTGAGTATTTTTGAAACTAAAATAATTAATGACAAAACTGTTGTGAAAGGTGAAATGGCGGTTTGTGTCTTATATTGCCCTGAAAACGGATCGGCACCGCAAATTGTAAAAACCAAACTTCCTTTTAGCCAAATTGTTGATATTGAAGGCATTACAGATAATTGTCAATGCGAGTGTAAGGCTGAAATTTGCGCTATTGATGTTAAACCAAAACTCACTTCAAATGGGGAAGTTAGATGTTTTAGTATTAATGCTAAGCTTATGCTTTCCTGCGAAGCATATTGCAAAAAAGATATTTTAATTATTGAGGATGCCTTTTCACGAAGATTCGAAGCCGAAATTAAGCGCAACAAAGTGCCGCTTAATTATATTACTGATACTGTACAAGAAGGTTTCAACTGTAAGAAAAATGTTGAATTGGATTTTAATATCAATAATGTTGTTGACCTTTGGTGCAGTGTTCAAAACTGTCACACCAAGTTTGAAACTGACAAAATGGTTATATACGGAACACTCCTTGCAGATATGATAATTTGCGATGAAAACAACATTCCACTCTATGTTGAAAAGCCAATAGACTTTGAGTATAAATATCCATTTAAAGTCGGCAAAGGTATAGCATACTGCGAACCTGAAATTGAAGTTTTATCCTGTGGTTTCACGATTATTTCTTCAACTAATATAGAACTTTTGGTTGAACTTGGAATAAACGCCTCAATTTATGAAAAAAGGGAAATATCGGTGGTTTCTGACCTTTGTATAAACGAAGATAAGGTTTTAAAACGAAGCGATGATACCGCTATGGTGATTTATTATAATTGCGAAAACGAAAGCATTTGGAATATTGCGCAAAAATTCTCGGCTTCGGTAGAGGAAATCAACTTAGTTAATAATATTGAAAAAGGAGAAAATTTAAAATCAGGAATGTTATTAATTCCCTTAAATTAGAAAAAATATAAGCCCGAAACAGGGCTTATATTTTTTTGTTTATTATGACTCCTTTATAATTAAAAATATGCTAAAAATTGTTCTTAATAACGAAAACATTCCAATATTTATTAATTTTTTAAAGGAAATTATACAAATTGCACAAAAAATATGATAAAAATAGTGTTAGATACTACTTGCAAAATGCAACAGAATAATGTAGTATAATAAAGTAATAATATAATTATAATATAATTCGGAGGTAGAATTATGCAAAAATATACTGCAACGGCTTTAGCTTCGATGATTGAAAAGAAGCTTTCTCACAATTTCGGCGTTGCCCCTGCGCAGGCTTCTGATGAACTTTTCTACAAAGCTTGTGTTTTAGTTTTGCTTGAAATTATGAATGAGCGCCGCGCTGAATTTAAAAAGGCTACAGGTCAACAAGAAGCAAAAACCGTTTACTATTTAAGTATGGAATTCCTTATGGGTCGTTCCTTAAAGAATAACCTCTTTAACTTAGACCTTACCGACACAATGAGTAAAGCTTTGGCTAAGTTCAAGGTTAAACTTGATAAATTATACGATTTTGAACCTGATGCAGGTCTCGGCAACGGCGGTCTTGGTCGTCTTGCTGCTTGTTTCCTTGACGGTCTTTCAACCGGTGGTTATCCTGCAATGGGTTACTGTATTCGTTATGAACTCGGTATTTTCCGTCAAAAAATCGTTGATGGTTGGCAAACCGAAATGCCCGACTTTTGGCTTCCCGGTGGCGGTGTATGGCTTCAAGCAAAACCTGCTCTTGGCGTGGATGTAAACTTTGACGGTATAATTGATGAGTGGTGGGATGGAAGTTATCACCACATTGAGCATAAAGATTACCAAACTGTTCGTGCCGTTCCTTATGACCTTTGCGTTGCAGGTAAGGATGGCAAAACTGTTAACGTGCTTCGTCTTTGGAGCGCTGAATGTCAAGATTTCGATATGCGCGCATTTAATCAAGGCGATTATGTTAAGGCATTAGAGCAAAGAGCAATGTGCGAAACCATCTCTAAAGTATTGTATCCTGAAGATAATCATATTGAGGGTAAATCTTTAAGACTTCGCCAACAATACTTCTTGGTATCTGCTTCGATTCAAGATATTTTAAGAAGACATTTAAGTCAGTATAACACCCTTGAAAACCTTGCTGAAAAGGTCGCTATTCACATTAACGATACTCATCCAACACTTTCTATTCCCGAACTTATGCGTTTACTCTTGGATGAATGTGGTTACACTTGGGATGACGCTTGGAATATTGTAAAGAAAACCGTGGCTTACACTAACCATACAATTATGTCCGAAGCTTTGGAGTGTTGGCCCGAGCATTTGATTAGAGAAAGAATTCCAAGAATTTATCAAATTATCAAGGAAATTGACCGTAGATACCGTGATGAAGTAATGCAAAAAACAGGTGACTTTGGCTTAGTTGAGCGTACTGCTATTATCAGTGGCGGTATGGTTAAGATGGCTAACCTTTGTGTTGCTACTTGCCACACTGTAAACGGTGTTTCTAAACTCCATAGTAAGATTTTGGTTGATGAACTTTTCAAGGATTATGTTCAACTTACTCCTGAAAAATTCACTAACGTTACTAACGGTATCGCTCATAGAAGATGGCTTTGCCAAGCAAACCCTGAACTTACCAAATATCTAACCGAACTCATCGGCGATGGCTTTATTAAAGATGCTTCCGAGCTTGAAAAACTTATGGCATTTGAGAACGATAAGACTGTTTTAGACCGTTTGGCTGAAATCAAACATGGCAATAAGGTTAGATTCTCTAATTATCTTAAAGAAAATACCGGTGTTGCTCTTGATCCTGATTCTATCTTTGATATGCAGGTTAAGAGATTGCACGAGTACAAACGTCAACACTTAAACGCTTTAAACATCATTTCCGATTATCTCTTTATTAAGGCTAATCCTAATGCTGACTTTAAACCCAAGACCTATATCTTTGGCGCTAAGGCTGCTCCGGGATATTTATTTGCTAAAGAGATTATCCAAATGATTTACAAGCTTTCGGTTACAATCGCAAACGATCCTGCTGTTAAGGATAAGTTAAAGGTTGTATTCTTGGAAGACTACCGTGTAACAATGGCTGAACTTATGATTCCAAGCGCTGATATTAGCGAACAAATTTCCTTGGCTTCTACTGAAGCTAGTGGTACCGGTAATATGAAACTTATGATGAACGGTGCCATTACTTTAGGTACTGAAGACGGCGCTAACGTTGAAATTCATAAGGCTGTTGGCGATGATAATATTATTATCTTCGGTTTGCAAACCCCCGAAGTATTATCTCTCCAAAAGCACGGATATTCTCCAATTCCTTATTACAATAATAATCCTGAGTTGCGTGAAGCACTTGACTTCATTGGTAAGGGAATTGCAGGTCAAAACTTCGAGAATATTTATAACACACTTAAAAATAATGATAGATATATGGCTTTGGCTGATTTCTCTGATTATCGCAGAGCGCAACAAAAAGCAACCGAGCTTTATAAGAATAGTGATGTTTGGAATAAGATGTCGCTAAACAATATTGCAAAATCGGGTATTTTTGCCGCAGACCGTTCTATTGCGGATTACGCTAATAATATTTGGAACGCAAAGCCTGTTGAGTAATTTATGAATTATTATCCTTTTGATTCGCGAGACAATTTATATCGTAACAAATTAGGAAGCATAGCCGAGGGGGAAACCCTTCGGCTTAGCCTATTGCTACATAAAGATGCTTGTGTTTATGATGCTTTTCTTCAAATTCGTGAGGATAGCCAAGAAGAAACAAAAGAATTAAGACTTACTGCAGGTGAATGGCTTGAGGATTACCGTTTTTATAACTGTGAAATCACTTTAAGCGAGGGTTTGTATTGGTATTCCTTCAGATATACAAGCGCTCACGGTGAATTTAAGGTTACAAAAACAGGGGAGAGTCTCGGTTGTGTAACCGCTGACGGTTCTTGTTGGCAACAAACGGTTTATTCGGCCGACTTTAAAACTCCCGACTGGTTAAATGGTGGCATTATTTATCAAATTTTCCCCGACCGTTTCTATAATTCGGGCAGCAAAAAAATCGGTGTGCCCGACGACCGTTATTTGTCGGATGATTGGTATGCTCAACCTGAATTTCGCCAACCTAAAGATAAAAAGAGAATGTGTAATGACTATTTTGGTGGCGATCTTAAAGGAATTGAGGAAAAATTGCCTTATTTAAAGGATTTGGGTGTTTCTTGTATCTACTTGAATCCCATTTTTGAGGCTCACTCTAATCATCGTTATAATACTGCCGATTATCTCAAAATCGACCCACTTTTAGGTAACGAAAAAGACCTTGAAAATCTTGTTAAATCGGCAAAAAAACAGGGTATTGAAATCATTTTGGATGGTGTTTTCTCCCATACGGGAGATGACAGTATCTATTTTAACAAATATAATAGATATGACAGTGTAGGAGCCTATAATTCAAAATCTTCGCCCTATTACAGTTGGTTTAAATTCTCCGATTATCCTGATAAGTATTCGGCTTGGTGGGGCATTGAAACCTTGCCCGAAACCGAAGAAGACGACCTTTCTTTCACAAATTTCATAACCGGTGAAAAGGGCGTTATTAAATATTGGTTAGATAAGGGTGTTAAAGGTTTTAGACTTGATGTTGCCGATGAACTTCCTGATGGAATTTTAGATAAAATTCGTATGGCTGTTAAGCGTGACAGTGGCGAAAATTATCTTCTTGGTGAAGTTTGGGAAGATGCAAGTAATAAAATCAGTTACGGCAGTCGACGTCGTTTCTTGCGTGGCCGACAACTTGATTCGGTTATGAATTACCCCTTTGCCAACGCTATAATTGATTTTGTTAAAGGT